>CAZOXB010000057.1:0-17696 GCA_964583635.1 uncultured Opitutaceae bacterium | reverse complement strand
GAATTGAGACGCGTCAGATCGAGAAGTGAGTGGCGTCTTTCCTCACGGCGTCGGTCACCTCTTGGTTGTAGGCATCGTCCATGACTTCAGTAATCGCTCATTGGATTCCGGTGCTCAGGATCGCCTCCGCTTCAGGGCAGCGCACGGCGGCATAGTCCATTTTCGTCAGGCCCATTTCCTTGACCGGCCATCGCCCCGCGAAAAACGCGTGCTGCGCGAAGTAGGGCAGCTTGTAGATCGGAACCGGAATATAACCGGCGCTGCACTGGGCGCCCTCCGCGCGCAGGGCGGCGGCGAATTCATCGCGCGAGCACCGCAGGCGTTCCGGGCGCAGCCTGAAGTAGAAGAACCAAAACGTGGAGCGGTCCGCCGCCTGCAGCTGCGGCGGCATCACCGAGGGGATCCCGGAGAGTCCCTCCGCCAGGCTCCGGCCCAGCGCGGACCGTTTGGCCGCGATCCCCTCCAACCGCTCCAATTGCACCGCCGCGAATGCCGCCTGCAGCTCGCTCATGCGATAGTTGCTGGCCAGCACTTGGGTCTTTCCCCACGAGTAGGCCGGGTTGGTGCGGTCATTGCCTTTGTCCGAGAACTTCAACAGCGCCGGGCCGATTCGCGGATCGCTCGAGGCCACGACACCGCCATCGCCGCAGCCAATGTGTTTGGAACTCATGAGCGAATAACACGCCGCGTGCCCGTGCGACCCGACCGGCTTCCCCCGATAGGTCGCGCCCCAGGCCTGCGCGCAGTCCTCGATGAGGAAAAGATTGTGTTTCTTCGCCAGCGCCAGCAGCGGATCGAGGTCGCAAGGCGTTCCCGTCAGATGAACAGCGATGATCGCCTTGGTTCGCGAAGTAATGCATTTTTCGACGGACACCGGGTCCAGGTTGTAGGTCGAGGCGCCGAGATCCGCGAATACCGGAACTCCCTGTTGAAACAGAATACCGGAGACCGTGCCCAGATCCGTGATCGGCGTCGTGATCACCTCGTCTCCCGGCCCTACGCCCGCAGCCGCGATGGCGATCTGCAGAGCGGCCGTTCCCGAGGAGCAGGTGACGACATGCTCGCTGGGACAATAGCGTTTGAAACGCTCGACGAAGAGCGCGGTTTGCTTGTTGCGGCGCCCCGCGTCCCAATAGAAGAGGGACGACTGGTTCACCGCTTCGCTGAGCTGTTTGCGCTCGCGTTCGTCCCATCGCACCCATTTCCCCGGCCGTGCTACAACCGCTTTGGGGCCGCCGTCCTTGGCCAGCCGTGCGGCGTCTGGCGGCACCGCGGCGGCCGCGCTCCGCGAAGCGGGTAATTGAGCAGCGACGACGGCGGCGGCATTGCCCACGATGAATTTTCGACGAGTCAGGGGAGAGTGCATGGCATTAAAGAGCGTTGAGCGTTTCCGCTGAACCATCGCGAAGCGACTTCACCTTCCTTCCGCCAGCAGTGAGCGCGTCTTCGCGAGAATCTTTTCCTCGAGGCCGGGTGACCATTTGCCGGGCAGGCCGTACGGGATCATTGAGGACTCACCTTCGTAGCCGCCCTCCCGGAGAACCCGTTCGCTGGGGATGTAGGCCATGACATCCGTCGAGTATCCAAAAACCCACAACGCGCTGCCGAACTCCTCTCGCAGCCGGAGAGCGTAATCGACCACGACCTCGCCGCCCAGCGCGGCCCATTGGAGGTCGCCCAGCTTCCAGACCTGAATCGGATAGTCGTGTTTCATGGCGGCGTCCCCGAGCGTCTGCAAGCGTCGCGAAACCGTCTCGGCCCAGGCCTGATGCATTTCCCGGTTCGGCTGAATCTTTTCCCTCGCCTCGCGAATCTCCGCCTCGGTCGGCCGGCGGGCAAACGTCAGGGTGATGTCCGCGAAACTCGATTGAAACCGCCCCGAGACCCGATGGAGCGGCTTGGCCAGAGCGCGGTCCACGGCGTCCGCCAGCGAGCGGCCATGCTGCTCCGCCTGCGCGACGCTCTGCCTGGGATTGGGATTGATGTCAGCCCCGCATCCACTGGCGAAAAGCGCGATCGCGCCGGGATGACGGCGCTGAATCTCTTCCTGTGCGCATCCGGCGTAGTCGCCATGCCATTGGTAGATCTGGAGCGTGGTGTTGTGAGAGGCATAGGAAACAAGCACCGCCATCAACTTGCCGCGCGCATTGCGCGCCGCCAGGACCGGCACGCGCGGATCCGACGGGCCTTTCAACCGGCCGGCCGCCCGCAAGGCGGGCACCTGGCTCTCGCGGTTGTTGCGGCGGTTGATGCCGAACGTCGCTTCGTCCTCGCTCCAGCTGAGTGCTGCCGGCGCCAGCGAATCCAGCGCCTTTCGGGCCGCCGCTGTCATGATCCCCTCCAGCTCCCGCGTGTAAGCGTCGATCGCTGCCGTTCCCTCGGGTGGAACAAGGCGCAGGCCCGGAATGCTCCCCGTAATGACAGGAGCGCAGTGCGTGTGCGACACATTGGTCATGATCGCGCTGCGCGGCAGCCGGTGACTCTTCGCCAGTTCCCGGGCCACGTCATCGGAGACGGCCCGCGTGATCGCGCACAAATCCGCCGTCAGCAGCACGGCGCGTCTTCCCTCCGCGTCCTCAAAGGCCAGCGCCTTGACCCAGAGGTCCTGGGCCGTGCCGTCGCTGGGCCGGTCGCGCACGGCGTAACCGTTCATCCAGAGCGGCTGCCTCGGCGTGATCTTTTCGGCAGCGACGCCGACGCGCCAGCCCGACGCGGGTTCGGCCGCCGAGCCCATCGTAGCCACGGCAGCACCGAGGAGAAGCAGGTGGACCAGGAAAGTGAATCGCGGATTGGACCTTCCCGCGGCTCTGGACTTCTGAAACGGTGCGGACCCATGTCGGTTAAACGCTGGCATGATGATCACAGCCGGATCGCTAGCCTCGTGCCAGATCGCCGGCGCGTTTGCGGAGGTCATCGATGACCGTGGCGATGCGTTCCATCTCTTCCGGCGAGGCGAGCAGTTTTGACTGCGGAAGCCAGACCGCCTCCTCGACCAGCCGGTCGTTGACGGGGCACTGATTGCGCTCGAGCCATGACGCCATGGCGCTCTTTCCGTAGATGCGCTGGTAGTGGGGATTCGCGGCCAGAGCCCTGACGTGGTCCGACGTGTTGAGGCGGGTGTAGCCCGCACTCGCCGTCACCCCCGCCTTGCCCAGGGCCTGGAGGAACTTCGCGCGAGGCAAATCTGCAAACTGCCGCTTGTCGTAGCGGAACATGTAGAGATGGTACGCGCTGCGTGTACATCCGTCGGCCAGCCGGGCGGGAACAATTCCGGGGATCTGTTGCAGCAAGCGCGTGAGGTGGCCGGCGTTCTCATCCCGCAGGCGGTACTGCTGCTCGAGTCGCGCCATCTGGCTCGACAGAAGCGCACCTTGGAATTCGGTCAGTCGATAGTTTGCGCTGCGTCCGGAGCTGGGTGCCGGCCGGGGATTACCCGGCGTATGGAAATTATGGCACCGGTCGGCGAATGACTCGTCGTCGGTGATGACGGCCCCACCCTCCCCACTCGTGAGATTCTTGCTCGCCTGAAAACTGAAGCAGCCGCCGATCCCTTGCGTGCCGACAGGACGCCCCTTCCATTCCGCCAGCGGCGCCTGGCACGCGTCCTCGATCAAGGCTATGCCGCGCGCCCGGGCAATTTCACCGATGGCATCCAGGTCGCAGGCCGAACCGGCAATATGCACCGGCAGCAACAGCCGCGTGGCCGGAGTGACGGCGAAGGCGATTTTGCGCGCGTCGATCTGGAACGTGTCCGCATCCGTATCGATGAACACCGGCAGAGCGTAGTTGGCCGTAATGACATTGAAGGTCGCCACAAACGTGTAGGCAGGAAGGATGACTTCGTCACCCGGGCCGATGTTCAGCGCTCCCAACGAAGTCAGCAACGCCGTGGTTCCGGACGAAGTGGCCACGCAAAAACGCGCCTGCATCCGCCGGGCGAAGGCCGCTTCGAACGCTTTCACCCGGTTTCCTCCCACCGTTCGGCCCCATTTGCCGGAATGCAATACCTCCAGCAGGGCATTCTCATCGGTACCATCCCATTGCGGCCATGCCACCGAGGCCGGAATCGCGCCTGACGTTGGACTGACATTTCCAGCGCCAGGGGAGGTGTTGGCGGCCACGCAGAGACTGGCTCCGGCTGCAGCCGAAGCTCCAAGGAACCGGCGGCGAGAGAGGGATTTTTTCATCACGGCAAGGGGTTTCCGGACATCGACATTATCTCCGTTGTTTTTGTCCGGCGTCAATTTTCTAGCACCTCGCGTTCCGGGCTCGAACACTTTGTTGACGACATCGGAAATAAAACCGCCCTCGTTTCGGGTAAAAAGCGGGGGAAACGATGGAATAAATTCCCGTGGGAAACTTAACCCGACTTCGCGGATTCAGGGCGGCAGG
The DNA here is from genome assembly GCA_964583635.1 of uncultured Opitutaceae bacterium. Taxonomy (GTDB): domain Bacteria; phylum Verrucomicrobiota; class Verrucomicrobiia; order Opitutales; family Opitutaceae; genus UBA6669. The sequence continues at coordinate 13,304 of CAZOXB010000057.1, read as the reverse complement.
ATCTGTAAGTCGCTGCAAATCAGTGAGGACATTTCCAAAGTCTGCACTGCAGCCGCTTGCCTCGCTTTCGCCCCGGCGCACGTGATTTTGAGCGACGCCTGCTCGGGCAATGTCAGTTTCAGGCGCTCCAATGCCAGGCGCTGATCGGGCTCCGATTGTGTATGGCGGGTGAGGATCAATTCGCTTTCGTCGATCGTCGGCAGATGTACGTCGAGCATCTGCATGGCCGCGAGTTTCTCAAGGACAGAGCGCGGAATTTTGTGCCCGGAGACCGGCAGCCGCGCGAGGCATCTATCACATTCGCGGTTGGCCCCACCCGCGTGCGTTTCCCTGTTTCTCGCCTCGCGCCTCGCCCGGATAGTTCGTCAACCCTGCTTCCCAATCAGCTCCGCGATGGTGCCCATCGGCAGAAAAACCCGGTTCGGATCGCTGCCCAATCGGGCAAATCCGAACTTCCGATAGAACGTCAAAGCGACCTCATCCTTCGCGTCAGCGACCACGGCGAGCGAGGCAATCTCCGCCGATTTCTGATGCGCCCGGGTGAGCGCATCCATCAAAAGCAGCGATCCTGTTCCCGGGAAACGCTCATCCCGCGCCAGCCGTCCGAGCAAGGTTGCGGGCAATCGCGGGTACCGGGGCAGCTTCTTTTGCATGGCTTCCGGCAGCTCCGTCACGGCCACGACGAAAGCAGAAAGCGTGTAATAACCCACGATGGCGGCCGGGGCGGCGTCATCCACCATGACGAATGCGGCGGCCACATGGCGCTCGGCATCCTTCCGCGCTATCTGCTGGAGATAGGCATTGAGCGGCGCGCTCCCGCAACGAAACCCGGCCCGGTCGTGTTGCTTGGCCAGCGGCTCAAAACGGTAGGCCATCAGGCGCTGGCCTCACGATAACGCTTAAGAGCACCCCGCAGCGCCGCATTCGGAGCGGCGGGTGCAAGCAATGCCTTGACGAAATGGGTCGATTCCTCCGCAGAAAGTTTGGCCTGTTGATGCTCTTCGATGACCTTACGGGCGCTGGCTTGGAGGGCGGAGAGAACAAAACTCGTGACGGTGGGATGTCCGGTCACGGCGGCAGCCTGCTCCAGGGTCTTCTTGAAATCGCGGGGAATCCTCGCCTCCAGGCGAGCGGTGACAGGGACACGGGAACGGGATTTTGCGGCAAAAGTGGCCATGGAACCACTATCCGGCAATTTGCCGGGTCTCGCAATATCAAACCTATTCGGTATTGCCGGATGCGGCATCAAACCACACCGGAGCTGCGTCTTGCGGCATATCGACTTGGTAACCCAGCTCCCGATATCCCGCCAGTCGGCGGCGCGGTAACGACAAACTCACTTGCCTTGCGTGTTGCCCGGTTCGATGGCGTTTTCAATATCATAGCCGACGTATTTCAACCGCCGAATCCTGGGTCAGCGCGGCATCAACCAGCAGCTTCAGAGCCACCGCCGCGACCCGGCCATTGACGCCCCGATCAACGAGGTAGTATCCGTCTTTATCGATGCGATAATTGTAGATCTCCCGCATCTCAGGCCGAGAAATAGGAGACGGGAACTGATGCATCACAGCAGACAGCTCCGCCCCCTTGAGCGGTGTGCAGAGGATTTTGTATTCTGTTTCCATGGGACAATCCTTTTTCCGAAAGACTCAGATCAGCTACGTCCGGGCGATTCCATTCACTTCAGGCCAATTGCTCCCCTCAAACCAATGCCACGAAGGGTCACCGCTCTTCAGCGCGGCATCGTACCGCCTCAAGCCAGCCGGCTGACCTTGGACTAACGGCGCCCGAGACCGACCGGAGGACCAAGCACTTCGCGCAACAGGACTGCCCGGCGCAGGTTATCCGCTCCGCGAAGGTCCTGCAGAAAGTCGCCACGCAGGTGGGCAACCGGCACCGGAGGACGGACCGGCGCCTGCGACCGGGCAATCTCTTCGGCCCGGGCGAGCTCCTCACGCCGCTGTTCCTCCAACTCACGCAACTGCTGCTCGTGGAGGCGTCGCTGGCGTTCGCGCTCCGCATTCTCCGCAGCCATGCTTTGGGCGCGGGCAGCTTCCTCTTGACGTTGCCTGGCCTCGAGCGCGCGACGAAGCAGCTCGCCGAGGGGACCATCCGAAACCGGCCGGGGGGCATCCTCCGGTCCGGCCGTGGCGGATCGTTGCAAGGGCGCGGTCCTGGAGGGCAGCGCCGGCGGGGAGCCTGCGGGGACCGGTTGTCCGCCGCGTCTCTCGGCGATCTTCCTGAGCATCTCCCCACGAATCCTCCGCTCGCGCTCGCCCACCTCGGGATCCGATTGCCTGGCATCCGGCTGCAGACGACGCCGCTTCCGGTTGTCCGGCACGCCATCGCCGTCGTAATCGGCCTCCGCCCCCTCCTTTTCCCGCCGCCGCTGGTTGATCCAGTAGGCGACCACGCCCGCAACGATGGCAATGAACTGGATGTGATCGAGGATCCACTCCATGACGGTTCGGGTTGAGGCAAGGGGCGCGGGCGCGGTGGAATCCCGGTGAAGGGACTCAGGACTTCTGGTTCGGATCGGCAATGCTCTGCCGCATCGACGTATCGGCCTGGATGTTCTCCATCCGGTAATAGTCCATGACCCCGAGACGGCCGCTGCGGAAGGCTTCCGCCATGGCCTGCGGCACCTGCGCCTGGGCCTCGACCACCTTGGCCTGCATCTCCTGGACCTTCGCCTTCATTTCCTGCTCGAGCGCAACCGCGGCCGCACGGCGGATCTCCGCCTGCGCCTGGGCCATGTTCTTGTTCGCATCGGCCTGCGCCACCTGGAGTTTGGCACCGATGTTTTCGCCGACGTCGACATCGGCGATATCGATGGAAAGAATTTCAAACGCCGTGCCCACATCGAGACCACGGTGGAGCACTGTCTTGGAAATGTTGTCGGGCGACTCAAGCACGGCCTTGTAGCTCTCGGCTGTGCCGATGGTCGTGACAATGCCCTCGCCAACGCGTGCGATGATCGTGTCCTCCTTCGCCCCGCCGACAAAACGGTCCAGGTTGGTCCTGACGGTCACGCGGGCCTTCACCTTCACCTGGATGCCGTCCTTGGCCACGCCATCGATCGTGGTGCGGCCGCCGTCGGGATTCGGGCAGTCGATCACCTTCGGATCGACGGAGGTGCGCACCGCCTCGACCACGCTCTTTCCCGATCCCTTGGTGGCCAGGTCGATCGCGCAGGCCCGCTGCCAGCTCAGCTCAATGCCGGCCTTCTGCGCCGCGATCAGGGCGTGAACGGTGGGCACGACATTGCCGCCCGCCAGAAAATGGGCCTCGAATTCGTCGATGCTTATCTCGATGCCCGCCTTCTTCGCGGTGATGCGTGCATCGACCATCAGGCCGTAGGGCACCTGCCGCAGCCGCATGGCCACCAGATCAGAAAAGCCAACGTAGGCACCGGCCAGCCACGCTCGCAGCCAGACGCTGAAGAATGACAGCACGATGAACAGGATGATGAGGACAACGATGCCGACAGGCACCACGATCCAAAGGGCGGAGGGGCGAAGGATTTCCATGATGATTAAGGTTTCGTGACTACGACTCTGAAATTATCGACGGCAACAACGCGCAGAACGTCACCCACGTCGGCAGGTCCGGACTGTGAAAACGCCTCGTAGCGCTTGCCGTCAATCAAGACATATCCCGAGGGTGTCAACTGTGTGACGGCCCTGGCCTCGGTGCCGACCAAGGTGGGAGGATGGCTCGGCTGACTGCTACCGACGATGGAGGTGCGCAGAAACATGCGGCGTCCAAAACGGGTCCTGGGAAGGAGGTAGAACTCCAGGAAAAACACGATCGCCACCAGCGCGAGCGCGATTCCCAGCGCGGTCAACCCGCCGCCGGCCCCATAGGTCGAGAAAGAGACGATCACGCCTGCAAGCAACGCCAGCGCGCCGATGATGCCGAGAACGGCGCCCGGCACGATGACCTCAAATGCGAGCAGGGCAGCCCCCGAAAGAAAGAGAAGTGCGATCGCGTTCATGTGTCCGTCGGCTCCACAATCCATCCGAACTCGGAGCGTTCAACCACGATCACCTTCTGGCCGCGCTGGATCGAACCCACCGCAACGCGGGCTTCGTAGCGCCGGCCCTCCACTTCGATCTGGCCGCTCGGGAAGAGCCCGGTCACAGCGACACCCTGCGCGCCGACCAAGGTCGCACCGCTCCCGGTCGTGCCGGGGGCGCTGCCCGCTTCCTGCGCAGCCGCGCCGACGCTTGCACTGAGAATCATGCGATCCCAAAGCCAGCTTCTCGGCAGGAAACGGGCGAGCAACACGGCCAGCACGCCCGCGATCACCAGGCCGGCACCGACATTGAGCAGCGGCTGGACAAAGATTTCCGGGGAGAAACTGACCGGCTCATGCGGCCAGAGGTCGGCCATCGCCCATACCAGCGAGCCGAGCATCAGCATGATTCCCATGAGCGCGAGCACGACGATGCCCGGAAAGAAAAAGAGTTCGATCAGGAACGCTGCGAGGCCCAGCACGAAAACCAGTATTGGCTCGTGCCCGGAAAATCCCGCGATGTAATGCCCGAAGAAGACCGCCGTGAGCAGGATGCCGGCGGAGATCCCAAAAATGCCGAAGCCAGGGGTCTTGAATTCTATGAAGGCCGCCAGCAGTCCCAGGCCAAGCAGCACCGGCGACAGCGAGTTGATCAGCACGGCGACACGCTCGGCCCAGTTCACGTCGATCCGGTGCGTGCTCGCCGTGGTCGCACCCAACTTTTCACGCAACAGCGAATCGAGGTCCTTCGCGATTCCCGCCGCCAGCAGCGGCGTCGGCGGGTCGCCGTAGGCCTTGATCGACTCCGTTGCCGTCAGGGAGAGGAGCTCCCCTTTCGACTTCAGGACCGCGTCGCCGATCTTGAGTTCATAATCCGAGTCGATCATCGCCGAAATCACCTGTCCGCGATATCCCTTGCCCTCGGAAATTGCCCGCACCCGTGCCCGCAGGTAACTCACGATCTTCTGCTTCATCGAGGCATCAATCTCGCCGCCGGTTGCGAGGACGGGCGCGGCGGCGCCAATCACGCCGGTCGGCGAAAACCAGATCTCATCCGTCATCGCGGCAATGAATGCGCCGGCTGAAATCGCCTCCGGGTTCACGTAGGTGACGGTTTTCCCCGGGAAATGTTCCAGGGCCTCCATGATGTCAAAGGTCACATCAAGCGCACCACCGGGCGTCTTCATGTCGAGTACGACGACATCCGCATTCTCCTCGATCGCCTCCTTCAAGCCGCGACGGATCACGTAGAGGATGGGCTTCGCGATTTCCGTCTGGACCGGAATGACAAAAATCCGCGTGCCTCCGGGCCGGACACCCGCGCCGATGGCGTTTCCAGCCGGATCCGTCGGCACCGGTGCGGAGGCGGGCGCCGCGAGGGGGCTGGACGTCCCGGATGAAGCATCCGGTGCCTGCACCTGTGCCCATGCCGCGCCGACAACCGTGGCGAGAATGGCCGCCAGCGGCGCGATCCAACGGAATCCTTGAAGAAGTCTCGGCATTGGGGCCCAGCATCGTCGAACCCGAGCGATCGTGCAAGCGTCACGACGAGCGAAAATCGCGGGAAATTTCCAGAAATCCGTTGGCCGCCGCCAATTTCGCCATTTTATTCCCAAGGAACATGGAATCAATCCCCTACCTCGGCGAATCCCTGAACAAATGGCGCGTTGGCACCTCAACGTTCCTCGCCATGCCGGAACGGGGCGCCCGGCTGATGCACTGGAACGTCACGCTGCCCGACGGATCCATTCGCGACGTCCTCTACTGGCCTGAACTCTCGTCGCTTGACGACTTCTTCAAGGTCCGTGGGGGAAACCCGGTTCTTTTCCCGTTCTGTGCGCGCACGTTCGACCGCGGCGACATCCATTTCTGGCGCGGATCCGATGACATCCGCCGCCCCATGCCCATGCACGGCATCGCCCGACAGGGAAAATTTGTTGTCCGTCATCTCAATGATCGAGGTTTCAGCGCGGTCTTCCAACCCGACGCGGAGGCAAAGCTCGCCTATCCCTACGACTATGAATTCGCGGTGGTCTACCGGTTTGCGCCCCTGGGTCTGACCTGCGAGCTTGTGCTCACCAATCACGATAAACAACCCATCCCTTGGAGCGCAGGACATCATTTCTACTTCACGCTGCCTTGGGCGGAGGGGCAAAGCCGCAACGACTATGCGATTCGTATTCCCGCCACGAAACGTTTCAAACAGGACGCGGCCGGCCAGCTTCAGCCCGGTCCGGCGCTTCAGGTGGAGGAACGCCTCAACCAGCCGTTGCTCATCGATGCGATTCACATGGGCTTGAAGAACAACGCGGTCGTCTTCGGTCCGGTCAACGCCCCGGGTGACGTCACCATCCGGATCGGGCACGACAAGAAGCCCGCCGCGGACGCCACGTTCGTAACCTGGACCATGGACGACACCGCACCTTTCTACTGCGTCGAGCCTTGGATGGGGCCACCCAACGCAGCGGAACACAAAGTCGGGCTTCATTGGGTACACCCGGGCCAAAGCCAGAGTTTTGCCGTTGAGATTGTCATTCGATAGGGTGGATTGATCGCATATTGTTCCGGCTGATCCGCCATACCGCTCAATTCAAGTCTGGAAAGACTTTGAGGATTCTCCGGTTGGGCATGGTCCCGCATGGAATCTTCTGCCTGGCAAATGGCCCGGTGGGCCGATCCCGATATTCGGCAAATTGTCAGGTTGTCATGCCGGAGAGGTCGACTACCTTCAGGTTCAAATGGCGTTCTTGCATGAGATGAGCCCGGCCTTCTTCGCAATCATCGGGGATATCGGCGGCGCGGAGCTGCTGCTGATTTTTGTGCTGGTGTTGATCTTGTTTGGGGGCAAGCGCCTGCCTGAATTCGCACGCGGCCTCGGACGCTCGATCCGCGAGTTCAAGAAGGCCACCAGCGGCGTCGAGGCGGAGATCCGCCGGGTCATGGAGGAGCCCCCACCGCCGCCCCGCAAGCCGACGACTGCGGTTGCCACTCCGGCCCAGGCGGCATTGCCATCGGGAACAGACACACCGACGGGTGTGCTCACGGACGACCACGCCTACGACTACGAATACGACCACGACCCGTACCATTCCGCCCCGGATCCCCACCATCCCGGACCTCACGCCCCGTCCCCGCCAACACCTGCAGACGAAAGCCAATCTGGGCAACCGGCTCCGGCCGATGTCCCTCCGGCAGGCACCCCGGCTCCCCCCCCGGCAAAGGACGGCGAGTCATCCCCACCCAAGGAACCCGGTTCGTCTCCGGGATAATGCCCCGGACACAGACTTCGTTTCAGCAACCTGATCCCCGGAGGGCGGTTGCAAGGAACGGCAGGATATCCGTGGTCGTTACGGCGGTGGCGCCCTGTGCGCGGGCCAGCGCATCCGCCGCCGCCCCCTGCCAAACCACTCCGGTCGCCGCAGCTCCCAGTGGATCCTGAGGAGCCTGGGCCAGCAGGGAACCGATGATTCCCGCGAGGATGTCGCCGCTGCCTCCACGCGCGAGGACCGGCCCGCCGAGAAAGGAGCAGTACTGCTGTGATCCGGCCGCAATGCGGGTCACCGGCCCTTTAAAAACCACCACCGCGGGTTGGGTCGCCGCATAGGTGGCAAGGTCCCTGCCGCCGGCAATCCGGGCGAATTCCCCGGCGTGGGGAGTGAGGATCCTGGGGCAGGTTCCAGCTTCCACCAGCTCGGGCTGGAGTGCGTCCGCATCGATCACCACCGGCATCCGCAAGGCCGGCAGTTCCGCCGCCAGGCAGGCCATTGTCTCCTTCCCTCGCCCCAGCCCCGGTCCGATCACCATCGCGGTCAAATGGTCCCGTCTGCGCCGCAATTCATGGGCGCCGTCCATCGACAGATATCCTTCGGGGGTCTCCGGCCAGCCGACCCACATCGCCTCGGGCGCCGCAGCGGCGAAACTCGCCACGAGCGATTCCGGAACAAAGGCCGTGAGCAGCCCGCAACCGCTTTGAAGCGCCGCCCGGACGGTCATCAGGATCGCGCCCGGGTACTGCCTTGATCCGCCAATCACCCCGAGGTGCCCGAAGCTTCGTTTGTCCGACCGCGTTCCCCGCAGCCGGGACAGCGGCGCCAGGGTCGCGGCCGACAACGCCTGAATCGTCGGCCTTGGCGGCGGCGGAACATCCCAGCCGAGGTCCAGGAGTCGAAGGCGGCCCGCATTCGGCACGGTCAGCAGCGGCTCCTTGGCAATCCCGGTGGCATAGGTGAAATCCGCGCTGAACGCATCCGGCTCATCCCATCCGCTGGGCAGATCCACGGCGGCCCGCAGACGGATGTCCAGGGAATTGACCCGTTTCAAAATCCCGGCGACCCCGGCCGGCAGGGGTGGCCGGAATTGAAACCCGAAGACACCATCCACGCACACGTCGTACCGGCGGGAGAAAGGAAACGGGGAAACCAGCACCGAAATGCGGTTGAATCCATCCGCCTGATACATCGCCCAGGCCCGTCGTGTGAGCGGCCGAAGCGTCCGCTCGCCGAAGGGAAACACGATATCCGCGTGCGCCCGTGGGTGCCCGGCAAGAAGTCCTCGTGCCGCGATCAGGGCGTCACCGCCATTGTGCCCCTTCCCCACCAGCACCAGAAACCGCGGTTCGGCACCCAGTCCGCCGATTTCAAGAATGTCCCGACCGACCGCAGCCGCCAGGAGATCCCCCGCCCGCTGCATCGCCGGCCACTCCCTGGCCTCGTCTCCTTGGAACAACCGGGCCTCGAACTCACCCGCCTCCTGGCAGGAAAGCACCGGCTGGGATGCGATCTGAAGCGGCAGGGACATCAACGTCGGGTGCCCACGGTGGCCGGTGCGGTGAATTGCAGCGGACACTGGATTCCCAGGCCGCGGTCGACCACCGGACGGGTGAGGCGGGTGAGGCTGCGGAAGTAGACGTGGTCACCAAACCGGACCACTTCAAAGAAGTCGGAAAACTTCGCCTGATCGACGTCCCAGAGTGCGACCTGTGTGGTTTCCCCCTCCCAAATGGCATAATGTCCCCAGGATTCCCACACCGCCTCGATGGTCATCAGCGGAGAGCCGGGTTTGCGCCCGGCGGGCGGCGGGGCGGCGGGCACCGGCGCCGGATGCAACGCAGCCGACGCCGGGGGTGCTTCGGAACGGATATACTCCCTCCGTAACAGGAATACAAATACACCTCCGATGATGAACCCCAGGAGTATCCATGACGGAACCTTGGATGGCTGCGCACGGAGCGGGGGGCTGTCTGAATATTCGGAGGCCATGTCGGTCATGCTACCGGCGCACAATCGCCGCGACAGCCAGGGCTGCACCGTCGGTATGGGACAACGAAAGCAGCACATGGGTCCCGCCCACCCGCCTCAGAAGGTCCTGTCCCTTTTCATCGAGACGAACCCGGGGGTCCTGGCGTGGCCCGTGATACACGGATACGGACTTCCATCCCAACTCGGCCCCGATCCCGCTGGTGAAAGCCTTTGAAACGGCCTCCTTCGCGGCGAAGCGAGCCGCGAGGTGCTTGTGCGGATGCGCCATCTGCAGGCAGTAATCGCGCTCCTCGTCAGTGAATACCCGGGCGAGAAAGCGGTCGCCCTGCCGCTCGTGCACCCCACGGATGCGGGCCACATCAACGATGTCCGTGCCCAAACCCACGAGAATGCCGCCGGGAGGTAGATCGAATGTCATGAAGCGCGGAGTATCGAAAGCATTTCACATCCCCGGGAAGCACTGCAATCACCGTCGGCCATCATCGCGAGGGTGCATTCATCCGCTGCTTCATCTCACGCACGGCCTCACCGACTCCGGTGAACAGCGCACGGCTGACTATGCTGTGTCCAATGTTGAACTCGTGGACATGGGGAAGGGTTCGGAACTCGGCCACGTTCACATAGTTGATCCCATGTCCCGCATTCACCACCAATCCGAGCTGGTGGGCGTACGCGGCGGCGCGGCGCAGGCGCTCGAACTCCGCCACCCGGCGCGCCTTGCTCTGGGAAAAGGCCTCTGCGCAGGCACCGGTGTGCAGCTCGATCCAGGGGGCATGCAGGGCGGCGGCCAGCTCGATCTGCCGCTCATCCGGATCGATGAAAAGGCTCGTCTCGATGCCCGCTGCGGACATGGCGCGGATCGTCCGGTCCACGCGCTCGCGATTGCCGGCCACATCCAATCCTCCTTCAGTGGTGATCTCCTCCCGGCTCTCCGGGACCAGGCAGACGGAATCGGGACGAAGTTCGAGGGCGAACGCTGTCATCGCGTCAGTGCAGGCCATTTCCAGATTCACCCGGGTCGACACCACTTCACGCAGGCGGTGGACGTCCCGCGGCTGAATATGCCGCCGGTCTTCGCGGAGATGGACCGTAATGCCGTCAGCACCCGCCCGCTCACAGGCGACGGCAAACGCCACCGGATCCGGCTCCACCATGCCGCCAGCCGTTTTCGTTTGCTGCCGGTATCGAGCCTGCCGAACGGTTGCACAATGGTCCACATTGACGCCGAGAAGGATCATGGGGCGACTTTGTGAGAAATCGGGGGTTGGGCAAAGCGGAAGTATGTGGAATTCTCTTTCGACGAGCCGACTTTCCCCGTTGAAACCTGTCATGCCATCCCCTGTTCCGAAGCGCGAGAACCTGCTCTTGAACATTGCCTTCAATGTCGCGCTTCCGTCGATCCTGCTCACCTATCTCAGCAAGCCGGCCATGCTCGGCCCCGTCTGGGGACTGATCGTGGCGCTCTCCTTCCCTCTGGGCTACGGGGTCTGGGATTTCATCCAGCGCAGGCAGACCAACTTCGTGTCGGTCATCGGTTTCGTGAGCGTGCTGCTCACCGGAGTCTTTGCCCTGATCCATGTGAATCGCTTCTGGTTTGCCATCAAGGAGGCCGCGATCCCGACCGTCATTGGCGTCGCCATCCTTGCCTCGCTGCGCTCCAAACGCCCGCTGGTCCGTCAATTGTTGTACAACGATCAGGTGATCGACGTGCCCCGCATCGACGCCGCGCTGCAGACCCGCGGCAACACGCGGGATTTCGACCGCCATCTGCGCGAAGCCAGCCTGCTCCTGGCGGGAAGTTTCGCCATCAGCGCCGTGCTCAACTTCACGCTGGCACGCATCCTGATCCGCAGCGACACCGGAACTCCCGAGTTCAATGCGGAGCTTGGGAAAATGAATGCGCTGAGCTGGCCCGTGATCGTGGTTCCCTGCCTGGTGATCATGCTCTTCGCCCTGTGGCGTCTCATGAAGGGGATCTCCCGTCTGACCGGCCTTAGCACCGAGGAGATCCTCCGCACGCAGCAGAGTCCAGCGACCCAGTAGGAAACAAGGTGAGGTGCATCCCGAGCGGCTTGCGCGCGCGGAACGCGGGGTATCATCCGCCATCGGAATCCCGCGTTGCGAAGCCGACCGCGCGTTACTGGCGAAGGTTGGTTGGAATATAGTTCCGCTCCGCTGCGCCGGTATAAATCTGACGCGGACGGTAGATCTTGAGCCGCGGATTCCTGGCCACCTCATGCCACTGGGCGATCCAGCCCGGCATGCGTCCCATCGCAAACATGACGGTGAACATCTCCTCCGGAATGCCGAGCGCGCGCATGATCAGTCCCGAATAAAAATCGACATTCGGGTAAAGCTTGCGGGCGATGAAGTAGTCGTCACTCAGCGCCACCTCCTCGAGTTTCATCGCGATGTTCAGCAGGGGGTCGTCCTTGATTCCCAGCGATGCGAGAGCCTTGTAGAAGCTGGTCTTGATGATCTTCGCGCGCGGATCGTAGTTCTTGTAGACGCGATGGCCGAAGCCCATGAGGCGTTCGCCCTTGCCGGACTTGGCCGCCGCGATGAATTTCGTGCCGTCGTCGCCGTCGGCGTGAATGGACTTGAGCATTTCGATCACGGCCATGTTCGCCCCCCCGTGGAGCGGGCCCCACAGCGCATTCACGCCCGCGGAAACCGATGCGAAGAGATTGGCTCCTGCGGAGGCGACCATGCGCACCGTGGAGGTCGAACAGTTCTGCTCATGATCGGCATGCAGCAGCAGGAAAAGATTCAGCGCCGATGCCACTTCGGGAGTCGCCAGGTATTCATTGTACGGCTCCGAGAACATGAGGTGCAGAAAATTGTCGCAGTAGCTCAGTGAACGCTTCGGGTAATTGAGCGGCAGGCCACGGCTGACGCGGTACGAGTGCGCGGCGATCGTGCGCACCTTGGATATGGCGATCGTGGAGGCCTCCTCAAAGGAAACGAGATCGCGCTGGTGATTGTTTGTGGCCAGGTGCGGATAATAGCAGCCCAGCGCATTCATCATGGCCGAGAGCACCGCCATCGGATGCGATTCGCGGGGAAAACCACGGAAGAGCTGCGCCATCCCTTCATGAAGCGGCGCATGTCGGGTCAGGAGTTCGGAGAACCGCGACCGTTGTTCCGGGGTGGGCAGCTCGCCATGGATCACGAGAAAGGCCGTCTCGATGAAGTTGGATTTCTCCGCAAGCTGCTCGATCGGATAACCGCGGTAGCGCAGGATACCCGTTTCACCATCGATGTAGGTGATCGAGCTCTGGCACGAGCCCGTATTGCCAAAACCATCGTCGTAGGTGATGTACCCCGTTTCAGCGCGCAGCTTGGTGATGTCCACGGCCCTTTCCGCCTCCGTGCCGATGATCACCGGCAGGCTGACCTCTGCGTCGTCGATTTTCAGGGTAGCAGTCTTGGGCATATGAACCATAAGACAGCAAAAACCGTCATGCTTGCAAAGTAAAGTCGCCCGACTTTCCCCTCATTTCGGGTCGACATAAGCTGGAATCGTGACACCGGTAAGGAAAAGTTGGCTCCCATCTTGCCCAAAAGCCCGCTCGTCCGCTACCTACGCGGTGACCCGGCCAGCGAGATCGACAAAATTCCGGTAGATCTGGAGGCCCTTGGTCTGGCTCTTTTCGGGGTGAAACTGGGTGGCAGCGACGTTCCCGCGGCCCACCGCCGCACAAAATTCCCCGCCGTAGTCGCAGTCGGCCAGGACCAGGCTGCGATCACCGGGCACACAGTGGTAGCTGTGGACAAAATAGAATGCCTCTCCTTCCGCGGCCAAATGGGCGGCCAACGGTGCATCGCGCTGAATGAATCGGACGGTATTCCAGCCCATGTGCGGAATCTTGAATTCGGGAGGCCGGCGAAACCGCACGACTTCACCCTCGAACGCCGCCAGGCCCGTGATGCCCCCCTCCTCAGATCTCTCAAACAAGGCCTGCATCCCGAGCCACACGCCGAGGAACGGCCGGTCCTCCCTGATCCACCCCAAGACGGTGTCCGCG
>CAZOXB010000056.1:0-17830 GCA_964583635.1 uncultured Opitutaceae bacterium | reverse complement strand
CGGCCACGCGTGCGGCCGTCGTTTCCACAAGGCCGGGACGGTCGGCGCCAAAGAGGGTGATGACCAGGGTGGAGAGCATGGTTGCAGTAAACGCTCAGGAAGATTGCGGCGCAAGTGGAGACGGACGTCGGTGAAATTTTCGTTCAAGGTCGCACGCAGGCGGCGCCACGGCGAAAACCGCGGGCGTCTCCCCCTTCAGGCGTTGTGAGAGACGAGCGGGGACGCCGCGGCAGCGCGCTGACGGGCGGAGGCCATGAAGTAGGCGTGGGCGGAGAAGGACGGCGTGCCGTCCGGCACGTGGACCGGCGTGTATCCCCCGTTGCTTTGCAGGACCCGGGCGGATTCGTTGTCCTGGATCGCCATGGCGAGCAGTTCATCACGGACCCAGCGGCGAAGCGCTGGATCGAGGATCGGAAAGACCACCTCCACGCGGCGGAAGAAGTTGCGCGGCATCCAATCGGCGCTGCCGGCGAATATCTTCGGCTCGCCGCCGGTGTTCTCAAAATAGAATACCCGGACGTGTTCGAGGAAACGACCCACGATGCTGCGGACGCGGATGTTCTCGCTCAGGCCGCGCACGCCGGGGACCAGGCAGCAGATGCCGCGGACGATCAGGTCGATCGACACGCCTTTGCCTGAAGCCTTGTAGAGATTGTCGATCGTCATCTTGTCCACGAGTGAATTCATTTGCACGATGATGCGGGCGGGGCGTCCCCGCGCGGCATTTTCGGCCTCGTGCAGGATCAACTCATTGATGCGGCGATGAAGATTGAAAGGCGCGACCATGAGTTCGCGGAAGGAGGGCGAACGGCTGAATCCGGTCAGTGAATTGAACAGATTGGTCACGTCCGCGGTGATCTCCGGACGGGACGTGAAATAGCTGAGATCCGTGTAATGCCGGGCGGTGCGCGGATTGTAATTGCCGGTGCCAAGGTGGACATACCGGCGCATGGTTGATCCTTCCTGACGGACGACCAGCGAGCATTTGCAGTGGGTCTTGTGTCCCACGAGCCCGTAGACCACGTGGACGCCAGCCTCCTCCAGTTGACGGGCCCAGTGGATGTTGTTGGCCTCGTCGAAACGGGCCTTGAGTTCCACCAGCGCGGTGACCTGCTTGCCGTTGCGCGATGCCTCCATCAGGGCGCGCACAATCGGGGAGTCACCGCTGGTGCGATACAGCGTCTGCTTGATGGCGAAGACACTCGGGTCGCGCGCGGCCTGTTCGACAAAGTCCACGACGGGCTGGAAGGAATCGTAGGGGTGGTGCAACAGCACATCCTGGGCGCGAAGGACCTCGAAAGTCCGCTCGGGAAGCTGCAGGGGGGAAACGTTGACCGGGGTGAACGGAGGGAATTTCAGGTCGGGCCGGGCCAGTTCCATGAGGCCGGTCAGGCGCAGGAGGTTGAGCGGACCCTCGAGCCGGAAAACGTATTCATGCGACAATTTGAGGTGCTGGCAGAGCGTGTTGAAAATCGTATCCTCGACGCCCTCCTCGATCTCCAGCCGGACGGCCGAGCCGCGACGCAGGTTGCGCAGTTCCTCCTCGATCTTCTTGAGCAGGTTTTCCGCCTCCTCCTCGTCGACGTAGAGATCGCTGTTGCGGGTGACGCGGAAGGCCCATGCGCCGTGCACGCGATAGCCTGGAAAGAATTCCGCGGCGCACAGCTTGATCACGTCGGTGAGGAAGATGTAGCGGGCGACCTTGGTGGTGCCTTGCTCAATGCGGACGAGGCGCGGCAGGATGCGGGGTACGGGCAGGATGGCGACGATATGGTCGATTTCGGGCGTCTCGGGGTCATCGAGCGAGACGACGACATTGAGGGTCTTGTTGCCCAGTTGTGGAAACGGGTGCGACTGGTCGAGCGCGAGCGGTGTCAGGACCGGGAAGACCTGTTTTCGAAAATAGGTTTTCGCCCATTTCAGCTCCGCCGGTGAGAGCGATCGCGCATTGCGGAACTCGATGCCCGCAGCGGCGAGGACCGGCAGCAGGTCGTCACGCCAGCAGCGGTATTGGTCCTCGACGAGTGAGGCAACGACCGAGTGGATGCGGCGCAACTGCTCACGCGGGGGCAGGCCGTCGACGCTGTGCTCGGTCACACCGGACTCGACCTGCTGGATGAAGCCGGCGACGCGGATTTCGAAAAACTCGTCGAGATTGGACGAAACGATCGCGAGAAAATGGATGCGCTCGAGAAGCGGGTGGCGTGGATCCAATGCCTGCTCAAGGACCCGCCGATTGAAGGCCAGCCAGGAGAGCTCGCGGTTGAAGTAAGCCGACTTGACCGGGCGTGCCAGAGGCCGGACCGGTTCGGTATGCGGCACCGGTTCAAGGATTGCCTCATCGGCGGGAGGGACTGGAATTTTCGACGCGGAACGCGTGCCTTTGGGCATGGTGCGCTTGCAAGCAGGAGCAGGGGACCTTAGCCGTGCCCGGGGCGTAAACCAGTGCGAAAGCAAATGCCGCCATCTTGCAATCGCATCGCGGTGGGCGGCAGTGACTGGCAGATGAAGGCCGCGGCTGCGGGCGCTGGCGCCTCGGTGAGGCGGTGATGCCCCCGAGGTGGCAGGATCACGAGGCGGCGTGACCCTGCCTGGCCGGAAAAGGCGGGATGACCGAAGAGGTCAGACGCTCTCAAGCAATTTGTAGAGGCGGGCCACCATCCGGGTGGGATCCTCGAGCAGGCCGGCGGAGATCAGCGCGTTGTCCAGCACCTGTTCGGCGACGAGCCGCGCCTTTTCAGGTTCGGCATCGCGTGTGGTGTTGAGACGCTTGATCACCGGGTGGCGCGGGTTGATCTCCAGATTGACACGCAACGGGGTTTCGGCGCCGTCCTTGTTCATGGCCTTCATCATGCGGCGCATCTGTGGTGACATGAATTTGTCCGAGTTGAGCGCCAGCGCGGGCGAGCCCACCAGCCGTTCGCTGGCCTTCACCTCCGCGACACGCTCGCCCAAGGTGTCCTTCAGCCAGCCGGCGAGTGCCGTGGTTTGATCCGCCGCGAGCGCGTCGTCCTCCGGAGGCTTGGGAAGATCGGCGAGCTTCACGTCGGCGTGGTCGGCGGCGATCAGCTTTTTGCCGTCGAACTCGCGCACGTTGTTCATGACGTAATCGTCGACGGGCTCATAGCAGAAGAGCACCTCGAGATTGCGCGCCTTGAAGCCTTCGAGGTAAGGACCGTTCTCGAGCGCGTCGCGATTGGCTCCCGTCAGGAAATAGATCTCCTTCTGGTCGGTCTGGAGACGTGACACATAATCGGCGAGCGAGGTGGTCTTGCCCTTCTCGGTGAGGGACGATTCGAAGCGGAGCAGCTTCACCAACTGGTCCTTGTGTGCGTAGTCGATGGCGGCGCCTTCCTTGAGGAAGTAACCGAACTGGGCGTAGAACTCGGCATAGGCATCCGGATGGTTCTTCGCTTCCTCCTCGAGGAACTTGAGGAATCGCTTGGTGATGACCTTGTTCAGCTTCTCGATGAGCGCCCGGTCCTGCATGGTCTCACGTGAGATGTTCAGGGGCAGGTCCTCGCTGTCGACGACTCCCTTGAGGAAGCGCAGCCATTCGGGAAGCAGGTCCTTGGGCTTCGCGTCGATCAGGATTTTCCGGCAGTAGAGCGAAACGGATGGCTCGAGCCGGGCGAAGCCGAGGCGCTCCGTATTTTCCTTCGGCACGAAGAGCAACGCGTTGATGGAAAGCGGGGCGTCGGCGGAGAAGTGCAGACGCAGCCGCGGCTCATCGTAGGCGTGCGCCTGGAACTTGTAGAACTCCAGGTACTCCTCCTCCTTGATCTCGTTCTTGCTGCGCAGCCAGAGCGCCTGGACCGTGTTGATGCGTTTGCCGTTGAGGTTGATCGGGAAGGAGACGAAGGCGCTGTAACGCTCGAGAATTTCCTTCACCTTCCACTCCTGGCTGAACTCGGCGCAGTCGTCCGTGAGGTCGATGACAATCCTGACTCCGCGGCTCTGGTCGTCGGCCGGCTCGATTGAGTAGCTTCCGGCGCCGTCGCTTGACCAGACATGACCCGGCTCCGATGGCTTCCACGAGTGGGTGTACACCCTGACACTTTTTGCGACCATGAAGGCGGAATAGAAACCGACGCCGAACTGGCCGATGAGGTTGGCGTTCTTCTGTCCCGACTCACTGAGGGACTTGAGGAACGCCTTCGATCCGGAATGCGCGATCGTGCCGAGGTTTTCAACCAGGTCGGTCCGGGTCATGCCAAGGCCCGTGTCCTGAAAGGTGATCGTCTTCGCCTTGTCGTCGGTGGTGATGTTGATTTCCAGCTCGCGGCTCTCGTCGTGGATTTCCTTCTCGGTCAGCTTCAAATGGCGCATCTTCTCGAGCGCATCGGACGCATTCGACACGAGCTCACGGATGAAGATCTCCTTTTCCGTGTAGAGGGAATGAATGACGATATCCAGGAGCTGCTTGATCTCAGCTTGGAATTCGAAGGTTTGTGCAGAGGATGGGTTCATATAAAGGAGAGTGTTTAGCGATACATGCCTTTTCCGGCGGAACTGGCTAGTTTAGCCTTTCGTGAGAAAAATCAAGCGGCGGACGTGCCTCATGCTCCGGAAATTACCACTTCGGGCACCGGGATTTGGTTGGGCAGACCTTGCGGATCAGCCGAAGAGGGGCCTGCGGATCGAGTCGGAGTCAGGATTTGTCGGGGTTGCCATGCGAGCGGGGATCGTCAATATTGGGGAGCATCGCTTGCGGCCGCATCCGGCCCGGGCATGATCCCCGCACATTTGACCTCATGATCCGCCTGATCCTCCCCGTACTCCTCGTTGCGATGCCGATCTTGTCCCGGGGTGGTTTGCCAAGAGGGGTGAAGTCCGCCGGGTTCATCAATGATTCCCCTTCCTATCCGGAATCCCATGCGTCGACCCTGGTCGAAGTCTCGAAGGGGCATCTGGTCGCTGCCTGGTTTGGCGGCACCAAGGAGCGGGCGCCGGATGTGGGCATCTGGGTCGCGCACTTCGAAAACAATCGTTGGACGGAGGCCGTGGAAGTGGCCGACGGTCGCCAATCGAATGGTCCGCGCCTGCCAACTTGGAATCCAGTCCTGTTCAATCCGCCGGGCGGGCCCTTGGTGCTGTTCTACAAAGTTGGCCCGTCGCCGAGCACGTGGTGGGGCATGATGCGCACCTCCGATGATGGCGGGCGCAACTGGAGTCCGGCGCGTCAGCTTCCCGACGGGATCCTTGGTCCGATCAAGAACAAGCCCGTCGTCCTGCCGGATGGCGCCTGGTTGTGTCCCTCCAGCACCGAGGGTACGCCCGACGGCTGGCGGGTGCATTTTGAGCTGACCCGCGATCGGGGCGAGACATGGGAAAAGACCGAGCCGGTGGGGAAGGGCCCGGGATTGGATGCCATCCAACCCAGCATCCTTTTCCACGCTGATGGCAGGCTGCAGGCGCTTTGTCGGACCCGTCAGGGAACGGTGGCCATGACTTGGTCGAAGGATGGCGGCAGGACTTGGAGCGACCTGGCCGCGACCGAGCTGCCCAATCCCAATTCAGGCACTGATGCCGTCACACTCAAGGACGGGCGCCAGCTCATCGTCTACAACCACTCCGGGCATCGACCGGATGAGCCGGGAAAGGGCGACCGCTGGCCGCTCGATGTCGCCATTTCAAACGATGGCCTGTCCTGGAAGACCGTGGTCGTCCTTGAAAAGGATCCGATGGTCAGCGGGTATTCCTATCCCGCGGTGATCCAGGCCTCCGATGGTCAGGTGCACATTACGTACACCTGGGGGCGCAAGAAGATCAAACACGTGATTCTCAAGTCATCGAGTCTTCGCTGAATACGACCCGACCGCATCCGCGTCCCGCACCTGTGCGCGCGCTGATCAGAATCGGGAAGGGGTCTGCCGGACGGGATCGTGGGTGAACCGTGCGAGAGCGGCGCGGAGATCCGACAACAGGATCGGTTTGTTGAGGAATCCATTCATCCCCACCGCGAAACAGCGGTCGCGGTCTTCCGGAAGCAGATTTGCCGTCAAGGCGATGATGGGAAGCGGCGCGTCCCGCTCGGAGGTCCGTTCCCAGCTTCGGTAGAGCGCGGTGGCTTCGCAGCCATCCCGTTCCGGCATTTTCATGTCCATCAGGACGACGTCGATCTGCGGATTCTGCATCCGTTTGACGGCCTCGATGCCGTTGACCGCGAATTCGACCTGGTGTCCCAGCTGTTTCAACATGGTTCGCAGCAGGGAGCGATTGACGGCATTGTCCTCCGCCACGAGCACGCGCAGCGCCTGGTGCGGTGGCGTGGGGTCGGCGGTGAGCGGGAGCGAATCAGCATTGAGTGTCTCGCCGGTGTCAGCCTCGAACGAGAACGCAAAGGCGGTCCCCATTTCCGAGGTGGATTCCAGACGAAGCCTTCCGCCAAAGGTCTCCACAAGTCGCGCGGAAAGCGCGAGCCCGATGCCGATTCCGCCGTTCAACCGCGGGCGCGATTCGTCCCCTGGGGTGAACGGGGTGAAGAGTCGCGGGATCAATTCAGCGGCAATTCCCGGACCCGTATCGTGAACCCGGAACTCCAGGATGACGCGCCTGGGCTTGCCGGCCGGCCTCGACGCGATGGTCAGCTCGACCGTGCCGGAGCGCGTGAACTTGATCGCGTTGCCGAGGAGATTGACCAAGACCTGCCGCAGCCGCTGGGCATCGACCACGACAATTTCGGGCACGTGGGTCTCCATGCCCGATTCCAGCTTGAGCTCCTTGCTGGCGGCCAGGGATGCCATGGCGGAAACCGTGTCCAGCACTAGGCTGCGGATCTTTACCGGTTTGAGTCGCAAATCGAGGGTGCCGTCCCGGGCCTTCTCGTAGTCGAGAATATTGGTGATGACACCCACCAGCGTCTCTCCTCCCTTGGCCAGGGCATCCAGCCACTCGGTCTGCTTGGGCTCGAGCGTGGAGGTGCGCAGCAGGGAGCTGTAGCCCAGCACGGCGTTCAATGGCGTGCGGATCTCATGACTCATCGTCGCCAGAAAACGGGACCGGGCCTGTGCGGCGGCTTCGGCGGCGGCACGGGAATCCTGGAGGTGGAGCGCCATTGTGCCGGTGAGATGGGCGAGGCGGGCAACGGAATCTCTTCCCGGCATCAACTGGAGCTGGCGGGCAACCTTGTCGCTGCCCAGATTCTCGACCAATCCGTGCAGCGCCCGGATGCGGCCCACGAACGTCCGTTCGCCGATGAACCAGAGGATGGCGGACGTGACCAGGCATCCGCCGATCGCGCCCAGCATCCATGGCCAAAGGGCGTGATCCCCGGGGGTGGCCGCCGGGCCAGGAAGCCGCGGAATGACGACGACGATCAGTCCCATCAACGCCGATATCGAAATGACCAGGGCGAGCAGTACCTTGTTGCGCCAACTCATGCGTGCTACGAAAAGGACTCATTCGGCACAGCCGCAGGGAGACTTGATGCAAAGATGCGGGCAAAGGAAATGCCGCGCTTTTCCCCAACCTCCGTGATACCAGAAGTATGTGGTCCATTGGAGATCGTTGGATTTCATCATCATGCAGTTCATCTACTTGACCCCAGGGTCGGCCTGATCAGTGTCACGGTTCGTGTCGCATCGAAAACCACGCCGGGACGACGGGCACATCGCCTGCACCGGAAAACGTCGTTATCGCAGTCAGGGAGATGCTCTCGAGGCGGCGGCGATCGTCGGTGTGGAGCGCCAACGGATTGCGTACCGTTGTCCGCAATGCTCGTTCTGGCATCTCGCGAGCATTCGGAACAAACGTCCGGATGTGCGGGGCTCCGATCGTTGATCGTTCAATGCGTGATCATACCCTGCCGCAACAGCCGCGACGTCGCGGTGATGTCAGGAGCGGCGTCCCGTAGCAAAACAAACCATCGAGCGTCAAAGCTCGGCGACCTGCACGTTGCGAAACTCCACGCTCATGATCACCTTGGGGTGAATCTGGAAGCCGAGGGGAGCGGCGCCGGAAAATTTGGGGTCGGTGTATTCGGAGGCTTTCCGGTCATTGATCCAGCAGGTGAAGGTATTTCCCTTCGCCTGAATGCGGAAGGTGTTCCATTCACCTTCGGGATTCAACAAGGCTTTGGCGGACTTGGCCTGACCCGCCTCCGGGTAACCCGGCTTTCCCCCAGTATAGAATGAGCCGGTCATGTCGACCCGCAGGCTTCCCGATACACCCAGTTGAAGCTGCAGATGCGGCTTGCGCATTTCTATGCCGGTATCGACGCCACGTTCGGTCGTCGCTTTCCAGCGTGCGTCGAATTCCAGGACAAAATCCTGGTACTCCTTTTCGGTCCAGAGGTAGTTGCCCGTTCCGGCAGCATCGTTCTCACCGATCAGGATGCCGTTTTCCACACGCCAGAACGCTGCGGATTCAGCGGCCTTGAAGTGCGTCAAATCCCTGCCGTTGAACAGAGGCTCCAGCTTCGTCTTGCTCGCGATTGCCGGTGCTGCGGTCGCTATCAGGAGCAGGGTCAGGGAGGCGATGGGGAGAAATGTCATGCCGTCACCTTGGCGAAAGTCCGTGCGAAGCGCAAAAGTATTGTCGCGTGCGAAGCGGAGTACCCTCCGCGCGCGGGCCTGATCCAAGGCGGGCCGGGTTGCCCGCAGGGCCGGGCATCGCCAAGCAGGCGACAGAAGTGCCGGTCCTCAGGTTTCGGAAAAAAGGGGACCTGTCCGATCGCCCGCCACACGCGGCCGGTTTTCGCCGGATCAATTGCGGCTGGCGTGCTCCGGGGTGGGGGCGGCGTTGCGTGATTTCGCCTCGATGAACTCGCGGATGACTTCCATGCGTTGACGCTGGCGATCCTCGAGTTCGATCTCCACGCTGGTGCGCTGGGTTTCGTTCCGCGCGATCGCCTTCCGCATCTTGGACAGCGCAATGTTCTGGAGCTGACGGATGCGTTCACGGGTCACCTTGAACTTGCGGCCCACTTCCTCGAGCGTGAGTTCGTCGTAGCCATCGAAACCGAATCGCAGCTTGATGATTTCAGCTTCGCGTGGTTCGAGCGAATCGAGCATCGTGCGGATGTCCGCATTCTGCATGCGCTCGCTGAGGGCCTCAAACGGGCTTGTGGCATTGTCGTCGCCGACGATGTCGCCGAAGGTGCCCGAGTCGCCCTCCTCGCCGATCGGAGCATCGAGCGAGGTGGGACGCACGCTGACGGACTTGAGATGCGCCACTTTGCTCGTCGGAATCTGCAACTCCATCGCCAGTTCCTCATCCGTGGGTTCACGGCCGAGGGACTCGGTCATGGCCATGGCCGTGCGGCGCAACTTGGCGATCTTGTCGACCAGATGAACCGGCAGGCGGATGGTCTTGCTCTGGTTCGCGAGCGCACGCTTGATCGACTGCTTGATCCACCAAGCCGCATAGGTGGAGAGTTTGCCGCCCTTGCGCGGGTCAAACCGTTCCACTGCCTTGATCAGGCCGAGGTTGCCCTCGCTGATGAGGTCGAGCAGAGGCAGGCCGAAATCCTTATAATCCATCGCGATTTTGACGACCAACCGCAGATTGGCGGAGATCATGTGGTCACGCGCTGCCTTGTCACCGCGGCGAATACGCTTTGCGAGGGTGATCTCCTCCTGGATCGTGAGCAGCGGAGTCTTGCCAATCTCCTGAAGATACAGCTGAAGGCTGCTGCGTTCCAAGGGGGCGGGCGTCTCCCGGGCCGCGGGTTCGGGCTTTTCCAGAAAGGAGGGAGGGGCATCGGCGAGTGCGGTGGCGTGCGCTGCGCCGACATTCATGGAGCGGGGAGCGTCGAGGTCGTCGTGGGTAAAGGTGTGGGAGGGAGTGGAATGAAGAGCCATGACGTTTAAGGACTTCGAATCGTTGCTGTTGTATTATCGGACAGCGGCGGATCGGAATGTTCCGATCGCGATGTCAGATAATTAGGTGGCTAACTAACCAAGCTTGAGCTTAAACCGATCCACCTCTTATGACTCATCTGCCACGAGGAAGGATACAGGCGGCGGGCATTTTCATTGCGCCAAGTTGGCGCAATCCCGCGTCGTGTGCGTCGAGCAACTGAGGCGGAGTGTCACGGCGGAACCCATGACCGCGGCTTCCCGTGCCACCCCGGTCGCGATCAGAGGCGTTCGGCGATGGCCACGGCCTTGAAGAGGGCGGAGGCCTTGTTGATCGTTTCCTGGTATTCCGAGGACGGAATGCTGTCGGCCACCACGCCGGCGCCGGCTTGGATATAGATCCTGCCGCCTTTGATGAGGGAGGTGCGCAGCATGATGCAGGAATCGACATTGCCATCATAACCGAAGTATCCGAGGGCTCCTGCATAGAAGCCCCGTTGGGACGGTTCCGCCTGGGCAATGATCTGCATGGCGCGGATTTTCGGGGCGCCGGTGACGGTTCCGGCGGGGAAGGTCGCGCGCATGAGGTCGTACGCCGTCCTGCCGCGGGCGATCTTCCCTTCCACCTGGGACACGATGTGCATCACGTGGGAGTAGCGCTCGACCACCATCATTTCGGGCACCGTCACGGTCCCAAATTCACAGACGCGGCCGATGTCGTTTCGCGCCAGGTCGACGAGCATGAGGTGCTCGGCGCGTTCCTTCTCGTCGGCCAGCAACTCCTTTTCCAAGGCATGGTCCTCTGCGAGGGTCGCCCCGCGTCGACGCGTGCCGGCGATCGGACGGATTTCCACGCGTCCATCGGTCAGGCGGACATGCACCTCGGGCGATGCTCCGACGATGGCGAAGTCACCGGCGTCAAGAATGAACATGTAGGGCGAGGGATTCACCGTGCGCAGGGCGCGGTAGAGGTCGAGTGGCGACCGTGAGAATGGCTTTTCGAAACGCTGGGAAGGGACAAACTGAATGATGTCGCCCGAGCGGATGAATTCCTGTCCGTCCGCAACGGTTTTTTCGAAATCGGCCTGGGTGAAATTGCCGGAGGGGACGCGGATCTCTCCGGGATTGAGCAGGGGGGCGGGAGCGAGCTCGCGCGGTTGGCGCAGCAAATCGAACAGGTGCTCGAGCTCCGCCCTGGCGGTTTCAAAGGCGGTGCCGGCGTCACCGCGGACGTGGGCATTGACACAGAGCCGCAGGGTCTGCTTCGCCCGATCAAAGATCAGCAGCGAATCGGAAATCATGAAGTAGAGCATGGGCAGCCCCAGTTCATCGCGGTCGGACGTGGGCACGCTGGATTCCACGCGGCTGGCGTACTCGTATCCGATGAAACCAACGGCGCCACCCGTGAACCGGGGCAGACCGGGAATGCTGACGGGATGAAATCCGCGCATCTCCTCCTCGAGCAGGGTCAGTGGGTCCGGTGGTGTCGGGACGGTTCTGACCGCGTTGCCGGGAACGCGAATTTCGGTCGTTTCAGGCCCACAGGCGAGCACCTTGCGCGGCCGGCAGCCGATGAAACTGTACCGCGAGAGATTCTCGCCGCCTTCAACCGACTCCAGGAGGTAGGAGGGCCCGGCGTCCCGGAGCTTGGCATAAGCCGAGACGGGGGTTTCAAAGTCCGCCATCAGGTCAGTGTAGACCGGAATGACGTTGCCAGTGCGGGCGTGACGCAGGAAGGTCTCGCGGTCGGGAAAGATGTTCATGCGGATAGGTCAGGCGGAAACGGAACAAGGAGTTTGCCAGCGCATGAGAAATGTCGACGCCGCAATTCACAAATGACGCTTAGTGCTGGACGCCCCGCAGCCATACAGTTTCCTAGGACTCCATCGCAGGACCTGGCCGGAGCGATGAATTTTTTCCCATCGTTTCGGACTGGCCGGCGGTTCTTCCAGTCGTATCCCCACCTTTTTCCCCTGAGATTGGCGTCCTGGTTCCCTCAGGGAAACTTCATTAGCAACCTCCTATCCTGTAAAACGTCAAGTATTTGTAATGCCATGAATATCGAGAAACGCGTGTTGGCCGTGATCATGGGCGGTGGCCGGGGCACCCGACTTTATCCGCTCACCATGGAGCGCTGCAAACCGGCAGTACCGCTGGCCGGCAAATATCGACTGGTGGATATCCCGATCAGCAACTGCATCAATTCGGGCATCAACCGCATCTTTCTTCTGACGCAGTTCAACACGGCGTCGCTGCATCGTCATATCCAGAGCACGTATAATTTCGACGCCTTTGGCGGCGGGTTTGTGGATATTCTCTCGGCCGAGCAGACGGAAAAGAGCGTCGACTGGTATCAGGGCACGGCCGATGCCGTGCGCCGCAACCTGGTTCATTATCGCACGTTCAGCCATGATCTCGTGCTGATTCTTTCGGGCGACCAGCTCTACCGGATGGATTACAATGACATCATTGATCAGCACCTTGCCACCGGCGCGGATGTCACCATCGCGGGCATTCCGTTCCCCGCCTCCAAAGTGGAAGGCTTGGGACTCATGCGGGTGAACGATGACCTCTCCGTCTACGGATTTGTGGAAAAGCCGAAGGATCCCGCCGTGATCCAGAGTCTGGTGCTGAGCGAAAACATCGAGGCCAAGCTGAGCACACGCAGCGAAACGAAACGCTGTCTGGCCTCCATGGGCATCTATGTCTTCAACCGGAAAGTGTTGTCGGAGGCACTCGACAACTCGATGACCGACTTCGGCAAGGAGGTCATTCCCAGCCTGCTTGGCAAGAAGCGCATTTTCACGCACATCTTCGAGGGATATTGGGAGGATATCGGGACGGTGGCGGCGTTCTTCGAGGCCAATCTCCATCTCGCGCATCCCCTCCCACCGTTCAATTTCTATGACCAGTCCGCGCCAATCTACACCTCGGCGCGATTTCTGCCCGCCTCGAAGATCAACAAGTGCCAGATCGATCACGTGGTGATCGGAGACGGCTCGATTGTCACCGATTCCACGCTGCATCGCTGCGTGCTCGGCATCCGCTCGTTCCTGGGGGAAGGGACCCGGCTCGAGGACGTGGTGGTGATGGGTTCGGACTATTATGAGAGTGACGCCGACATGGCCGCAAATGCGGCCAAGGGAATTCCGAATCTTGGAATCGGGCGCAACTGCCATGTCCGCAAGGCGATCATCGACAAGAACGCACGCATCGGCGCCAATGTCATCCTCTCACCGGAAGGCAAACCGGACGGCACCTACGCCCACGGGGTGATCATCCGGGATGGCATCCTGATTGTTCCCAAGGGTGTGATCGTGCCGCCCGGCACCGTCATTTGAGATTGTCCGGGTGGCGTTGAACCAAAACGCCGGGGAACCGAGACAACAGGTCACCCCGGGGAGCGGGTCGAGCGGAGGCGATCCGCTTCAATTGTTGAAGCGGAACAACGCCACGTCGCCGTCGGCGAAGACGTATTCCTTGCCTTCCAGACGATACTTGCCCGCTTCGCGCGCGGCGGCGGTGCTTCCCAGCCGGGTCAGGTCGTCATATGAAACCACCTCGGCCTTGATGAAGCCCTTTTCAAAATCGGTGTGAATGACGCCCGCCGCCTGCGGAGCCTTCCATCCTTTCTTGATTGTCCAGGCGCGCACCTCCTTCTCGCCTGCAGTGAAATAGGTCTGGAGTCCGAGCAGCGAGTAGGTTCCCCGAATCAACTGGGTCACGCCCGAGTCATCGACACCGAGATCCTTGAGAAAGGCCTTTGCCTCCTCCGGTGCCAGGTCGATCAACTCCGCCTCTATGCGCGCGCTGATGGGAACATAGGCGGCATCATGGTGTGCCCTCACGAATTCAGCCACTTTTTGAACGAAGGGATTCTGCTCCGCGGTTGCGAGGTCGCCTTCGGCGACATTGCAGGCGTAGAGGACGGGCTTGGCACTCAGCAGTTGGAAATGCTGGAGCAGCTTTTTCTCCTCGTCCGTGGCCGGCAGGATGTTGGCCGGCTTGTTGGCATTGAGATGCGGGCTCAGACGCTCGAGCAGTTGCATCTCCGCGTGGGCCTCCTTGTCACCGCTCTTTGCCTTCTTCTGGGTCTTTTCAATGCGTTTGGTCACGGCATCGAGATCGGCCAGGACCAGCTCCGTGGAAATAATCTCGATGTCGCGGACTGGATCGACGGTTCCCATCGTGTGGATGACGTCGGGATCCTCAAAGCAGCGCACGACATGGACGATCGCGTCCGTTTCGCGGATGTTGGCGAGAAACTGGTTGCCCAGGCCCTCGCCCTTGCTGGCGCCGGCCACGAGACCGGCGATGTCGACGAACTCGATTGCGGCGGGGATCACCACCTGGGTCTTTGCAATCCTCTGCAGCGCGAAGAGACGATCGTCCGGCACGGAGACGACGCCGATGTTCGGGTCGATGGTGCAGAAGGGATAATTGGCCGCCTCAGCCTTGCGTGAGCGGGTGAGCGCGTTGAAAAGGGTGGATTTGCCCACATTGGGGAGTCCGACGATTCCGGCTTTCAGCATAAAGGCAGAGCACAGCGGCGGGACTCGGGGCTTGACAAGCCATTTGTCGGGCCGTGCACTCGTCGGCTTTTCAAGCAATACACCGGTCTTCCCATCGTATCATGGCACTCACCATCCGCCTCTCCCGTGTCGGCGCAATTCATAAACCCATCTACCATGTCGTGGTAGCCGAGGCTCGTTCCCGTCGTGATGGCGCTGCCGTCGAAATGCTCGGCACCTACTCACCGCGCGCCAAAGGAGCCGATGGACTGACACTCAAGGTTGACCGCGCTGACTACTGGGTGAGCAAGGGCGCCAAGCCCTCCGATACGGTTCGCGGCTTGATCAAGAAGGCACGCAAGGCCGCGGCGCCGGCGGCTTGATTTCACGTAATATTCTTGAGCCAAACGACTCACGTTTGGCGTGCGCTCTGTCACAAAGCCTCGTTTTACGGGGCTTTTTTGTTTTTTCCACTCATATATTCCACGCCCGCGATGTCCCTCGCCATCGACGTCATCACTCTGTTTCCCCAGATGCTGGCTGGGTTTCTTGCGGAAAGCATTCTGGGAAAGGCGCTTGGTAAGAAGTTGCTCTCAGTGGAGGTTCATGATCTGCGTCAATGGACAACCGATCGCCATCGCACTGCAGATGACCGGCCCTTTGGCGGCGGGGCGGGGATGGTATTGAAACCGGATCCGGTCTTTGCGGCCATTGAGGCGCTGCAGCGGCCGGAGTCGCGGCGGATATATCTGACACCGGATGGAGCCCCCTTTAGCCAGGCGATTGCCGAACGTCTTTCCGGGGAACAGCATCTCATCCTCCTCAGTGGACATTACGAAGGTATCGACCAGCGGATTCGCGATCGGATTATCGACGAGGAACTCTCGATCGGTGATTATGTGCTGACCAATGGCACTTTGGCCGCCGCCGTGGTGATTGATGCCATCAGCCGTCTGATTCCGGGTGTGCTCGGTGAGGAAAAGTCATTGACGCACGAATCCTTCACCCGCAAGTTGCTCGACTTTCCTCAATACACGCGTCCCGCCGAATTCCGAGGCATGTCCGTTCCCGAAATTCTCCTTTCGGGCAATCATGCCGAGATAGAAAAATGGCGGCATGCGAGGCAGGTGGAGAAGACACGTCAGGTACGTCCCGATTTACTCAAGTAACGAAAGCTCAGCCATGAACCCGATCATCAAAGAAATCACCGCCAGCCAGGTGAAAACAGACCGTCCGCCCTTCAAAGTGGGCGACGGCGTCCGCGTCCACACGAAGGTGCGCGAAGGCGACAAGGAGCGCGTTCAGATTTATTCCGGTGTCGTGATTGCGTTGAAGGGCAGCGGGATACACGAGACCTTCACGGTTCGTCGCATCAGCTATGGCGAGGGAGTGGAACGGGTTTTCCCGGTCAATTCGCCCAATATTGAGAAGATCGAGATCGAAAAGGAGTCGGAAATCATGCGTGCCCGCCTCTACTATCTCCGCGATCGTCAGGGCAAGGCGGCCATGGCGGTCAAGCGCAAGTCCTACGAGGACAAGGCGGCAACGACCGAGGCTGCTCCGGCAGCGGCGAACTGAGCCGTCCGTCGCGCTCCGTCGAGTCACTATCCGGGCGGGCCGTCCTTGGCTCGCCTTTTTATTGCCCAGAAATCGAGCTTCACCCGCTCCCGTTCCGTAGATTAGATTCTTCTTTTCATTTAGTCCGACATGACCCTCCAGACCCTCCTCCTTGCCAAAGCAGCCAATCAAGCCCGTGGCCTTGCCATGGACGCAATCCATGCCGCCCAGTCGGGTCATCTTGGGCTGCCTCTGGGCGCCGCGGAAATTGGAGCGGTGCTCTACGGGCATGCCTTGCAGCACAATCCGGAACGTCCGCGCTGGATCAACCGCGATCGATTCGTTCTCTCCGCCGGTCACGGTTCGATGTTCCTCTACGCGTGGCTCCACCTGAGCGGCTACGGGATCTCGCTGGACGACGTGAAGCACTTCCGTCAACTGCACAGCAAGACCCCGGGACATCCGGAGTTTCACGATACGCCGGGCGTCGAGTGCACGACGGGTCCGCTCGGACAGGGTGTCGGCAATGCCGTCGGCCTGGCGGTTTCCGCGAAGATGGCCGGGGCCCGCTACAACACGCCCGAGCACACGATCCTGGACTACCATGTGGTGGCGCTCGCCGGCGACGGCTGCATGCAGGAAGGCGTGGCGATGGAGGCGGTGGCGTTTGCGGGCCATCAACGGCTCGACAATCTGATTCTCATTTACGACTCGAACGACGTGACGCTCGACGCGATGGCGGACAAGACGCAGAGTGAGAACACGGCGGCCCGCTTCAAGGCGATCGAATGGGACGTGCAAACGGTCGACGGCCACGACATGAATGCCTTCCTCAAGGCTTTCAATCGGGCGAAGAAATCCAAGTCTGGCAAGCCACAGCTGATCATCGCCAAGACCATCATCGGCAGGGGCATTCCCGAGGTGCAGGGGAGCTCCAAGGGACACGGTGAAGGAGGGGCAAAATTCATCGATGCCGCCAAGCCCGCCCTGGGGTTGTTCGCGGACAAACATTTCTACGTCAGCGACGACGTGCGCGCCTATTTCGCCCAGCACAAGAGTCGCCTCGTTCGGGCCTGCAACAAATGGCACAAGACCTACAAGGCATGGCGCGAGGCCAATCCCGACAAGGCGGGAATGCTTGACGCTTCCCAGGCCGAGGCATCCGTCAGCGTGGCACAACTGCTGGAAAAGATTCCGGTGTTTCCCGCGGATGCCAAGCTGGCGACGCGGGCCGCGGGAAAGGCGGTCCTTCAACCGATCGCCGCGGCGATGCCCTGGGTCATCGGTGGCAGCGCGGACCTCTATGGCTCCACCCTGAACATGATTGCCGAATCGCCGGATTTCGATCCTTCGAATCGTGCGGGCCGCAACATCCGTTTTGGCATCCGCGAACACGCGATGGCGGCCATGGCCAATGGCTTGGCCTATGACGGCCTTTTCCGCCCCTCGGTCGCGACCTTCCTGGTTTTCGCCGACTACTCCCGTCCCGCCATGCGGCTGGCGGCGCTCTCGCGCCTGCCCGTCGTCTACATCTACACCCACGATTCGGTCGGGGTGGGGGAGGACGGCCCGACGCATCAGCCGGTGGAAACGGTTTCATCCCTCCGGGTGATTCCGGGTCTGGATGTCATCCGCCCGGCTGATCCGGAGGAGACGGCCGGAGCATTTGCCGCCGCCTTCGCGCGGAACGACGGACCGACCTTGATCGCGCTGACGCGCCAGGCCGTGCCACTTCTCAACGAAATTCCGGTGGAACAGCGGCGCAAGGGTGCTCAGGCAGGCGGCTATGTCGCGGTTCGGGAGACGGCGGAGCTGACAACCCTCCTGCTGGCGAGCGGATCCGAGCTTCAGTACGCGCTGGCGGCGGCGAAGATTCTGGGTGCCGGCACGCGGGTCGTTTCCATGCCCTGCTTCGAGCGCTTCAATCGCCAGCCACAGGAATACCGCGACGCGGTGCTCCCC
>CAZOXB010000055.1:4768-17915 GCA_964583635.1 uncultured Opitutaceae bacterium | reverse complement strand
TACGACATAGAATCGGTTTCCAGTGATACGTTCAAACCCGCGCTGTGCGGCCGCGGTCGTGCTGAGAGCCGCCGTGCCACGGTTGTCGACCAGGCGCACGGAGTCCGGCAAGGTTTCCCAGAAGGAGACGTTGTCACCGAGGTTCTGCGGCACCGACCACATGCCGGAGAGATCGGCCTTCTCATATGAGGCGACTATGTTCGTTCCCATCTTCTTGATCGGAACGATGCGGATGGAACCGGTCACACGGTTGTCCTCGCGGTTGTCCCACAGCCGCCAGCTGTTCCGGCGGGCATGCATGCCCATCACCCGGACGGCGACGCGTTCCGGCACCACGACCACGTTCATGTCCGTCGACGCGCGGTAGTCCTCATACCGCCCGGCGTGGGTCTGGAAGCGATAGCGATTCCTGCGCAATTCGGCCTGCAGGGTCGAGGTGTTGATCGAGCCCGCGGAATTCGCGACGCCGAAGAGCACGCTGTTGGGGCCCGAGGCGAAATCGAAACGCCCGGTGTTGTAGGAATCGACCGGCAGCTTGGACCGGAAGAAGTCGGTCAGACTCGAACCCACCAGGCCGCGATTGTTGATGCGGGTGCCTTGGAGGCCGGCATCGAGGTAGAACATCGTCGGATCAGGCCGGTTCTGGTCGTAGTCGATGTTCGAATTGACTCCGTACTCGAGGACCTCAGCCAGTGTGTTTGCGCCCAGGTCCCTCAGGAACTCCTCGGTGAAGACGGAGATGGTCGCCGAAGAATCCATCAACCGAGTATTGAAACGACTTGCGGCAAGCGAGTCGCCGGCCGCATACCCCGTGTCACGATTGGTCGACACTGAAAAGGGATTGAGCACGACGGTGGTGGAATCCGTTTCCGGTTCAGATTTTCCCGGTGTGACCGAGCCAGCCGTCGCTTGGCCGGATACGGAATGCGTGCCCGCAACAAGGGCCATCAGGAAACAAACGGGCGCCAGTCGACCGCATAGGAGTCGAGCCTGCCCACGGAGGAATTGAAGATGCGTCTTCATGGGGGTGTTGGATGGTGGGGGGAAGGGAATGCAGGCGACGTATCAGAGGATACTTGCCTGTTCCTTATTGTTGAACGAATGTACGATATTCTGAACGGTGTTGTTTGAGCAAGAGTAAAATTGATCAAAAATTGGGTTGTTTATTCAGCATTATTGAACATCCATAGGAAATGGGTCTGATTCAATCGGTCGACAAGGCGCTGCGAATTCTGCAGGCGCTCGATGCGAATGGGGGGTGGATGGGCGTACGGGAACTCGCGCGCACGGTTGGGCTTTCGCCACCCACAACCCACAATCTCCTGAGAACTCTGCTGGCGCGAAACTTTGTGGAGACCAGTCGGGAAACCAAACAGTACCGCCTCGGATTGGCTGCGGTCATCATTGGGTCGGCGGCGGATCCCCTGAATAGCATGCGGGATTTTTGCCGTCCCTACATGGAGGCGATTGCCAAGGAGTTTGCCGAGACCGTGGTCGTTCTCACGTGGCGGAATGGTCACGCCTTCGTGGTGGATTGGATCCAGGCGGACCATCCCCTGTCCGTCACCCATGATCACGGCATCGTCGAACATCCCATTGTGTTTGCCACCGGGCGGGTGCTCCTGGCGTTTCAGCCCCGCGCGGTGCAACTGCGCTATGCGGAGAAGGATGATCTTGCCAAATTTGCCCCCAATTCGCCCGTCAACGCACAGGAGATGACCCAGTTGCTGGACCAGGTGGCGCGTGACGGTTACGCCATCACCAGCAATGTCTCCAGCAGTGGCATCGCCGCGGTTGCGACGCCGGTCTTCGACGCCAACGGCCAGGCGATCCTGGCGATCGGATTCAGCGCGCCCATTTCGCGCAGCACGGATGTCCAGATCGGTTACGTCCTCTCCCGGCTGCGTGAAATCAGCACCGCCATGTCGCAGAAACTCGGCGGCGCCGGCCAGACCCGCACCGCCCCCCAGACAGCCTGATCGGCCCAGCCCGCTCAAGCGGATCTCAGCCGACCGGAGAGTTACGACGCTGGCAGGGTGAACATCACAGGCAGTACCAGGGGATGGCGAGCACACGTTCGTGGATCAGTTCGGGGCGCGGGATCCGGCAAACGACGTAGCCATACTCGGTCGACTGCTCTTGCTCATCAAGAAAGGCGATCACGTGGCGGGCATCGGAGCGATCGGGATGCTCGGTCCATTTCACCTCGATAGGCGTGACCCGGTTGTCTTTCTCGAGGATGAAGTCGACTTCAGCCCCGTCCTTCGTGCGGTAGTGGTGAAGGCGACCCTGACCCAGGTAGCCAAGACGCTTCCAGAGCTCGATGCCGACCCATTGCTCGAAATAGCGACCAGGGTCGGCGAGAGCGACGTCCGGTCCGGGTGTTACGCCGGCGGCGGCATGGCGAATGCCGAGGTCGAAGAAAAAAAAGCGAGGTGTGGAGGTGAGATTCTTTCGCACGCTGCGGGAATAGCCTGGCACGAAAAATCCGATGAACATGTCCTCCAACAGTTGATAGTGGGACCGGACCGTGACGGCGGTCAGGCCGATCTCCTTGGAAATTTTAGCGAAATTGACGGCCTGGCCGGACTCTGCCGCGGCGAATTGAAGGAAACGTAGAAACGCTCCCCAGTCCTTCACCAGCGCCTCGCGACGAATCTCTTCCTCGAGATGGGCGATGGCATAACTGCGCAGGACATCCGCACGGTCTTCCGCCGGCAGAAGCACAATGCCAGGCAGGTCACCAAACGCGAGGCGTTCGGACAAGTCCGCGGGAGGAAACAGATCGGTCGCGCCCTTGTCCCGAGCAAACGGAAGCGGTGTGGACACATTTTTCGGAGAGGCGTCGATCGGCGGCCTTTCCGCGAATATCAAAGGAAACAATCGATGCTGCAGACTGCGACCAGGCAGAAGGTTGGCTCCCGTCAGGCGGAGCTTGCGGGCCGAGCTGCCGGAGAGGATGAATCTCCACCGCAACTTGTCAGTGTCGTAGAGCGTTTGCACACTGTCGAACACCTGAGGCGCCGTCTGGGCTTCATCCACGAGCACGACATGCGGCTCCCTTCGCTTGGGAAGCGCCCGGCACGCCCGATCAAACGTGCCCGGATCCTGAAGCAGACGGCTGCGCTCAAGCGGATCTGCCAGATTCAGGTAGAGGGACGGATTGGGCTCCAGTTCGTGCAACAGGGTTGTCTTGCCCGTTTGCCTGGCTCCGAAGAGTATGTGCACGAAAGGCTTCTGCAGTTTCGATCCGAGGTGTCGTTTCATCCATCGGTATCGCATAGTGCACCTTAGTATTATCGCCTATTTCGAAAGTCAACTTGCACTTTGGCGTTAATCGGAATCGTTGGCGCAGCATCGCCAGAACCAGAGGAGATCTGGTCAACGTCAATCTGATCCCGGCAACGCGCAGGCACGGGTGAACGTCGTGCCCTTCGTTACCAAGCGATCGAAATGGGGAGTCAGCAGGCAGTGACCATAAGTACCGGAAGTTTGCCGAACGCCGGTGCAGCCTTTCCTCCGACCTCCGACCGCCGACTCCTGACCTCGGGCTGTCGCCCCAAACCAGGCTGGAAGCCTGCGCGTCCGCCGCACTCAGCCTTTCTTCAGTAACGCATCGAACCGCTTCAATGCGTTCTGCGGGCCGCCGACCCGGGCGCTGTCGATCACGACATTGCCGGCGGGATCCGTGACGACGAGTTGGGGAATGAAATTCGTGAAGAGGCGGTTGATGACCTGCATCTGCGGCTGCCGGTTCTGCGGCACCGTATCCCATGAGAATCCGAGTTCCTTCGCGTAAGCCTGCATGTCCTTGGTCGTCTTGTCACCGCTGATGAAAAACACCTCAAATGCCTTCGGATGCTTTGCCTTGGCCTCCTTGTAGTACTTGATGAATCCGGGTGAAAACTGATGGCATGGCCCGCACCAGCCGGCCCCGCGGTAAAAGAGGTAATACTTCGGCTCCCTGCCCGCATCGAACGAAGTCGCGGCACCGGTCTGCGGATTGACGAGCTTGCCGCTCAAATCCTCGTAAACGCGGCTGGGAAACGCGGTCGGCTTCGCGAGCCGTTGCCGCGCCGCGTCGAGAATGTCGGTGTCGCGCGGCTGCGCATTGAAGAGGAAATTTCCCTTCTCGTAGGCCAGAAGGAGCTGATCACCCTCAATGCCGACGAGGATTGCGGCCTCGCCGACCTTCAACTCGCCGCCGGAAAGGAGCTGCGGCGAGGTGAGCTTCACCCGGTAGGGCCAAAGATCCTTGCGCTGCAGGATGGTCGGATAGGTGAGCGCGCGTTGCTCGGGCGAAAGCGACCGAATGCCAAGCTCGGCGGCGGCCAGCAGATCGGTATCGCCAGCCGCCGTGGTAAATACGCTGCGTCCATCCGGCGTCTCCAACTCGACCTGCGCACCGCGGACGGAAACCAGCGTGAGCTTCTGTCCCGCGGAAATGGGCGCAAGGTTCTGCAGCTTGACCGTTTTCTTGAGAGTCACCTTGGACGGCAGAAACTCGGGGCGGCGCGAGAGTTCCTGAAGCGTGAGTTCCTGGGCAGAACCGGCGGCGGCGATCAGGCCGAGTCCGAGCGGGAGGAGGATGTGGCGGATCTTCATGGGTCAAGCGTAGGGGAAATCGTGCGGCATGAAATCACTTTTTCTGTCTCGCGTTAATAATCACCGGGAGGCTCACGACCCCTCTCTCCCTCGCAAAGGGGTTCCTCAACGCAGCGTAGCGGTGAAACGCAGGGTGGCTGCCGGTCGGGTCCACTCGATGGTTTCGCCATCGGCGAGAATGCGCGCGTGCGGATCGTCGACCGCAGCGATCTTCCGGTCGTTCGGCAGGCGGATGTGCGCCTGGAGCTTCGCCGGCTGACGTCCCTCGGTCAGCTTGATCTCACCGGTCACACGATTGGCGTCAGTCAGTACGAAAGTGAAATCCACCGGACCGAAGTGACTGCCCAGCCCGGAGCCCCCGAGGGGCCCTCGCGCCAGCCAGGAGCGATCGGCCCCGCGGGCGAGTGACAACGTATCCCCTTGCTCAAACACCAGCGAATCGCGAAGCAGGCGGGCCACCGCCACCGGCGTCCATAGGTGCTGCCGGTCGCCCATGGTGCGTGGGGAACCGGGTTCGGGACCACGCTCCTCGCACCACGAATAGAGCGGCGTGCCATGATTCAGCGCGGCATAAAGGTAGCGTGCCGAGGCGTCGCCATCGCCGCGCAGGAGCAGCGTCTGGGCGAGATTGTCGAGCGCAATGGCCACCCACAGGCCATCTTCCATCCAACCGAGATGAATAGGGATGCCGCCGGGGCTGATCTTCGATTCCATCTTGCGGATGGTGCCGGTGACGAGCGGATCGTCGGGCGCGAGCAGACCCGTGGGGAACGCGGCATTCAATGCGGCCCAGCGGCTGCCTTCGGTTTTCCCGGCAACGCCGGGAATCCACTGGTAATCGCCTTCGGAGATCGCGCCGCCGCGGATCGCGTTGATCAGATCGGTCCGGGCGCGTTCGTAATTGCCACGAACTTCCGCCGTCT
This sequence comes from uncultured Opitutaceae bacterium, assembly GCA_964583635.1. GTDB lineage: Bacteria > Verrucomicrobiota > Verrucomicrobiia > Opitutales > Opitutaceae > UBA6669. The sequence goes on along the minus strand of CAZOXB010000055.1, from coordinate 12,387 downwards.
CGGCATTCAGCCCGAGCGCTTCGGCGGCCTCAAACGTGAGCCGATCGGCAAAGACGGCCCAGATGTTGTGCGGAAGGAAAACTCCGTAATGCCCGCCGTCGTTCCTGAGTCCGCCATCGCCCATGCCGCGGGGAAGGAGACCGTAGTCGAGCGTCTTCCTGCCATCTACAAGCACGCGGGTGCGTTGACGGGCGCGTTCCTGCCAGCGTGCGCTTGCCAGCATGCGCGGGAAGGCGCTGGCCAGATAGGAGCGATCCCGCGTGAGACGGTAATGCTCCATCACGAACCAGCATTTGAATCCCGGCGCAGCCCAGAAAGTGCGCATCCACCCATGCCCCTCGCTCCAGCATCCGTCGAAATTCTGCGTATCCAGCGAAAGTCGATAACCGTCCGCCGCCTCCACGGGAAGGCCGGCCTGGTCGAGCACGATGCAGGCAAGACCGCCTTCGACGGGATTGGCTCCCCGATAAAGTTCCGTGCCCGGCACGATGGCAAGATAGTCATCCGGCACCGGTTCACGCATGATGAAGATGTCGGCGAGCATGGCATAATAGGCGTTGCGCACGCCCTCGTCGGCCAGCTTCAGGTTTGCCGCGCGGGCCGCAAGCCGGTGCCAGCCGGCCCGCGCCTCGGAAAACTCCCCCGACCAGTCGCGGATGCGCAACTCCGGCAGCATCGATTCATACATCCGATAGGGACGCACCAGCCAGATCACCTTCGTCTCGCCAGGTCCCAACCGAACCGTGGGCGCGAGCGTGTTCTGCGCCCGCGGATATTCCTCGCCGCCAAGCGCGGCGACGAGCACGCGGTCGGCCCGCGCCTTCCAGCCCGCCACCAGCGCGTCACTCGCGTTGCCGGCCAGGCCGGGATCGACAAACGCCGGCATCACCCCCCGCCAGTTGCCCGGCACGGCGCATTCAACCGCAGCCTGGTGCGCAACTTCCCCGTCCAGGTTGGTGAATGCCACGCGCATGACCGCCGCGCGTTGGGTGCCGATGACCTCCATCGTGGTTCGCACCCGGGGATGGGAGAAATCGGCGGACAATGCTGGAAGCCAGCCATCAAGACGTTTCCATGTCGATCTCTCGAGCCTGTGGCCGTCAATCAGGACTTGGAAGACAAGTTTCCACTCGGTCTCCGGGCCATGGAAATTGCCCACGGGATAATCCATGAGTGTACGATTGCTCCAAGACAGCGTCACCTTTCCCGGTTCGCAGTCCACGAGCGTCTTGTCGCCGCTGTCCGGCGGCGCCAGTGTCACGCGATGCGGTGCGGCAAAGGCATAACTGAAATCAACCCGCGGTTCGCTTCCGGCAAATGCGGGAGGGACAAGGGTCAGGATGAGGCATACCGGGAGAAAACGCATGGGAGGGACGGGTCACCGCCACAACACGGTCCCCACCAACCGTCCACAAGATGAAAGAGCAGCAAAAGAATTTCACCCTCCACCGCGTTTTCGACTATGCGCAGCGGGCAAATTTCGAGTTCAGTGTGAAGGGACTTCCGCATTTGGAGGTCGGTATTTCAATTTCCCATCATGAAAAGACTTCCGCGTAAATCCGTGCTTCTGGTCGCCAGCGGCGATCTCCGTCAATCCGCCAACGAAATGTGCTGGCCCGCCCAGGCCGCCATGGAAGAGAAGCTCACCCGCGTCGTCCAGTCGCTCGGCTACACGCTGAAACGCGCACACCCCTACAAGCCCGAACTGAAGCACGGCTTCATCGGCTCGCAGAAGGAGGGCATGGAGGTCTTTGCCGGGATCGATCCGAACGCGCCGTTGATCGTCGCGGAATCGGTCTGGCAATACTCCCATCACGTGCTGTCCGGCCTCATCTCGCACCGCGGCCCCATCCTGACCGTCGCCAACTGGTCGGGCACCTGGCCGGGCCTCGTGGGCATGCTCAATCTCAACGGCTCGCTCACCAAGGCGGGCGTGGCCTATTCTACGCTGTGGAGCGAGGCCTTCGAGGATGATTTCTTTCTCAAGGGACTCTCCAAGTGGCTGCAGACCGGTGTCGTCCGGCACAGGACGTCCCACGTCAAGCCGCTCGCCCGGTCACTGGTTCCGCCGAAGGCGCGCGCGCTGGCCCGCAGGATCGCCGACAACCTGCGACGCCACAAGTCGATCATGGGCGTGTTCGACGAGGGCTGCATGGGCATGTACAACGCCATCATTCCGGACGAGCTGCTGTTTCCGACCGGTGTCTACAAGGAACGTCTTTCGCAGTCCGCACTCTATTACGGCGCCACGCAGGTGACCGACGCCGAGGCACGTGGGGTCCTCGCGTGGTACCGAAGCAAGGGCCTGACCTTCCATTTCGGCGAAAAGGAGGAAACAGAGCTCACCGAGCGGCAGGTCCTCTGGCAATGCCGGACCTACATCGCCGCCGTCCGCATCGCGGACGACTTCGGAGCGGAGACTATCGGCATCCAGTATCAGCAGGGGCTCAAGGACCTTCTCCCCGCGAGCGACCTGGCCGAAGGCACGCTGAATTCGACGGACCGCCCGCCCGTAAAACGCGCCGACGGCAGCATCATCCGCGAGGGGGAACCCATCCCGCATTTCAACGAGGTCGACGAATGCGCCGGCCTCGACGGTCTCTTCACCGATCGCGTGCACAAGGCCCTCGGACAGCCGCGCGCGAACACATTGCACGACCTGCGCTGGGGCGATCAGGATGCCAGCGGCACCACGGATGATTATGTCTGGGTGTTTCTCATCTCCGGCAGCGCGCCGGCGGATCATCACATCGGTGGCTGGGCGGGTTCCGATTCCCTGCGTCAACCGCCGATGTATTTCCGGCTCGGCGGAGGCACCCTGCGCGGCGTGGCCAAGCCCGGTGAAATCGTCTGGAGCCGCATTTTCGTCGAGAAGGGCCGGTTGAAAATGGACCTCGGCCGGGCCAGGGTCGTCGCCCTGCCGCCGGAGGAAACCCAACGGCGCTGGAAGGAGACGACCGAACAGTGGCCGATCATGCACGCGGTCACCTACGGCGTTTCCCGCGACCAGATGATGGCACGCCACAAGGCCAACCACATCCAGGTGGCCTACGCCACCAGTGCCCGGGACGCCGACCTCGCACTCTACACCAAGGCAGCCCTCGCCGCAGAACTCGGCCTCGAGGTGAGCCTGTGCGGCACCAAGGCCAACGGAAAACCGTTCTGATCGGATGGCACTTCCTGGAGCGGGCGCCATCGCTCGCGTCCCGGGAAGGCGCTCGCACGTTTGCGCCACGCAAGGCCTCCCGGTGCAGCCGCACCTTTTGCTCCCGTTTTACAGACCATGACCGATCTTCCTCCGCTTCCGACCGAGCCGCAACCGGGTCTTTACCGCCATTACAAGGGATTCAATTACCGCGTCGAAGGATTGGTGCGCCACAGCGAGACGCTCGAAGTCCTGGTGCTGTATCGGGCGCTTTATGGTGACACCACCGCGCTGTGGGTCCGCCCGCAGGCGATGTTTCTCGAGAACATTGTCATTGACGGCCGGATACAGCCCCGGTTTGCGCGAGTCGGTCCGTGAACAGACGCCGTGTCACGTTCCGTGAGGAACGTTTGTGCCATTGATTAGATCGAGCCTTTCCCCTTCCCTCTCCCTTCGAACACCCTCAAGCCCTTCCAACTCCAGCGAATGTCCGTCCGCGCGCGTCCCGTCATTTCATTTTTCTTCCCAACGGCCCTGTTGGCAGCATTCCTGATCCTTCAAGGTTGCGCCACAAGCAGTCCCAACGGCCGTCCCACGCGTCCGGGCCATGCAAAAGGAGACGCGGCGCAAACGCGGGCGACGGATGCATCGACCCCGCATGCTGTCGCTACCCAGGCATGGCCTCGCGACAGCCGGCCGGTGGCCATCGCGCCGCGCGATCCGTTTCCCGTCATGCTCGGCATCGACGTGCTGGAGTCACAGGATTTTGCAGCCGTGGCGGGCAAGCGCATCGGACTGCTGACGCATCCGGCGGGGGTGAACCGGCAGGGCATCAGCACCATCGACGTCCTGCGACGCTCCCCGAAGGTGAAACTCGTCGCGCTCTTCGGTCCCGAGCACGGGATTTACGGCAAGGAAGCGGCGGAGGTGAAGATCCCTGATCGCCGGGACCCGCGCACGGGCCTGCCCGTGTACTCGTTGTACGGGCAATTCCGCAAGCCCACCAAGACAATGCTCAAGGGGCTCGATGCCCTGGTCATCGATCTTCAGGATGTGGGCACGCGCACCTACACCTATGTGAGCTGCATGCGGTACGTGATGGAGGCCTGCTTCGAGGCAGGCGTGGAGGTCGTCGTCCTGGACCGCCCCAATCCCCTCGGCGGGCTCAAGGTCGACGGACCGCCGCTCGATCCGCAATGGATGAGTTATGTGGGTGCCTATCTCGTGCCTTATGTCCACGGTCTCACAATCGGCGAACTGGCGCACATGGCGGCGTCGACTCCGGGTGTGCTGGCGGTGACGCCCGAGGTCCGCGGCAAGGGTCGCCTGACCATCGTGCCCATGCGGGGCTGGAAACGCAGCATGCGCTGGCCCGAGACCGGCCTGCGCTGGGTGCCGACCTCACCAAGAATCCCCGATTTCTCCGCGTGCGTCGGCTACCCGATGACAGGCCTCGGCACCTATCTTGGCGGCTTTCGCCACGGCGTCGCCGAACGTTATCCTTTCCGCGGCATCCTCCATCTGAAGATCAAGAGCGAGGTCCTCGAAAAGGAACTTCAGAAGCTCCACATTCCCGGCCTGGCATTCCGACGCATCAGTTCGATCAATCGCAAGGGTGAACCCGCGACGGGCATCTACGTCGAAGTGACTGACTGGGACGACTGGCGGCCCACGGAGCTCAACTTCCATCTCATGCGGCTGGCCTGCAAACTGGAATCCCCCAACCCGTTCCGCGCCGCCTCCAAGGGCATGCAGCAGGGATTCCTCCGCCACATGGGCTCCACCGAATTCTTCCAGGAGCTCATCACCAAAGGCGCAAACGTCGACGTGACCTCCTGGATCGCGCGATGGGAGAAACAAAGTCAGATCTTCCGGCAAAAGAGCCGGCGCTACTGGCTCTATCCGAACTAGGAACGCCCCGTTTGAGTGCAAGGTACCTTGCACGACTTTCCGGAGGGGATGTAACCTATTGGGTTACGTCCCGCCGGGGGCATTTTTCCGGGGCAGGTGACAGTGTAATACCGGCCTGATCCTGCCAGGCCGGGTGGGGGGTTCATCATCAGCTGAGCCCGTCTCGCAGCCCATCCGACGGTATTGGGGGGGGGCAGACACTCCGGCGGTGCGGATGATCAGGGCAACTCACGCCATGGGAATTCCTCGTCGAGCTTCAGGCAGGCCCCGGCGCTTCGCACACCCTCGGAACACGTCGGGTGAAAGAGGCTGCTTGCAGCGGTGCACACTCCAAGGCGCAGCGCATCGCGCATCGCCCAGTTCTCATGAAGGCCATACAACACGCCGCTCGCAAAGGCATCGCCCGCGCCGACGGTTCCTTTGATCGCAGCGACCGGTATTTTCAAGCTGGGCTGCCAGCAATCCTGTCCATCCCGGGCAGCCGCGTAGGCGGCTTCGGGAAAGTGGATGACCACCCCTTGCCTGACGCCGCATTGCAAAAGATCCCTTGCCGCCTCCTCAACCTTGATGCGGGAAATTTCCCCGTGGTCGCGCAGTTCGATCCCGGTGATCCGCTCCGCTTCAAAATCATTCACGAATAGCCAGTCCACCTCGGGAAGAACCGGGCGAACCACCGCCTGAAACCGATTGCCGTTTTCGCTCACGCAGTCGACCGAGGTGATCAATCCGGCATTCCGGGCCGCGGCGAACACCTCGCAGAACCGCGGCTTTCCGTCCACGATCTCGTCCAGCCTGTCGAGAAGAAGAAGAAACCCGAGATGAAAGATCCGCGAGGAACAGGCGCTGAAATCAAAGTGCTCCGGACCGAGCAGGGCATTCGCGCCGCGCTGGTGAAAAAAAGTCCGACGTCCCGTCCGGCTGTCGGTCATGACATCGCTGTAGGAGGTCGGTGCATCCGGGATTCGCTGCAGCCGGGCCGTATCAATGCCATGATCGCGGCAATCGGCGATGATCCGCTGCCCGTCGGCGTCGTCGCCCACCAGTCCCACTGCCGCGAGGGGAAACGGCGCACCCAGCTTCGCCAGATCCTTGAGGATGTTGTACGGTGAGCCGCCGTTGCCCCACGATTCGGAAAGGATGTTCGCCAGGGCATCCTGCGGCGGCCATCCGTCGATCAGCTTGACGTGATCGACGATCCAGTTGCCGCCCGCGAGGATTCCTGAACGGGTCGGGTGAGACGATGGGGTCACGCGTGTGGTCATTACTTCCGGCATTCTGGTTTTCCCTTCGGGGGTGTTCAGGTCGGCAGGGTCACGACGCGCGACTCCGCATGTGACTGCAGTGCGGCGGCCCAGATCTCATGATGGGCGATTGCTTCCTCCACGGTGGCGCAGCCGAAACGATCTCCCAGGTTTCCCGACCTCTCCGCCAGAAACGCGGCCCACATCTGCATCAGCAGGTCCGGAAATCCCGGTTCAAAAATGGCCCCGGTGATGGTCTTGAAAGGGGTGCCAAAGCCGAGATCGGTCTTCTCCCACCATTGTTCCCGGTCCCGCCGGTAGCGCCACAAGGTCTTCGGTTCCTTGGTCGAAAAACGCACGCCATGATCGGTGCCCAGCACCTCGAAGATCCAGGTGTTGGTTTCGGTGGGCGCCATACGTTTCATCTCAAGCGTCATGGGGACAATCTCGCCGGCGACCCGGGCGCGGGTGTGAAGCGTCGCGTTATCCCACGTATCACATTCCGCCGTGCCGCCCTTTCCATCCGGGCGGGTGTGATAGACCTTCTGCAACTGCGCATAGACTGAGAGCGGCTTCCAGCCTAGCCTCAGGGGAATATGGGCAACATGCAGCCCGAGGTCGTTCATCACTCCCGGCAAACCACAGTATTTTGTCTGCCGCTTCCAGTTGATCGGCTTCGTGGGATCCAGATCACTCGAGTGCAGGAACGACGCCCTGACCTCGAGCACGCGGCCGAACGCTCCGGCGCGGGCAAGTTGAAATGCCCGCTGGGCTCCCGGCAGGAAGGGAAATTCCGAGGACACCCGCACAAATCGGCCGAGTCGCGTCGCTTCGCCGGCGATGCGGCGGGCCGCGTCCAGGTCGATGCCGAACGGCTTTTCCGCCAGCAGATCCTTCCCCGCACGCAACACGTCGAGATACACAGCTTCGTGCAAGTGATGGGGCACCGCCACGTAGACGACGTCGACCTGGCCCGACGCCAGCAGCTCACGATGATCCGTGGTCAGGAGCTTGACGGTGGGAACCTGCCGGAACCATTCCAGCAATGCCGGCTGCAGGTCGCACACGGCGGTCAATTCCGCGCGGACGGGAAAACCATCAAGGGCGAACCAGCGTCCAAAGGCACTGGCGACTTCGCGCCCCATCAGTCCGCCGCCGATTACGCCGACTTTCACCGGCCCGTCCTTTCGTTCAGATGTCAGGATGCTCATGTTGGGTCAATGGGAGGAATTGGGTGTTGCCCGGCTGCACATCTGGAAAATGCGCCCACCGGCAGGACGTAACCCATTAGGTTACATCCCCTCCGGAAGGGACTGCGGAGG
>CAZOXB010000055.1:0-4668 GCA_964583635.1 uncultured Opitutaceae bacterium | reverse complement strand
CACCGGCAGGACGTAACCCATTAGGTTACATCCCCTCCGGAAGGGACTGCGGAGGCCGTTGCACTTGGCGAAGCGAAAGCAGCTCGCGTCGTAAGCGCGGGCGAGGTCTTGGGGGAATGGGAGGACCGGGGGTGGGTTCATCAAGTGCAGTCTATCTTCGGACAATATGGATCCGGGTGCCCTGCGTGGTGATTCGCATGCGGTCCTTCCGCTCGAGTTCCCGGTCGGTGAACAGATGTTGAATCCCGCGCCATTCGGAGAAACGGATCGGAGCGGAACGGTTCCATTTCGATCCGTCGGCCAGCACCGCGGTCCTGTCCGCCCCAGCGAGAACCGCCGACTTCACCTCGGCCTCGGAAAGTTCGGTGGTCGTGACGCCCTGCACATTCATGCCGGAGGCCCCGAGAAACGCGACGTCGATGTGGATGCGGCGCAGCCATTCCATCGCGCCCGCCCCCACCATGGCCAGGCTGACTCCACGGACCTCCCCTCCCAGTGAGATCAATCGGGTGCCCTCCCGCGGGCGCTCCGACAGCAGCGGCACCGAATTGGTGACGATGGTGAGGTTCTCCCGCGACAGCAGCGCCCTGCCCAACGGCAGGGTCGTGCTGCCCGCATCGACAAACACCACCTGCCCCCGCTTCACCCATGCCAGTGCCGCTTCCGCCAGCAGCGACTTTGTCCTCATGGCCGCCCGGCTCTTGCGGTCGAAGGAGAGTTCCGCATCCGCCTGCTCCGGATTCATCACGCCGCCATGCGTGCGGACAATCCGCCCGAGGCCCTCCAGGAAGGCGAGATCGCGGCGCACCGTTGCCGGCGACGCCTTCAGCATGCCCCCCAAGGCCGGCACCGTCAGCGGCGAGCGGGATTGAAGGGCGTCGAGTATGGCTTGCTGGCGTTCCTGAGCGAACATGATACTTTTGTCGAAACACTCAAAACCAATCAAACAGCCGGACTGCAAGCCGCAAACACATTCCCCTTGGAAATGCCGGAATCCGGGCCCGTCCCGGACGGAGTCACGCGTCGGACAATTGTGCAGCCTGACGCTGCAGCGACTTCTCCAGGCTCCCGCAGACGAGGTCGCACAGCTTCGGAATGGTCGGATCCGATATCCGGTAGAAAACCTGCAGCCCGCTCTTCCGCCTTCCCAGAACATGGGCCGCGGTGAGCGTCTGCAGGTGGCGTGACACATTCGCCTGCGTGCCGCCGGTCGCCCCGACCAGTTCGGAGACATTCCTCTCACCGTCGAACAACGCCTGCAGCAAACGGAGCCGCATCGGCTCGGCCAGCACGGCAAAACGCCGCGCAACCAGCTCGAGGGCCTCGTCTGACAGGAGAGAATGCTTGGGCATGCACCGACAGTGAACAGAGGGTTGACACGGAATCAAGCATATGCGTATATGCTCATGAATTTGTATCCCATGAAAATCGAATCCTTCATACGACTTCTCGCCGGATCCGTCGTCCTTCTCGGCAGTGCGCTCGCGGCATTCGTGAATCCCTGGTGGCTGCTGCTCCCGGCCTTCGCCGGCTTCAACCTCATCCAGTCCGTCTTCACCGGCTTCTGCCCGCCCACGCTGGTGCTGCGGAAGCTGGGGTGGCTTGATCCCGTCACCGGATGCATCCGCCGTCCACGCGCCTGATCCCGCATGTCCCCCCGTCTTGCCTTCCTCCTGATCGCTTCGGTCGGGCTCGCCGCCTGCGGCCGCGCCCCGCAGCCTGCCGCCCGGTCCGAGGCACCCGAACTGGCCGTGAGCACCCTCCTCGCGACATCGGAGGATCTACCCAGCCATCTTGAGGTTCCCGCCACGGTCCGCCCCGCGCAGCGTGCCGTCGTGGCCGCCCAGCTCTCCGGCACGATCCTCGAGATCGCTCCGCTCGGCCAGGCGCTCCCCGCCGGCAAACCGCTCGTCCGTCTGACTTCGCCCGATGCTGACGCGAGGCTGCAGGTCGCCCGGGCCCAACTGGCCGAAGCCGAGCGCATTGTCTCCCGTGAAAAGGAACTGGTCGATCGCCGCGTCAATCCGCCCGAAGCCCTCCTCGCGGCGGAGGACTCGCTTCGCATCGCCCGGGCATCGGTTGCGTCCGCCGAAGCCCTCCTTTCCCACACCGTGATAGTCGCTCCCTTTGCAGGCGTGGTCGGGCGGCAGCACGCATTGATGGGCGACCTCGCCACACCCGGAGCGGCCCTGCTCGTGTTCGAGTCGACGCAGGATCTCCGCGCGGAGGGCGCCGTCCCTGAGAGCGCCGCCTCCCAGCTCCGGCTGGGGGACTCCCTGCCAGTCAGGCTGGAAGGCAGCGACGTTCCGGTCCCGGCACGGATCGAGGAACTGGCCCCGTCGGTCGACCCGGAGTCCCATACCGTATTCGTCAAGGCCGCACTCGACCCATCCACCGGCGCCCGCTCCGGGCAATTTGCCCGCTTTCTCATTCCGCTGGCCACCAGCCGCTCCTTTTACGTTCCCGTATCCTCAATTGTCCCTTTTGGGCAGATGGAGCGGATCTTTGTTGTCGCGGAGAACCGGGCACAGCTTCGTCTCGTGAAAACGGGCCGCGTCGATGGAAACCGCATTGAGATCCTCTCCGGCCTCAGCCCGGGCGAATCCGTGGTCACCGCTCCGCCGCCAGCCCTGCGGGACGGTCAGCGCGTCTCACCCACCCTCGCGCACCCGTGAGTCCCGTTCAATCGTCATCATCGGTGCCGGTCTCCGGCTTCGCGGGCCGGCTGGCCTCGGCGTTCACGAACTCCCGTCTCACCCCGCTTGCCGTCATCGCCTCGCTCCTGCTGGGGCTGTTCGCAGTCATCATGCTGCCGCGGGAGGAGGAACCTCAGATAAAGGTGCCCATGGTCGACGTTCTCGTCGCCATGCCGGGCGTCACCGCACACGAGGTGGAAAACCGCGTCACCCGGCCCCTCGAAAAGGTGCTATGGGAGATCCCCGGTGTTGAATACATCTACTCGACCTCGAGCCCCGGCCACTCGCAGGTGATCGTCCGGTTTGTGGTTGGATCCGATCTGGAGACTTCGCTGGTCCGTCTGAACAAACAGCTTTCCCTCCACAGTGATCGCATCCCCTTGGGCGCGTCCCCTCCGCTGGTCAAGCCGCACAGCATCGACGATGTCCCGATCGCAGCCATCACGCTGCACAGCGGCAGCCTCGACCATTTCACCCTGCGGCGTTTGGGCGCACAACTGGACGACGCGATCAAGGCACTGCCGAATGTCGCGGAGACCACCCTGATCGGCGGCCTTCGCCGACAGTTGCGCGTGCAGGTCGATCCCGTCGCCCTCGCCGCGCGCCATCTCACGTTCGATGATCTGGCGCGCACACTCAGAGCGGCCAATTCCCATCATCAGACGGGTTCCCTCACCAGCGGCAATCGTGAGGTTCTCCTCGAAACCGGAAGCTTCCTGCAGGATGCCGCCGATGCCGCCGGTCTCGTTGTTGGGAATCTTGATGGACGGCCGGTGTTTCTGCGCGATGTGGCGGCAGTCGTGGACGGCCCCGAGGAACCCGTCGACTACGTTCTCTTTGGCGCCGGCCGGGGGCAGGAAGAGGAGGCGGCCGTCACCCTCAGCATTGCCAAGCGTCCCGGGGCAAACGCGGTCACGGTCGTCCGGGAAGTTGAATCCGCCCTCGCCCGTCTGCGCGGTTCGCTCCTTCCGTCCAGTGTCACGGCCACCTTCACGCGGGACTACGGTGCGACGGCGAGCGAGAAATCCAACGAGCTCCTTTTCCACATGGGCATCGCCGTCTTCGGCGTGGCGCTGCTGATCCTCACGTTCCTCGGCTGGCGTGAATCGCTCGTCGTGCTGCTCGCCATCCCGGTCACCCTCGGGCTCACCCTGCTCATCTTCTATCTCTACGGCTACACCCTCAACCGCATCACGCTCTTCGCGTTGATCTTCTCGATCGGAATCCTCGTGGATGACGCCATTGTTGTCGTCGAGAACATCGTGCGCCACCGCCGGCTGCCCTCAGCCGAGGGACGCCCCCTGGTCGAGGTCGCCATCAACGCCGTGAGCGAGGTCGGCAACCCGACGGTGCTGGCCACCTGGGCGGTCATCGCGGCGGTGTTGCCGATGGCCTTTGTCGGCGGGCTGATGGGGCCTTACATGCGCCCGATCCCGATTGGTGCCAGCGCGGCGATGCTGTTTTCCCTGGTCATCGCCTTCAGCATCACCCCGTGGGCCGCAGTCCGCGTGCTGCGCCGCCACCTGCCTGCCAAGTCGTCGGCCCAGGACGACGATCATGCGCCGAACGATCTTTTCACCCGGTTCTATCACCTCGTGATGGATCCGATGATCGCCCGCGCACGCTGGCGGTGGACCTTTCTCGGCCTGGTCGTCGTGCTGCTGCTCGGCGCAGTCGCCCTCGTTCCATTCGGGGTGGTCAAGGTGAAGATGCTGCCCTTCGACAACAAATCGGAATTCCAGGTCATCATCGACATGCCCGAAGGCACGCCGCTCGAGGAGACGACCCGGGTCGCCCGCGAAATGGCGGCGGCGCTGCGGGACGAACCCGAGGTGCGCGACTACCAAGTCTACGCCGGCACGGCCTCTCCCTTCAATTTCAACGGTCTCGTGCGCCATTACTTCCAGCGGCGCGGTCCCAACGTGGCCGATCTCCAGGTCAACCTGCTGCCCAAGCACGAACGTTCCGCGCA
>CAZOXB010000054.1:0-18044 GCA_964583635.1 uncultured Opitutaceae bacterium | reverse complement strand
TTTCAACACTTCCAACCATGGCTAATCCGAAACGCAAACAATCCAAACGCCGCAGCGCCAACCGCCGCGCCGCCAACTCCTTCAAGGCTCCCGAGCTCGCTCGCGATCCTTCCGATGGCTCTGCGTTCCGTCCCCACCGCGTGAATCCGAAGAATGGCATGTACCGCGGGCGCCAGGTTCTCACTGTCGAAGTCTGATTCGCCCCCACCCGGGCCCGGAGCGTTTATCCCAAGTGCTCGCGATGGGTTCCCCTTCCGGACAACCGGCCAGGATCGCACTTGACGCGATGGGCGGTGACCTCGGTCCCGCCGAAGTCGTCCAGGCACTCAAGCTGGCACTGGCTGACTACGCCGATCTCAATCCGGTCATTCTGGTCGGCAGGCAATCCGAGATTGATCCGCTCCTTGCCAGGGCCGGACTGCAGGGGCATCCCAAGGTGACCGTGCACAACGCCACGGAGGTCATCACCCCCGAGGATGAGGTGATGCCCGTCATGAAGCGCAAGCGCGACGCCTCCATGTTGCGCGCCATCGAATTGGTGAAGGACGGCACCGCCTCCGCGGTCGTCGCCGCCGGCACGCTCAAGCTCCGTACCGTGAATGGTGTCGAACGTCCCGCCCTCGCCGCGGTCATCCCGCGTGAAGGCGGCCACGGCGTCCTGGTCGACGCGGGAGCAAATCCCGAAAGCCGCCCGGCGCACCTCGTCCACAATGCGATCCTCGGCAGTCATTATTGCCGGCTGGAACTCGGCGTGGAATCGCCGCGGGTCGGTCTGCTGACGATTGGCACCGAGGAGGGAAAGGGCAACAGCCTGATCAATGAATCGCATGAGGCACTCAAGCGCCTCGGGCCGCTCGTGAATTACATCGGCCCGATCGAAGGCTTTCAGGTGTTTCTCAAACAGGTCGACGTCGTGATTTGCGACGGCTTCACCGGCAACATCTGCCTCAAGAGCTGGGAATCCCTCTCCAAGCTCTTCAGTCAGGAGCTGAAATCGCAGCTTGTCGCATCTCCCGTCCGCAAGCTCGGCGCGTGGATCGCACGCGGCGCCTTCATTGGCCTGAAAGAACGCATCCAGCCTGAGCGTTACGGCGGTGCTCCCCTGCTCGGACTGCGCGGCAGCGTCCTCAAGGCGCACGGTTCGGCAAATCGATTCGCCATCATGAACGCGCTTCACGACGCCAACGAATTCATCCGTGCGGACTTCAACCTCCGCATCGAGGCCGACATCGCCCGCGCCAACGAGACCATTCGCCCGACATCGGTGGGGGCCTGAGGCAGCGCTTGATTTCCCCTCTGCACGCATCGCATCCCGCACGCATGGTCCCATCGCCCATCGCCATTCTCGGCACCGGCTCCTACGCACCCGACCGGGTCCTCAGCAATGACGAACTTTCCCGTTTGGTTGACACCTCCGACGAATGGATCGTGACCCGAACCGGCATCCGCGAACGGCGAATCGCCGCCGGCACTGAAACCACCGCCGACATGGCGGCCGCCGCCGGCGAGGCCGCCATCCGTGACGCCGGAATTGCCGCACAGGACATTGATCTGGTGATTCTGGCCACCCTGACTCCCGATCTGCCGATGCCGGCGACCGCATGCCTTGTCCAGCAGCGGCTCGGCATTCCGGAAAAGGCCGCCTGTTTCGATCTCAATGCCGCCTGCACCGGATTCCTGTACGCCCTCGATACCGCGTGGGCCATGCTGGCTTCCGGTCGCTACCGGCATGCCCTGGTCATCGGAGCCGAAAAACTCTCGACGATGATCGACTGGAATGACCGCACCACCTGCGTCCTTTTCGGCGACGCCGCCGGCGCGGCAGTTCTCGGTCCGTCGCGCGCCCCACGCTCTGAAATCATCGGTTCACGCCTGACCACCCTTCCGCTCTCCCCCGATCTCCTCTGGGTCCCCGGCGGCGGCGCGTCACCCGCCGGCGCCGACGCTCCACGGGTCATTCGCATGAAGGGAAAGGAAGTCTTCAAAGTCGCCGTCCGCGCCATGGAGGACCTCGCCCGGGAAATCCTGGAACAACATCAAATCTCCGCCGATCACATTGCCTGCGTCATCCCTCATCAGGCCAATCTCCGCATCATCGAAGCCATCGCCCATTACTTGAAACTGCCATTGGACCGCTTCTACATGAATGTCGATCGCTATGGAAACACGTCTTCCGCCTCGGTGCCGCTGGCCCTGCACGAAGCCCGCCAGACAGGCCGGGTCAAATCGGGTGATCTGGTGCTGCTGGTGGCGTTTGGGGCAGGCTTGACCTGCGGGAGCGCGCTGGTTCGCTGGTGATCTTTTTCTCATGTTGTCTTCGTCTGTTCGCGCTGTCCGCACCCTCAGTCTGCTCGTCGCCTTACTCCTGATACTCGCGGGCACGGGCCGGGCTGAGCTCGTCTGGTCCCGCGATGCGGGCTGGCGGGTGGAGGGAGGCGCGCTCTCCGGTCTGATCGGCGAGGACGGACGCCGCGCGATCGACCAGATGAACAAGGCGCGCGACTACGAGGAAGGCAGCAATTACGGCAAGGCCGCGAAGGCCTACGAGCGCGTCGGCAAACGCTTCGGCAATTCGGTCTACGCCCCGGAAGCCTATTACCGCGCCGGCCGCATGCGTCTTGAGCGGAAGCAGTATTACAAGGCCCACGAGGATTTCCAGCAGGTGGTCGGCCGTTACCCGAACTACACCCGCTTCAACGAAATCATCGGTGAACAGTACCGGATCGCCAGCGCATTGCTCGATGGCGCCCGCAATTACATCTGGGGCGTGATCCCCGGATTCCGGAATCGTGAGAAGGCGATCGAGTATTTCGAGATTCTCCTGGTAACGGCACCTTACAGCGACTACGCGCCGCTGTCGCTCATGAATATCGCGCGGACCCATCAGCGCATGGGCAACGACGAGGAGGCGATCGATGCGCTCGACCGCATGATCAATTTTTATCCGCAAAGTCTTCTCACGCCCGACGCCTATCTCAAACTCGCCCAAACCCACGCCTCGCTCGTGGAAGGTCCGTACTACGACCAGGCGTCCACCCGTGAGGCGATCACCTACTTCGAGGACTTCATGATCCTTTACCCAAGCGACGCCGGGGTGAGCGCGGCGGAAAAGGGGCTGGGCGACATGAAAAAAGTCCTGGCCGAAAGCAAGCTGAAGATCGGCGATTTCTACTTCTACAAACGCGACAACTACATGGCCGCCCGCGTATTTTATAATGAGGCCATCACCGCCTATCCCGATTCGTCCGTCGCCGTCAAGGCGCGCGACCAGCTGGTCAAAGTGGAGGCAGCCGCGGCCAAGGCCGCCACCGCGGGGAAGAAACCCTCCAGGAAATTCCTCTTCTTTTGATCGCGCGGCCCCGCAGCGAATCCGCCCGGCCGATGACCTGGGCCGCACCGCTTCTCCTGGCTTTCGCCTCCCTCGTGGCAGGCTGCTCCCATTACGTGCTCGGCACCGGACACGCCACGCCGTTCAAGAGGATCTACGTCGAGCCCGTCAACAATGTCTCCGCGCTGCCGCAAGCGGTCGCTCTCCTCAGCACGGAAATTCGCGAAGCCTTCATTCGCGACGGCCGTCTGCAGATGGTGAACTCGCCGGATGATGCCGATGTGATTCTCTCGACGAAGCTCGGCTCGTACGGCCGCGAAATCGCGACCGTCGTGCCGAACGACACGGGCCTCGCCCGCAAGTTTGTCCTGAACCTCTCCGCCACGATCACCCTGGCGGAACCCGGCTCGGGCAAGGTATATTTCAAGGACCGGCCGTTGCTCGTGAAACGCCAGGTATTCACGGACAATCCGCAGACCGGCAATTTCGACAATCAGCTCCAGGCCGAATACCAGGCTGTTCCGCTCCTGGCACAGTCACTCTCCGCCTCCGCGGTCAGCCACGTTCTCGATGTCTGGTAGCCACCCGCGGCCTTCACCTCGGTAGACCGAGCCATCGGCCCATCCGTGCCTTCTGTTCGTCGGTGGCATCGGCGCGCTGCCTCAATTTCCAGGTTTGACTGGGTTCCGTCCCGAGGGTGACCGGCACCTCGACAATGCGTTCCTGCCGGGCAATGAGGAACGTCAGCCGGGCACCTTCCGGATAGGCCCCCATCCGCCGGGTCAATTCATCCGCCGCCACCCGATAGCCATCGATCGCCAGGATCTCGTCATCCACGCTGAGCCCTGCCCGCGCGGCGGGAGTATCGCTCCGCACCCCTGTCACCACGAGGCGGCCATTGCGACCGGCAGTATCGGCACCGAGCCAGCCACGAGGCGGATCCTCCGGATCGGGATTTCGATCCGCCGTCGGTTTCGGCTTCGCCGGCGGTTCGAATTCGAGACCGTACCACTCGAGGAACGGCTGGTAGTCGAAACGGCGCGGGGTCTCGATCACGCGCTTGAACCACCCGCTGAGATCCGCACCCGCCACCTCGCCCGCCAAGGCGGCAAATTCATCGTCGCGGTAACCGCGCTCACCGCTGAAGCGCCGGTAGGCCGCACGCATCACGTCGTCCAGGGTCCGGTGTCCGCCGCTGACCCGCTGGATTTCCGCGTCAAAGAGCAGCCCCGCAATCGATCCGCCGGTGTAATAGCCAAAGAGGACGTTCACCGAATTCTCATCCGAGCGATAGGCCTTGATCCAGGCATCGAAGGATGCCCCGCCCAGCGACTGGACCGTCTGCCCGGGCGTGCGTTCAACACCGGCAATGGCTCCGCTCAGGATGCCGAGGTACTGGTCGACACCATAAAACCCCGCACGCGCCAGCAGCACATGCTGATAATAACTCGTGATCCCCTCCACGATCCAGAGCGCCCTGGAGTAGTTTTCCCGTTCGTAGTTGAAGGGGCCATACGCGACCGGCCGCAGGCGCTTCCCGTTCCAGGCATGGAAGTACTCATGGCTGGCCAGCGAGAGCCAGGAAACCACGCCCGCCCGTGTGCTCGACAGCCAGCGATCCGCGGAGATCGTCACGGCGTTGCGGTGCTCGAGCCCGCCGCGGGTACCCGTCAGCAGGTTGAAGAAATAGAACGGCACGCGATACGGCAGACCGCCCCAGAACGTGCGCTGCTCCTCCACCGTCCGTTGCAGGCCGCGCGCAGCCCGGGCATTGTCCCACGCTCCTTCGCCCAGCAGGGTGACGAGGTAATGCGGCACGCCATCGACATCAAACCGGTCCACCAGCGGCGATCCGGCGAAGATCGGGCTGTCCACCAGGGTATCGAAGTCGGGGGCGGAGTACGCCTCGGTTCCCGTCTCCCGAGTCAGCGGGGTGTAGCAGCCTTTCCATCCTTCCCGCAGGTGCACCTTCACCTCGTAGGTCCGGGGGACATCGTCGACGATTCCCAGAAACGTCGGAGCCCCGTTGAGCATGGCGAACTCCTGTTCCACCCAATTGCCACGGACATTGATGTCGCGGCAGTACAGTCGGTAGCGGACCCGAATCGAAGCCTGTCCGGCGGCCTCGATGCGCCACCGGTTCTTGGTGATCTTGCCGGCTGCCAGCGGAGCGCCGGAAGGGGTGCTGGCCTCCAGGGTGACGACGCTGCGCGCATATTCACGAACCAGATACGAGCCCGGAGTCCATACCGGCATGAACAGCAGCAAGGGCTCCTGTCGTTCGCACGGAAACTCCGCTTCGACATCCAGATAATGCGCCTGGGCGTCCGGGAAGCTCAACACGTAGCGAACGGGCTGTGCCCCCATGACCGGCAAGGGAAGGCACAGGAGGGACAGGCGGCGGACCAGCCTTGCACGGAAGGATGCGTGCGCCGCCGACGACGGGCGACAGGGAATCGGCCGCACCAACCTCATGCCTACCAGGAGACCTGTTCGAGGTAGCGCAGGCTCTCCGGAATCTGATCCGCAGCCACGGCTGATTCATCCTCAATGAAGTAATGCTTCACGCCATATTTCTGCGCAGCCGCAAGGATGCGCGGCCAGTCCATCTGTCCACTGCCAATTGTCACGTCGTTGCTCACATCCGTCTTTCCCGTGTGTATCCCGGTGGGTTGTCCGCGACGATAGTCCTTCACGTGCATCAGCTCCCAGCGCCCGGGATACTTTGCCAGCCAGGCTTCCGGAGATTCGCCGGGAAATACCACCCAGAGGACATCCATTTCGAAGGAAACCGTCCTGGGATTCGTTTCACGCATGAGGATGTCCATCGCCGTCAGGCCATCACCGGCGACTCCCTTTTGAAACTCGTAGCCGTGACAGTGATAAAAGACGCGGATGCCATCCTTGGCGAGCACTTCGCCCGCCTTGTTGAAGACGGCGGCGGCCGCCCGAGCATCCGCGGCGCTGAATGTGTCCTTGTGCGGAATCCAGGCGCAACCGGCATACTTCAGGCCGAACACCTTCGCCTCGCGGGCGATGCCTTCGGGATCATCCCGGAACCGATCGAACGAAAAGTGGCCGGACACCGGGATCAGGCCGCGGGCATCCAACTCCGCCTTGAACTGGGCGGGCGTGAGATTGTAATTGCCTGCCAGTTCCACTTCACGAATCCCGTAGCCTTTGACCTTGTCGAGGGTCTTCGACGGCCCTTGCGACATGAAAAGACCGCGGAGGCTGTACAGTTGGAGACCGATCGGTCCCTTGAAGCTGCGCCCGGTACCGACGCTTGGTGGAGTCGAGGGCGTATACATGGATTCGCAGCCCACCAGTATCATGGACAAGGCGCCGAGAAGGGCACCCGCACTCAGGAATCGGGATCTTGTTATTTGCATCGGATGAGGGGTTCAGGCAAGGGAAAGCCTGAATTCGACAGCCAGTAGGGGACTGGCGTCAACGGTTGATTCCGGGCCGGGCTGGCAAGGTCCAGGTGACTTCGACCTGCCGTTCATCGCAGCACCGTCCGGCGGAACCGTTTTTCTGTATTGACGTGAATCCCTCCGGCGGACCCAACACGCGGACAATATCGGCTGGCCTCAGACGCCGCTTCCCCGAAAGTAGCAGCACGGTGCTCCATCCCTCCATCCTCGCTCCCTCCCTGCTGGCCGGCGATCACGCCCACCTGGCCGTGTCAGTCCGTACCGCGGAAGCCGCCCGGGTACCCTGGCTCCATCTCGACATCATGGACGGTCATTTCGTGCCGAACCTGTCATTTGGCCCGCAGGTGCTGGCCGCCCTCCGCCCCCTTTCGCGAATGTACTTCGACACGCATCTCATGCTCTCGGAACCGCATCGCTACATCGAGGCGTTCGCCAAGGCCGGCTCGAATTCAATCAGTATTCACATCGAGCCCGACTACGATCACGCCGGCACGCTCCGGCACATCCGGGAGCTCGGTTGCAAATGCGGCATGGTCCTCAACCCGGACACACCCGCAACCGCCATCGAGCCGTTCCTGCATAGCGTGGATCTGATTCTGGTCATGACCGTGCAGCCCGGTTTCGGCGGGCAATCGTTCCGCCCTGAAATGCTGGAAAAGCTGCGTACCTTTTCGCAGTGGCGCAACGAGCGTTCCCTCAATTTCCGCCTGGAGGTGGACGGTGGCATCGACCTTGAAACCGGACTGCAGTGCCGACAGGCCGGTGCCGATACTTTTGTTGCCGGCACGTCATTCTTCGGTGCAAGCAACAAGGGCGAATTTGCCCGGATCGTCGCCTCCTGGTAGGCGCCCAGGGGCAACGGTCGCTCGAAGGAACCGCCGGCAGCCTTCTGCCGGCCAACCTCATTCCATCTGCAGGCTCGAACGCCATGCCCAGCCCGATGCCGGATCCCGCAGGGCCAGATGCCACGTGCGTCCCGAGTCTTGAGCATCATCGAGGGGAATTTCAAATCCGCTCCGCCAACGGCCTCGCTGCGCGGAGAATTTCTGGATCCAGGAGTCGGGGAGCGGCCGCCCACCCCATTGGCTCCATGCCAATTCGTGCATCCGGGAATTCCCCTCTTCTTTCGTTGCGGCGCCGTCGAACACCGCTTCTGCGGAAAACCAGAATGTCATGCGAACACCATCGGCTGCCTTCACGCCCACGCCGCCGCTCGGATCAATCTCGATCTGTGCCAGGACATTCGCTGATCCGGACGCCCTCAATTCGTAATGGGTTCCGTTCACCGGCGCCTCCGACAGGATGAGGAGGATGCGTCCGCCTTCGCGTTGTTCCCTGACCGCACCTGTTCCCCGGATCACCCGCCAGGCGGCCGATCCGGAAGATTCGCCAGGTTCAACCGCCACGCCCCATGCCAGGCGGGCCTGGTCAAATCCCACCGATACCTCTGCTCGCCGTTGTTTCAACAAGACCCGGCGTCTCGTTTCTGACTCATCGACCTGCCCTTCGGGTATGGGTTGGGTCGAAACGACCGCATCCCGGGTGAGGGAGAATTGCCAGGAGGGGGGCGACAATTTTCCGCGCATCCCTTTTCCAAGGAGAACCGCCGGTGGCAGCCCCTCCCCCGCAGGCAAGGCAGGCGCCCGGAGCCGGTCCTCCCCAGGCAGGCGGGCATTCTCCATCGCACCCTGTGCGGAGGCCGGTGGCATGAGCGGATCTGGGGTTGAAACTGCAGCGGCCACATCCGCCCGTGTCGGCGGCATCACCTGCCCCGGCGCAGAAGCCTTCGGGCTCGGGACGCCGCTGGCACGAGAATGGCCGACAGGATCCGGTCGCTCCCGACCTGTATCCGATCTACTGATATCCGCCACGTTCCCTTCCGGCGAGCCGGACGGTGCGTCCGCCTGCTGGGGCCTTTCCTGGCGCCTTCCGTAGCTGCGTGCCGCGGCCGAAGCAAATTCCGCACGAGCATCGGAGCGGGGTGCCATGGCCACGCCGGCTGGAGGCGGAGGTGCCATCGGCATTGTCGGACCCGGTTCCAACGTCCCCGATTGAGGACCGAAATCCGGTGCGGTTTCGGCACTTCGCGCCGCTGGATGGGTGGCAGCCGTCGCCGTAGGCTGCGGAGTTGACGGGCCGGCATGGCTCGGCTCCGACACCGCCTGCCCTGCCAGCGACGTTGCATCGCCTGCGGTCGTGGGCGAAGGCACTCCGTCGGTCCGCGCCCCGGCGCCGCGAGCGGCGCCGTCAAGCCATGCATCGGACCAGGCAAGAATCGTGTCACGACTCCGGCTGGTCGCCACTGCATCGGGATCGGACCATGGAGAACCTGCGGATGAAGGGGACGTTGATCCGCTGGATTCAACCGATCCGGCCACACTCCCGGCTGCCTCGGTGTCCGCCGCGTCAACCCCTCCGCGCTGCGGTGTATCGCCTCGGCCGGCCGGACTGGCGGACTGCCCTTCGTGGCCCCTCGCATCCAGGTCGTTCAAATCTCCGTCTCCCCATACCAGCAGGGCCGTTTCACGCGGTGCCACCGGTTTCGTTCCTCGCGCCGCCGGTTCAAGCGGAGAAGACTGTGCAGAATCCGTCCGGCGCCCGTCGCCCTCACGCAGCACCAGCAGCGCTGTCGTCAGCATCACAATCGCGGCCATGCAGATCGCAATGACGGCAGTCCGACGCCCGCGTGGAGAAGTCATCGCCTCTGATCTTGAGGCATCCGGGCTGGAGGATGCCGGGCTGGCATCCACATGCATGGCGGGTTCTCCAAGGACGGACAACCTCCGCGCCTTTCGCGCATCGCTTTTCAATTCAAGCCCATGAACCGGTCCTTTGGAAATGTCCACGATCTGGCCGATCACCGGGAAATCCACCTGATCCGATCCTCCGCGTACCCGATAGGTACCAGGAGGAAGCTCGGAAAACAGGAACGCACCCCGGGAATCCGAGCGGGTCTTCGCGACCACCGCACCCCTTGCATCCTCAAGGAAGACGCGATGCCCCCCATCGGGTTTTCCGTTCACCCTGACGGTTCCAGAAATTTCAAGCGGGAGCGCTTCCGATGGCTGGGGAATCGCGGGGACCGACGAGTGCCAGCTGTGCAGGCGGAGACCCTCGGTTGTTCGCGCGGTGTAGGCGCCCAGCACCCCATCCGATTTCCCTGCCAGCGCCAACGCCACCGCTGCAGTTGCAACCAGAACCTCGCGGCTTGTCGCATCCATTTCCCCGGGTCCCTGCACCGCGGCGGCCTCCCGGCAGGCACGCGAAATTTCGCTCAGTCTCGTCCTCAATTGCAAGAACTCGCCCGCCGTCACGGGTTCCGCCCCGGCAGACTCATGCCACGTCCATGTCACTCCGCGGTCCGCAACGCCACAACGGGGCGGCATCAGGACAGTTCGCACCCTCGACTGAATCAGCGGCCAGAATTGCACCAACGAACGTCCGGCCGCCTGTTTGATCAAGGGAGCATCAATCCGCAGCGTCGCCGTCCAGGCGCCTTCACGCCGGCATGTCATACCCGCGGTCATGGCTGCGATGCCGGTGCCGACAGGAGGGTCAGCAATGGCCAGCGATAGCGTTGGCCGGCGAGGAGTGTGGCGGAAACTGTCAGCGCGAGGTGTTGCCTGCCCTGAACTGATTCCCCGTCCGCGCGTTGCTCAATTTGATAGTCGCCCGGCGTCAGGTTCACCGCAACCGTCCCGCGCGGGGTAACCGTCACCACCGACGGCGGCAGGCCCGAACGCGCAAAGGCGAGCGACCAGGAGTAGTCGGTGCGATTGACGACTTCGATGTGAGCCTGCGGTGCCGCGATCGCCACTCCTCCTCTCTGTCGTCCAGAACACTCGCCGAGCGCCACGACGACAAGCGCCAGGCACACCGCCATCCCGGTGACACCAAGGAGGCGGGCGGGGCGGCTTGCGGACGAATGACTTCGCGATGACACGGCTAGAGGCCATTCATCGACACGGCCGGTCCGCCTCTGAGCTCCAAAACCCGCGCTCCCCACCGGCGTCAAATCCGACTGCCACTTCCTGGCGAAACGGCGTCAACCGGTGAAAGTTTCCGCGATTCGCCAATCAACCAGCCGGCGGCTGTCCATCCGATGCACTCCAATGGGCCGGGCGATCCTGGCCGTCTGGCAAGGATCGTCCGGCCCAACTGAGTTAACGTTCAAGGCAGTTTCGCTTGTATCAGTTTACTGACGGCGCCGAAATCAAGGTTCCCCGCTTCGGGCAACTGCTTGAGCGCTGCGATGACCCTTCCCATTTCCTTCTTCGACTGCGCCCCCGTTGAACGGATTGCTTCGACAATGAGGGCCTCCACCTTTGCCGGATCAAGGCCTTTGGGGAGATACTTCTCGAGCACGCCGATCTCGGCGGTGTTGGCCTGTGCCAGATCCGCGCGGCCGCCCTTTTCGAATTCCGCACGCGCGTCGGTCAGATTCTTGACGGCCTTGCGCAGGGTCGCCGTAACCAAAGCGTCGTCAATCGGTTTGCCCAGATCCATCGAGGCGCGCTGGATGGCCGCGTCACTCGTGCGAAGAATGACCGCGGTCCTTGAGTCACGCGCCTTCATGGCGGCGACGATGTCGGCTCGGAGCTTTTCGTATAGGTTCGACATCCCGCCAGCCTACCAACTGCACGAAAAATGTCGAGAGTCGGCCGGCAGGCGGGACAGTTCCCCGCGGGCTTGAGTTGCGGGAGCAGCCCTATTCCACTCGGACCATGGTTTCCGTTCCCCGCTCCACCCTCGGCTTCGGCATCGTCGGGGTCGGTCTGATTGCCGATTTTCATGCGCTCGCCATCAAGGACGCACCCGGTTGCCGGCTCGTGGGTGTCTGCGGGCGTTCCGTGGAGAAGACTGCCGAATTCGCAAGGAAACACGGCGCAGAAATTGCCACGATCGAGCTGTCTGACCTGCTCGCACGCCCCGATATCGACGTCATTTGCATCACGACCCCGAGTGGCGCCCACCTCGAGCCCGCGGTGGCCGCAGCGAAGGCGGGCAAGCACATCGTGATTGAGAAACCGCTGGAGGTGACGCTCGACCGGATCGACGCGATGCTGAACGCCGCCCGAGCCTCCCGGGTGGCGCTGCTGCCCATTTTCCAGGCGCGCACCGGCAGGGGAGCCATGGCACTCAAGACGGCCGCGGCCGCAGGGCGCTTCGGCCGGCTGGTTCTGGCCAGCGCCTATGTCAAGTGGCACCGCTCGGCGGACTACTATCGGGACAGCTGGCACGGCACGAAGAAGCTCGATGGTGGTGGCGCCCTCATCAACCAGGCCATTCACGGACTCGACCTGCTCCAATGGTTCGCGGGCATGCCCGCCGAAGTGTTCTCATGGAACACACGCCGCGTGCACAAGGGTATTGAAGGTGAGGATACAGCCGTCGCCACCCTGCGTTTTCCCTGCGGTGCCCTCGGTGCGATCGAAGCCAGCACTGCTGTCCATCCCGGATGGGCACGACGGATCGAGATCTGCGGAGACGGCGGTTCCGCGGTGCTCGAGGACGACACACTCGTGCGCTGGGATTTCCGCGAGGCGCGCCCCGAGGATGACGCCATCCTCAAGGCCCGCCCCGATCCCTCCATGCGCTCCGGCGCCAGCGAGCCCGGCCACATGACACACCAGGGGCACCTGCGGCAGATCTCCAATCTGGCCAACCATCTCCGGACCGGTTCGCCTCTCGAAGTCGACGGCCCCGAGGCCCGAAAGGCGGTCGCGCTCATTCTCGCACTCTACGCCTCCGCGGAATCCGGCACGCCGGTTAGGATCAGACCAGCCGGCTGAAATCACCCCGATCCCTTCCACTCATTCATACACCTCCCAACATGACTGCTGAAAACTCCCAACCTTGGTGGCGGCTCCTCACACGCGAGCATTGGTTCGTCTTTGTCATCGCGTCGCTCGCGTGGTTCTTCGACTGCCTGGATCAGCAACTCTTCAACCTCGCGCGCGACGGCGCGATGGAACAACTGCTGCCGACCAGGGAGCAGGCCACGGTCTATGCACCGTACACGACATCGGTTTTTCTCGTCGGCTGGGCCTTTGGCGGCCTCCTCTTTGGCGCGCTCGGCGACCGCTTCGGCCGCGCGCGCATCCTCACCTTTTCGGTGCTGCTCTACTCGATCTGCACCGGCCTGAGCGCCCTTTCCACCGGATTTGTCGATTTCTGCGTCTATCGTTTCCTGACCGGTGCCGGCGTGGGCGGCGTCTTCGGGCTGGCCGTCGCCCTGGTGGCCGACACCGTTCATGACAAGGCGCGCGCCCCGGCGCTTGGGCTTCTGCAATCACTCTCCACCGTGGGCAACATCACCGCCGGCCTGCTCGGCATGGGCATCGGCATGCTGGCATTGCGGGAACTGCTGCCGTTCGGCCTGAGGTCCTGGCAGGTGATGTTCCTCGTGGGCGCGGTTCCCGCCTTTCTCTGCGTCTTCATCCTCGGCGGTCTCAAGGAGCCCAAGAAGTGGGTCGACGCGAAGGCAGCCGGTGCCAGGACCGGAGTGAAATTCGGATCCTACAAGGCCCTGCTCACGCATCCCAAGTGGCGCCGCCACGCCTGGGCGGGGCTTGCCATGTGCAGCGCCGGCATCATCGGCCTGTGGGGCGTCGGCAACTTCCATCCTAAGATCGTGCGCACGCTCGTGGAGACGCACCTTGCGGCGCAGCAGCTCTCCCCCGAAAAACTGGCCAGCGAGAAAATCTTCTGGGCGTCGATGGGGCTGCTGTTCCAGAACATCGGGGCCTTCATCGGCATGACCGTCCTCGCCAAGATTGCCCAGGTCAAGGGCCGCAAGTTCGCCTTCGCCGTGGCGCTGATCCTCGCGTTTGCCTCCACGATCCTCGTCTTCAAGGGCATGCGCGAATTCAACCAGATCTTCTGGATGATTCCGCTGATGGGCTTCGGCCAGCTCTCGGTGTTCGCCGTGTACGCGATCTACCTGCCCGAGCTCTTCCCGACGAGCCTGCGCAGCACGGGCACCAGTTTCTGCTACAATTTCGGACGGCTCATCGCCGCCACCGCGCCGTTCACCGTGGGTCAGATAACGCGCAGCCTCGGCGGCAACATCGAGGCATTCCGAACCGCTGGCGTGTGGGTGTCCCTGGTGCTGCTGCTCGGCCTGCTGGTGCTGCCGCTGCTGCCGGAGACCAAGGACCAGCCGCTGCCCGAGGAATGATCGGCCGCCGGCCGCATGCGGGCCGGTGCGCCCCTGCCCGCCCCGGGACGATTCCAGGAAGTCCCTTTACAGATCAAGCGCCAACGGAATTGCGAGGCGGCATTCCTTTGCTTGGTTGATCCTCGGGGCGATCCGCGCCGATCGCGGAAGCCGCCCTCCACCACCCTTCCGTCCCGCATGGAGTTCCGCCAGCGGAAGCCAGGACAAACACCCACCTCCACCATCGACATGAAACGAATCTTCGCACGCCCCGGCCACAGGGAGCGCCCCGGCGCCCGCCGGTTTTTCCTTTTGCTGGCGTTTCTCACGGTCTGCGTTCTTGGCGGTGCGGCCGCTGCACGGGCTCAGGAATGGCTCCCGGCGCGCCATCGCTACAAGGGAGTCTTCGACGCAGGATTGGTCGGCAACTATGGAATCCAGTTCCAACGCGTGATCACCTGGAACGAGGGTACCGCCGATGCCGGCAAGCGCGGTTGGATCGTCACGGGACAGGATGAGAATGGCGTCCGCGTCTCCTATGACTATGGGGCAACCTGGACACTGCCGCGCCTTTCAGGCATGTTCTGCTCGAAGATTGCCGGGCTCCTGCTCAACACCGATGACAACCTCTTTGTCGCGATGGGCGGGATGTTCGGCGAACAGGAGTTCGGGACATTGCCGGACGTCTACGGAGTCTATGTGGGGGATGCCAGCCTCCTCCGGGCGACACGGGTGGAGATCACCCGTCCGGTCGGCCCCGGCCCCAATGCCGCCGGCGGTGGCAAGCGGGCCTTCACCAATGTCAACTACGCCGGCAACAGTGTCATTCGCAGCAGCAACTTTCTCGCCCGGCGCCCGCAGACCGGCGGCCTGAGTGATGCCCAGCGCCCCATCTGGGCCCTCGAGCAGGTCCGCACCGCCGATGCCACGTCCTTCACTTTCATCGGACTCTTCAAAAGCACCGACTCCGGAGCGAGCTTCAGCTTCGTGCGGGAGCTCCCCGCCGACACCTACGCCTCCGGCAAGAACGGCATCTATCACATCCTCGCCGCCCGGAACGGCGATGTCGTCCTCCTTGGCGAAGCAGGATTGTGGCTGTCCCAGGATCAGGGTCTCACCTTCGCCAAGATGCATCCCGCCAGCGGCAACATCGACATCTCCTCGGGAGTCTTCTTCGGAGGCGATGCGAATACACCGTCGGGCATGCGCATCGGCGTGCATTCGGCCAGCGCCAGTGGCGGCGTCTGGGAATCCACCAATATCCGCACCACCGCCTTCACAAAACTGACCGGGAGCGCCGGCCTTCCGGCAAACTACAGCGTGTGGCATCTCGGCGCTTCTCCCGTGAACCCCGACCGCCTCGCGGTCTGCAGCGATGTGACCAATCCCACCGCGCCGCCGTACCTCAGCACCGACGGAGGCCGGAGCTTCACGCCGGTCACGGAAAAGGTGGGCACAGGCGATGAACAGTGGCGCTATGTCGTCCGGCGCGGTCATGCGGGTTTTCATTTCTGCCCGACGGACGAGTTCGTTTGTGTCATTCCAACCTTCCAGACCATGGCACGCTCCCTGAACGGCGGGCTGACCAGCGACGGCGACCTCGCCGCCGGTTTCGACGGTCTCCATGCCAAGGGCAACGGCTTCGACGCCCTGACGGGGGATTGGCGGAAGATCCTCCGGATCTGTCAGGACTCCTGGGTAAACACCTCCGACGACGGCATGCACTGGATCGCGGCCAACGGCCTGGGAACCGGCAACAACGCCTTCAAGTCGGCACTCAGCGCCGCCGGTGCCGGAACCAACGGCTACGTGAGCGGCGCGGGTGGTGTCATTGCGCCCAACAACCGGATCATCGCCGCCGCCAACTGCAACGCGGGAGGACAGCCGAACATCATGGTCATTCTGGATCTCGATCCGGCCGGCCAGACAACCACCTACCACATCGCGACCCCGCAGATGAAATCGCGGGCAAGCCACAGCCGGCGCAGCCCGAAGAACGCGGACGTGGCCTTTGTCGGACGATGGGCCATCAGCAACCTCGGGGCGGGCAACCCGGCGGACGTCGTCTTCACCGACCACGGCAGCCACGAGATCTTCGATTGTTTTCTCGATTCCGACGGCAGCACGCTCATCAGCTACTGGGCAAATGTCACCTCCGGCGGGAGCGATGACGGAACCGCGATCTACCGCTCGACACACGACACCGGCAGCAACAACCAGTCGACGCCCTGGTATTCCCTTCCGTCGTCGTCCTTCGGCGACAGCGCCATCTGCGCCGATCATTTCAACCCCGAGCGCGTGCTCTATGTGCGCAATGACAACCGCGAAGTGATCCGCCAGATCCGACGCGACGGCACAGAGTTGAAGGACGAAGTCCTGCTGGATGGCGGCGGCAACCCGGTCAATCTGGGCGACAGAATCCGCGCCGTGCTCGCAGCCGAGAACCCGGGAGTGACCGTGCCCGCCCGCGCGACGTCGATCACGCAGTTGATCGCCGATCCGAACAAGGCCGGTGTCTTCTATGCGATCGCCGGCATGCACGGCATGCCCAACTGGTGGCGCACCGTGGATGACGGTAAAACCTGGACCAACATCTCCGGCAATGCACCACGGACGCTTTGGACCGGAGTGATCCATCCAATGACCGGGGAATTGATGGGCTTCGGTTCCATGGGAGAACACATCCACCGCTCGCCCCCGGACTACCCGGCCTTGCCAAATCGGGACGCACTGAGCAACCAACTGCAGGCCTATTTTGATGCCGCGCCTCCGACCGTGTTCGCCTATGGCACGCTGGCATCCGGGATGGCCTCAATCCAACCGGTGCTTCCGACGGGCATCGTCACGAACGATCTCCTGCTGCTGTTTGTCGAGACCGCCAATGAAGCCGTCGCCATTGCCGACTCCAACGGTGGAACGTGGACTGAAACGTCCCACTCACCCCAGGGCACGGGCACACCGGGCGGGTCCGCAGCGACCCGTTTGACCGCCTTCTGGTCACGCTACAATGGCAGCCAGGGCGCCCCCACACTGTCGGACCCGGGCGACCACCAGATCGCGCGGATGCTCGCCATTCGCGGAGCGGTGTCTTCCGGCGATCCCTTGACGGCAACATCCGGAGGGGTGGAAACTGCCGCCGTAACCGGCGGAAACATTCCCGGCGGGACGACGATCGTGGGCAACAGTCTGGTGGTTCTTGCTGTGGCGGGCAGTCAAGGCGGCACGAACGGTGCCGCCAACGTCGCGTCCTGGAACAATGTCGGCCTCGCCGGTCTTGTGGAATGCCTTGACGACACCCTGAACGTCGGCAACGGCGGAGCTCTGGCGGTCGCCACCGGATTCAAGACCGCCGCCGGAATCTACGGGAACACAACGGTCACACTCGGCTCACCGGCCACCCTTGGCATGATGAGCATCGCCCTCCGGCCGGCGGGGTCGGATTCGACGCCAAACAGCGTGCCCGGCATCATGACAACGACACTCCCGGGAGGGATCGAAGACTCCGCCTACAGCGAGTCGCTCATCGCCACCGGAGGCGACGGTACGCTCGTCTGGAGCATCGATTCGGGCGCGCTTCCGAACGGCCTGAGCCTTGCGGCAGACGGAAGGATCAGCGGCACACCGACGGCCGCCGGCACTGCCAGGTTCATCGTCCGCGTGGCGGACTCCGACGGGCACACGGGACCCTCCGACGAGGATACTCAAGCGCTGACGATCACCATCGCCCCCGCTCAGGTGGGGCCGTTCACTTCGGAGAATATCGGAAACCCGCTCATGGCCGGTTCGGCCAGTGCCGCCGGTGGCACGTACACCATCACCGGCGGTGGAACGGACATTTTCGGCACAGCCGATCAGTTCCGCTTCATGCATCAGCCATGGTCCGGCGACGCAAGGATCATTGCGCGGGTGGCGTCGCTCGGGGACACCCACGCCTGGGCCAAGGCCGGCCTCATGATCCGCGAAGGCCTCGCTGCGGACGCGAAACATGCCGGCCTGTTCCTCACGCCCGGAAACGGCACACAATTGCTCTGTCGCGCAAACACCGCCGAAGCCACCCAATACACGACGGTGACCGGACCCGTTGCGCCCGGCTGGCTGAGGCTGGAGCGGCACGGCGACA
>CAZOXB010000053.1:0-18214 GCA_964583635.1 uncultured Opitutaceae bacterium | reverse complement strand
CGGCGCTTTCGATCAAGGCGATCACGGGAGTTCCCATCAAGTTCATCGGCACCGGGGAAAAGGCCGCGGACTTCGACACGTTCCATCCCGATCGCCTCGCCTCGCGCATCCTCGGCATGGGTGACGTCGTTTCGCTCGTGGAACGCGCCCAGGAGAGCATCGATCAGAAGGAAGCCGAGAAGATGGCGGAGAAGCTCCGCAAGGCCGACTTCACACTCGAGGACTTCCTATCGCAAATGCAGCAGATCAAGAAGCTCGGCTCGATGGAGAGCATCCTCGGCATGATGCCCGGCATGAACGGCGTGAAACTCGACGGCGACGCCGAGAAGAGCATGGCCCGCACGGAGGCGATCATCCGCTCGATGACCTTCCAGGAGCGCCGCAAGCCTGAAATCCTCAATGGCAACCGCCGCCTCCGCATCGCCAACGGAGCCGGCGTGAAGGTCGTCGAGGTCAATCAACTGCTGAAGCAGTTCCAGCAGATGCAGAAGATGATGAAGATGTTCAAGGGCGGGGGTAACAAGAAGATGATGCGCCAGATGCAGGCCATGCAGTCCAAGGGCGGCATGCCGAGGTTTTAGCGCGGCAGTTCAATTCGCCACGGGGCAGCACGGCCAGGCCCGAGGGAAAATGTCTTCTCCACGGTCCGTCCGTTGGCGGTCACCGTCACGCGATAATCGCCTTGGAATACGCGCGCAGCATGGCGTCCGTCGCTGTCCGTCGTTGCGGTCAGGTCCGAGCGCCACCGGTGCAGCACCAGTTCCTTGTAGACCTTGGCGTTGGGTTTTTCGGACCAGTCCTTGCGAAACATGGCCGCGGGCGGCTTCCAGTGGCGGCCTTCCCAGAATCCCCAGCACTGCACTCCAACGACACTGGGATGGCTGTACGCAAGGATCAGGAAATCGCGCGTGAAGTCCGCCTGCAACTGCTCATCGCTGGTGGGAATATCGAACTCCGTGAACCGCACGGGCAGGTTGAATTCCTTCCAATATCGGTCCAAGGTTGCCACGATGTTCTCCGGAGCACTCGGACGGCTGCTGAAATGTCCCTGCATGCCCAGACCGTCGAGCGGTGCACCGCGTCCGAGCAGAAAACGGATTGTCCGTTCGAAATGCGCCACATGTTCAGGGTCGGTCGTAATGTCGTCGTTTGAAAAGTCATTCAGGTACAGTTTTGCCCGGGGCAGTTCCTCGCGGGCCGCCTTGAACCAGGTCACCATGATGTCGTCCCCAAAGAGATCCATCAGATCGTGGTTCGTATAGGGCTCATTCAACACATCCCATTCGTCGAGCAGCCCCCGGGTTGCCCGCGTGATCGAGTGGATATGGTCGGTCACAATTTTCGGGATCTCCACCTGCCTCGAAGTTCCCATGAGGTCCTGCACTTCGCGGGGAAGATGTTTCCGCCCGGGCCAAATCAACACGTGCCCCCTCGTATAAAACCCGTGATCGCGCAGCCATTGCAGTCCACGCTTGGTCTGCCCCTGCGAAAACTCGCCTCCTCCCCTCTCCCACGCCGGCCATTTCAGATCGTTGTGCGTGCTGGCGGAGTTGAACAATTCCAGCGCGACCTCACGGTAACGCAGGTTGTCCGGCGTGTCGACGACGAGGCGTTGCATGTCGAGCGCCGTTCCCCATTGGAAGGCGGAGCGCACTTGTTTGACGTGCACCTCCGCGCCAGCAACCGGGCGGCCGCCGGCATCGACAACCTGCACGCCGATGTCGCCCTTCCGGATGCGCTCAATGCGGTCCAACGCCGCCCGCCGCCAAGGAGCTCCGTCCTCCCGACCGGCATAGGTCAGAAATGTCCGCGGCAGCGATGCCGCACTGCGGGAATGCCCATAGTGGATTGCCGTGATGCCACCGACCTCCACGGTCTGATCCTTGAAGCCGAAACGCAGCATGATGGTCGCCTCCCGCGGATCCAGATCATCCTGCCATTCGAATGGAACGAGAATTTCCCGCCATTCGCGGGTCAGCGGAAAATCCCCATCGTAGCTGGCCTTCGCGTTGTTTGTGATGCTCTTGATCGCCAGCATCAGACGCCCGGTTCCGGTCTCGTCCGAGGTCTGCTGGACACGGGCGAAAAAGCGGAGCATGTCCACATCCCCCTTCCTGATGGCACGGGGAATCCGGGCCCGGAGCTCGATCTCCCATGGCGACATCTCGGCCTCGGAGGTACTCACGCTCCACGCATGGTCGAACCCGGGTCCTTCCGCCTCAACGATGGAGAACCGTGCGGCATTTTCCGCCCGCCGGTTGTTGACCGCGAACGCCCGCAAAGGGTCGCCGCCCAGGAGCGGCTCACCCGGGGGCAGCGGTGTCGGTGCCGGTCCGCCAACTGCCATTGCAGCAAGCAGGAAGCCGATCAGCGTTAAAAGGGACTTCATGGGAAGCGCGAGCATGCGACCGCGAATCCGGAGGCTTGTCGATGGTCTTTGAAGTGAGGATGACGGAAACCGATAACCTGATCTCGCGCGCATGATCCTTGCCTTGAGAACGGAGCGATGCGTCCTTCAGGCGGTGGTCATGTCCTCCCCGGCAAGATTCTCCAGATCGGCGAGCACGTCGTCGATGGAGCGAATGGCCTCCTCCGGCCACAGCGAATTGATGCGTGTCACCACCTGCTGGATGATGCCGTCCGGACACGAGGCACCGCCGGTGATCAGCACACGCTTGTGGCCGCAATCACCGGGCCAGAGCGAGTGGATTTCAATACGCCCGCCCATTCCGGCGCGGGGATGGTGGGAGGGGAAGACGTAATGCTCCACTTTCTCCCGCGTCAGGATGCTCGCTTCGCTTTGTATGAAGAATGCCCGTCCGGGAAGCCTCTGCTCGCAGAGGCGGTAAAGCTGGTACGTGTTGGACGAGTTCTTTCCGCCGATGACGAAGGCGGTGTCGATCGCGGAGTCCAACGCGCGGGCGAGCGCGTCCTGATTCACCTGGGTCGCATAACAAAGCGTATCGCTTCGTCCGCTGCCGCCGACCCTGGCCTGCTGCCCAGCAATGTCGGGACCGAATTTCTGCAGGAAGGTTTCGCGCAGGAAGTGGATGATTTCGCGCGTCTCATTCATCAGGAGCGTCGTCTGGTTGACGACCGCGACCCGCTGCAGATCCCGCGTCACATCAAACCCGGGCGTGTGTTTTCCAGCGAAGATATCGAAGAACCGCGCACGATGGGCCGGATCATCGCTCGCGATGATCTCGGCCAGGAGGCGCGTCTCCTCCATGTTGCGCACAATCACCGCGGGGGCGTACCGGCGCGTATTCGCAAACGTGGCCTTCGTCTCCTCGTGCTCATGCTTCCCGTGGATCACCACGGTATACCCGTCCCGGCCATAGGCACGCGCGGCTTTCCAGACCTTCTCAACCAGCATGCATGTGGCGTCGTGGGAATAGACGGCGATGCCCTTCCTCACAAGGCGTGACTTGTCCTCATCCGTCGCTCCAAAGGCCGGGATGATGACGATATCCTCCGAAGTCAGCGTCTCCCAGAGCAGGGGTTCGGTTTCGCCAGCACGTCCGTGACCTCCGCTCACGGTGAAGGGGACGCCTTTGTCAGTCTGCAGGTAGCGCAGTCCCCGCATCAGCAGATCCTCATTCACAAACGGATTATGGATGAGTTCGGAAAGCATGAAGACCCGGCGCCCGGGATTGGCCGCAAGGGTCTCATAGGCGCGCTCGATCGCGTTCTTCACTCCCAGGCAGAATCCGAAATGGCTGGGAATCACATACTCCACCGCACCGAAATTCAGGGTCACGGGGGAGGTCGTGGTCCGTTCATGCCTGCGCCCGAGGAGTTTGATCGCGTCACACAGTTTGGATTGATAGAGCGCGCTGGAGCGGCTGTCCCGGGCGTAGCTGCCGGGGTTGCGCTCCCTCTCCGGCCTGAATTTGTAGATGAAATCAGTTTCGCTGAGGTGCAGGTACGGGATCTGGGTCAGGAACGGATCGAGGCCGCGCAGGACCGCCGCGAGCGCCGGTTCGAGCGAGTCCGGCGACGACTGCAGCGCGTCAATCGTCGCAAACGACAAATCCCCGTTGCGGGAATCGCCGTGGACTTGGGCGAGGCAAACGCGAATCTCATTTCCGCCGGCCCGGACGGCGTAACGTTCCGAAGGCGCTGTGTGGTCGCGGCACGAAGCCTCCAATTGCTGCGTGGCCGCCGTCAGGTCACCGCCCGTGAACGGAAGGCCGTGTCTATCGCCCACGCGACGCACCGCGACGCGGTTGTTTGCGTCGAACGCCAGCACGACGTAGGTCAGCGGAAGCACCGGCATGATCTCAGGCCTTGCCTCCAAAGCTCACGTAGTCGTCGAGATCGAGACGGTCGAAGGTGGTGCGGATGTCGTCCCGTTCCGGTGCCAGTCTGCCGATGACGTCCGCAAAGGTCGTGTGTCGTTGCTTGTCACCGGGAGATGCATCCTCCATCCAGCGCGACCAGGCCTCGATCTCGTGAGGCAGGCGCTCCGGTTTCATGCTGGCTCGCACCCACGCCGCCATCTCCGCGTCGCTCTTGCCGGTCTTAACCTCGGCGAGGAACGCCTGTGCCTCCAAGCCGGTGAACGCGAAGAACCGTTTGTCGAGGGGGCAGGGAAACGTGTACTCGCCGATCCTGCCCACGCTGAGGGCCCGGCATTTGTCGAGCAGACGGCACAGATGGACAAATCCGGCAAGCCTGACACGCGGGCTGCGCGGGGGATGCACGGTCAGATCGGGCGCGCTATAGGAAATCATGGTTCCCCCATCCTAGCGACGCGGACCCGTTTCTCAAGCATCGGCTCAGGATCATGCGGGCTGTCACCGACGCAGGAAAAACTGATCGGACGCCGGCCGGGTGCCATTGATCTGGAGTTCCACCCGATGCCGGCCGGCATGGTGGCGCCGGGTCGAGAAGTCCCGAATCTGCTGCCGTTTGACCCATACCACCCGCTCTCCCGGCCCAAGGTTCAACACGCCCCATTTGAAAACCTTGGGCGAGGTGCTGCCCGATGCCTTCACGTAATGGATCACATAGTCCACAATCAGCGTTTGCGGCCGCTTCGATGTTGAATGCAGTTCCGCCCGGAGCTCGATCGGATTGCCCAAGGACAGCCGGCGGGGCGAAACGGAGAATGACGTCACCTCGATGGACATTCCTGCGGTTGCACCCAGAATTGCGAGCGCCCGCGTGTCGCCACGTTTGATCAGGGTTCGCAAGGCGTGGCGCGCAATCCAGGCCGTTTCGGGAATTGTGCGATCCCAATTCTCGACGCGATCGAGCACCGCACCGGGATGATGCTTGGCAATGTCGTTCAGATGATTCGCCACGGACTTCCTGACATACAATGCGGGATCGCATTTGAGCGCCTCGAGAATTGACCCCGTCGGCCCCGGATCGCGGACCAGCTCCTGGAGCCGCAGTCCCCACGGAAGCCGCGGCCGGCTGCCTTCCGAAGCCAGTCGTCGCACATGCTCATCGGCATCGTGCGCCCAGGCCTCCATGATGCCGAGGGTGCCGCCCAGATCGCGCTGCAGGAACGGCCTCACCGCAAACTCGGCAGATCCATGCCGGGTGATTTCCCGCAGCGCATCGAGCGAGTGCCGGAAGTCGTCCAAGCCCTCCCGGGCCACAAAATCGCCGACCGACATCGCCACAAAGGAGTGGTTCGCCCTCGGCGCGAACGCCCGCAGCACGTCCAGCTTGTCCCGATAGCGGCCGGAGAGCGCAGCCTGGTACGCCCGCGCGGTCTGCCGCAGTCTGTCCATCAGCCCGCGCTGCTCCAGCCCGTCAAGCGTCAGCGCCAGGAACTTCCGCCGGTTGAATCCGGACGAAATCCGGGCCAGTTCGTCGGCGATATCACGATAACGCGCCGCGTTGAACCAGTGCTTGAACGCGGCTTCCGGCGGAGGGGATTCAGCAGGCATGGGTCACCGCAGACGATCCCGCGCCAGCCGGGCCTACTTGAACGCCTCCGCCAGCCGGGCGACGTCCTTGCCGCCGCCCATCGCAAAGTCCGGTCTGCCCCCGCCCTTGCCGCCGAGGCTGGCCGAGAGTTCGGAAATGATCCTGCCGGCCTGGTGGCCCGCCTTGATTGCGCCGGGGGAGCAGAAGGCAACCACGGTGGCCTTGTCTCCCACCACCGCCCCGAGCCGCACCACGCCTTCACCCAGGCGCGCACTGATCTGCGAGCCGAGGGAACGGAGCGCGTCGGGACTCTCCGCCGAGACAACCGCGGCGATGAAGGCGAGCCCGTCGCGTCGCACCGCACCGGCAATGAGTTCGTCAGCGAGGCCTGCCGCAGCCTTTTGTTCGAAGGCCTTCAGCCTGCGCTCGGCCTCGGCCTTGCCGGCCAGCAGCGCGTCCAGCTTCGCGACGATGTCCTGCGGACCCGCATTCAGCTTCGCGCCCAGCGCCTTGAGCTGCGCGTCGTGGTGGGCGATGCTGTCGATGGCGGCCTGACCCGCAATCGCCTCGATTCTGCGCGTGCCGGCGGCGATCGCCATTTCTGCCACGATCTTGATGATCCCGATTTCGCCGGTGGTGGCGACGTGGGTGCCGCCGCACAGTTCCCGGCTGAAGCCGCCGATGTCGACCACGCGGACGACCTTGCCGTATTTCTCGCCGAAGAAGGCGAGCGTGCCCTCCGGCTTCTTGTCGAAATCCGTCTCGTAGGATTCAACGACCGTGTTGTCGATCACCCGTTCGTTCACGAGGTGTTCAACCTCGCGCAGCTGCTCGGACGTGGTCGCCTCGAAGTGGCTGAAATCAAATCGCATGCGCTCGGGGGTCTTCGACGTGCCCGCCTGGCGAACGTGCGTGCCCAGCACCTTGCGCAGCGCCCAATGGATCAGGTGGGCGGCCGAATGGTGACGCGAGATCGCGCGGCGCCGCACCAGATCGATCGACAGTTCAGCCGGGGAACCCTTCGCAACGGAGGAGGGAACGGGGGTGCCGTCTGCGGCGGCGGCCACCTTGTGGAGAAAACGTCCGGACTTGTCCTTCACCGTGTCGGTGATGTGCAGCAATCTGCCGTCGATGGACACCGAACCGGTGTCGCCCGCCTGCCCGCCCATCTCCGCGTAGAACGGGGTGCGGTCGAAGACCAGGAAGGTGTCCCGGTCGGACACGACGACATCTTCAAGCGTCGCCCGTGCATGCGTTTCCTTGTAACCGAGAAAAATCGTCGGGTGATGGTCCGTGGCTTCACCCTCGGTCGCCGCCACCACGATCTCCTTTTTCTGGGCGGCGCGTCCGCGTTCACGCTGCTTCTCCATCTCCGTTTCAAAGCCCGCCGCATCCACCGCGAGGCCGCGCTCGGCCGCGAGGAGCTGGGTCATGTCGAGCGGGAATCCATAGGTATCGTACAATTTGAACGCATCGGGGCCGGAGATCCGGGAGGATGCGGCGGCACGCGTGAACTCCACCAAACCACGCTCGAGCGTGCGGCCAAAACTTTCCTCCTCGCTGCGAATCACCCGGCGGATGACATCCTGCTGTGCGGCCAGTTCCGGGAACACCTTGCCAAGGCTCTCGACCACCGGCGCGACGAGCTGCTCGAAAAAGCCGGTGCGTAGTCCCAGCTTCGTCCCGTACAGAATGCCGCGCCGCAGGATGCGGCGGATGACATAGTTGCGGCCTTCGTTGCCCGGCAGGATGCCGTCGGCAATCGCGCAACTGATCGTGCGCGCATGGTCCGCCAGCACGCGAAAGGCGATGTCGATGTTCTCCTGCTCGCTCAGCCCTTCGCGCTTCGCGGGTACGGTGCGCCCGTAGGTCTTGCCGGACAGCGCGGCCACCTTTGCGAAGAGCGGCGCGAATACGTCCGCCTCATAGTTCGAGGGCTCCGCGGTGAAATCCTTGAATCCCCGGGTGGTCGCGTGGATGCCAGCCACACGCTCGAAGCCCATGCCGGTGTCGACGTGCTTCGCGGCCAGCGGGGAGAACGTGCCGTCGGCATTCGCATTGAACTGGATGAAGACGTGATTCCAAATCTCGATGCAGCGCGGGCTCGATTGGTTCACGTGCGCCCGCCCGGCCACCTCGTCATCGTCGGGCAGCAGATTGAAATGGATTTCCGAGCATGGACCGCACGGACCGGTGTCGCCCATCATCCAAAAATTGTCCTTCTTGTTGCCGTGGACGATGTGGACCGCCGGATCGAGCCCTTCCGAGCGGAAGAGTCCGGCCCAGATGTCGTACGCCTCCTGGTCGAATTCCGCAGGATCGCCCTTCGCCTTGTCCGGCGCATAAACCGTCGCGAAGAGGCGCTTGGCCGGAATGCCCCAGATCCGGGTGAGCAGGTGCCAGCCCCAGGTGAGGGAGTCCTTCTTGAAGTAATCGCCGAACGACCAGTTGCCCAGCATCTCGAAGAGCGTGTGGTGATAGGTGTCGAAGCCGACATCCTCGAGGTCGTTGTGCTTTCCACCGGCACGAATGCATTTCTGCGTGTCCGCCGCCCGGGTGTCCTTGCCGGGCCGCACCCCCGCCCACTTCGAGACGTCCGGGGCGCGATCTCCAAGGAAAATCGGGACAAACTGGTTCATGCCGGCATTGGTGAAGAGCAGTCCCGGCGAATCGGGGAGCAGGGACGACGACGGTACGATCGTGTGTCCTTTGCTCGCAAAGAAATCGAGGAACGACTGCCGAATCTCAGCGGAGGTCATGGAGGAAGGGTGAAAGATGAGGAGTGAAAAGTGAACAGCAGAAACACATCTCACGCGAAGCCGCGAAGTGCGCGAAAACAAGATGTTGCTTTCTTCGCGTCCTTCGCGCCTTCGCGTGACTTTTCCTCAAAGGTTGGCGATGACCGCATCCGCCATTTTTTCCGTGGACACACTGGGGCGGCCGAAGGCGATGTCGCCCGTGCGCACACCGTCGACCGTGACCGTCTTCCGGACCGCCGCCTCGATGCGCGCCGCGATCGCATCGAGTCCGAAGCTGTAACGCAGCATGAGCGCCGCGG
The DNA here is from genome assembly GCA_964583635.1 of uncultured Opitutaceae bacterium. Lineage (GTDB taxonomy): Bacteria > Verrucomicrobiota > Verrucomicrobiia > Opitutales > Opitutaceae > UBA6669. The sequence continues at coordinate 9,270 of CAZOXB010000053.1, read as the reverse complement.
ACAGGATCTGGGCGCAGGGATTGGCGATGCCCTTGCCGGCGATGTCCGGGGCGGTTCCGCCTGCGGGTTCATACAGACCGAACGGTTTGCCAAAGCGGTTGGTGCCGACACCGAGCGAGGCGCTGCTCATCATTCCCAGCGAGCCGCAGATGACGGCCATCTCGTCGGAAAGGATGTCTCCAAACATGTTCTCGGTGAACAGCACGTCGAACTGGTTCGGATCGCGCGCCAACTGCATCGCGGCATTGTCCACGTACATGTGGGTCACGGCGATGTCCGGATGCTTCCGCGCGAAGTATTCAGTGACCGTCTTCCTCCACAATACGGACGTCTCGAGAACGTTGGCCTTGTCGACGGACGTCACACGCTTCCCGCGGGCGCGGGCGGTGACCGCGGCGACTTCCGCGATGCGCTCGATCTCCGAGGTCTTGTAGATCATCGTGTCGATGGCCTGCTGCTCGCCGTTCTCCAGCGCGGTCGTGGATTTCGGCTGACCGAAATAAATGCCGCCCGTGAGCTCCCGGATGCAGACGATGTCGATCCCGTTCGGAATCCGCTCGGCCTTGAGGGGCGATGCATCCACCAGATCCTGGTAAAGCAGTCCGGGGCGGATATTCGCAAACAACGTAAACGCCTTGCGCAGCGGCAGCAGTGCGGCGCGTTCGGGTTGCTCTTTCGGGGGAAGTTTCTCCCATTTGGGACCGCCCACCGAACCGAAGAGAATCGCGTCGCTCTTCCGGCAAAGTTCCAGCGTCGAGTCCGGCAACGCCTTGCCATGATTGTCGATGCCTGCGCCGCCAACATCGGCGAATTTGTAATCCAGCACGAGCCCCTCCTTCTTCGCCACGTGGGCCAGCACCCGCATGGCGGCATTCATCACCTCCGGCCCGATGTAGTCACCCGGAAGAACAGCGAAAGTAAGCGTCGACATAAAGCCCGCCAGACTGCCAAAGCGTTCCCGGCGCTGGCAAGTGGCGATTCCGCTCGTTCCCGCGTTTGGGATTGCCGATCGGCGTCGAGCCCATGTCATCAGGCGCGATGCACTTGCATGTCCTGCCAGCCGGGCCCATTCAGACAAACGCCTATCTGCTGACCCACCCCGCTCGCGGCGAAGCGATCCTCATCGACGCGCCCGGAGAAATCTGGGAGGAAGTGCAACCCATTATCGCCAGTGAAAAGGTGCGTCTGACCGAACTGTGGCTGACTCATGGCCACTGGGACCACACCCAGGGTAGCGCCGAAGTCATCCGCGAAACCGGGGCGAAGGTCCGTGCCCATCCCGACGACCGGGTCTTGATCGAGAATCCCGAGACAATGCGCCGATTCATGAGCCGGACCATGACCGTGGATCCGATCCGCGTCGACGCATGGCTGCGGGACCATGAAATCCTTCATGTTCTCGGACTCAAGGTGGAGGTCCGGCACGTCCCGGGCCACTGTCCCGGCAACGTCCTGTTTTACGTCCCGGAAGCCGCCGCGGCGTTTGTGGGTGACGCCCTGTTCGCGGGCGGCGTGGGACGCACCGATCTGCCGGGCGGCGATACCTCTGTATTGATGGCATCGATACGGAATCAGATTTACACCCTGCCTGACGAAACGCAGGTCCATCCGGGCCACGGCCCCTCAACAACTGTCGGCCGGGAAAAGGCGACCAATCCCTTCGTACGCCCATGAGCACAACCACGCCATCCGATGAGACGTTCATGCGCCAGGCACTCGCGCTGGCGCAGAAGGCCTGGGGCGAGACCCATCCCAACCCGATGGTCGGAGCCATCATCGTCGAGGACGGCGGCGTCGTGGCGGAGGGATTCCACGCCCGCGATGGCGGACCTCATGCGGAACGTCTGGCGCTGCAGGCACTCGGGCGCGCCCCAAAACCGTCGGCGACGCTCTACGTCACGCTTGAACCATGCTCGACTCCCGGACGCACCGGTGCCTGCACCGATGCAATCATCGGCTCGGGAATCAGGCGCGTCGTGGTCGGCGCAACCGATCCGTTCCCACCGCATGCGGGCCGCGGGTTCTCCGTCCTGAAGGATGCCGGCATCGAGGTGTCCGGCGGGGTGCTCGCGGAGGACTGCGCCGACCTCAATCTCATCTACAACCACTGGATGTCGCGAAAAACTCCGATTCTCGCCGGCAAATCCGCGATGACCCTCGACGGCCGCATTGCCACACGCACCGGTGACTCCAAATGGGTCACCAACGAGCAGTCCCGAGCCGACGTCCATCGCTGGCGGCGGCTCTTTCCGGGCATCGCGGTGGGAGCCGGCACGGTTGCCGCCGACAATCCCAAGCTCACCTCGCGCCGCCCGGGCCAGGACGAGTGGTGCCCCTGGCGCTTTGTCTTCGACGGCCGCCTGCGCCTCTGGAACGACCGTTCGCTGCCGGGCCTTTTCACCGACCGGTACCGCGAGCGCACCGTGGTCGTCACGACCCAGCACGGCGGTCTCGGTTACGTGCGCAAGCTGGTCGACCTCGGCGTGAAGGTGTGGATCCTCGAGTCCCCCACCGTCCGCGTGAGCCTCCCCGCCTTTCGCGCCCGCTGTGCCGCGGAGAATATCACCGGCGTCTATTTCGAAGGCGGCGCCCAGTTGCTCAGCGAACTGGTCCAGCTCCGCGAGCTCGATTATCTTTTCACCTACCGCTCGTCGCTTCTGCTCGCCGACGACCGGGCCAAGAGCGCGTTCAGCGGACTGCGCAGCGACAAGCTTGCGCACGCCGTGCGGCTCGCCTCCGTTCGCCACGAGGCGTTCGGTGACGACTTTCTCGTCCGCGGCAGCGTCACCTACCCCACCGTCCTGCAGGTCGATGAAACTACATTTAGCCTCGGGTAACGCCCACAAGGTTGCTGAATTTCAGGCGCTCGCCCGTGCGTCGGGCCTCGCCGTGATGATCGTGTCCGCCAGGGAGAACGGCGGCATGCCGGACGTCGTGGAGGATGCCGGCACATTTTCCGGCAACGCCACCAAGAAGGCGCGCGCGCTGAAGGTGCTCCTCCCCGGGGAAAGTTGGGTGCTGGCGGACGACAGCGGGCTTTGTGTCGACGCCCTCGGTGGCGCTCCCGGAGTGGAATCCGCCTACTATGCCGGCCCCCTGGGGAATGCGGAGGCGAATCTCCGCAAACTGGTCGATGTCATGCAGCCGGTTCCCGTCGGCAGGCGCGGCGCCTGTTTTTCGTGCACGCTGGTCCTGATCGACCCCCGAGGGACCGAACACGTTTTCGAAGGGAGGACGCCGGGAACGCTCCTGCCTTCCCCGCGCGGCGGAGCGGGCTTCGGCTATGACCCGCTGTTCGTGCCGGAGGGCACCTCGCTGACCTTCGCGGAAATGGACGAATCCGCCAAGAACGCGGTGAGTCACCGCGGCCGTGCCTGGCTGCAACTGGCCGGGTTCCTGCGACCGCTGCTCGCTCCCTTGCGGCCCGGGAACCCTCCCGCTCCATGAGTCTTTTCGTCGTCAGCCTGATGGTTGGCATCAGCGGGGCTTGGTCGGCGCTCTGCGTGCGACGGATCGCCCGGCTGGATTCGACCACGCTCTGGCTGGCGGTCAGCGGCACCCTCTGGCTCGCCGCGCTTTGCTGGGTGCCATTTCTCTGCGCCCGGGCTGCGGGAATGACGGCATCGCTTTACCTAGCCACGGGCGCGTTTGTTGCGCTGTTGATGGGTGAGATCGCCTGCGATCGCGGGTCACTCGCCGCCGCCGGGAAAGCGCTCGGAGGTTCCCTGCGATCCTGGACCTCCCGCGGAAACCGCCGGTGGACGGTCCTGCTGCTCGGGTTCTTCCTGTTCCATGCCGTCGGCCACTACTGGCACTGCCTGCGCGATGCTGGCGGATCCCTCTGGAGCGCGGGAGCCGGGTGGGAGGACCAGTCCTTTCATGCCGCGCTTGCATCGTCCTTTGCCGACGGGGACAATCTCACGCGCCTGGTTTATCCGCAGGTTCCGGATTGGCCTCTGGGCTACCCGTTTCTCCCGGATTTCCAAGCGGGATGGCTGCACGCCCAGGGTCTCCCGCTCTCTGCTGCGTTCTGGTGTGGAAACATGCTGGCCTCCGCTGTTTTTCTGCTCGCCGCCGCCGGCCTCCTGCGCCGCTGGCTGGTATCCCGCGGTCGTGCCCTGCTTGCCCTGACGGTCTGGCACCTCGCGGGCGGCGGAGGCATTCTCTATCTCTGGCAGGCATGGCGGGAACAGGGGTCGTTGCTCCCTGCGTTGTGGTCCCATGACTACGCCAACGACTGGGCGCTCGAGCTTCACTTCCACAATTTTGTCACCGCGATCGTCTGGCCGATGCGGGTCGCCTTTTTTGGGCTGGCCATGGCATGTGCGCTCGCGGCCCTGATCCGCGAATTGCTGTCCCGATCGGCCCCCGCGCCCCGGGTCTTCATTTTCGCGGGAGCGCTGGCCGGTGCGCTTCCCCTGATCAGCGCGCATGCACTCGTCATGCTGGCCTGCATTGTCGTGCCGTGGGCCTTGCTCCACCGTCCACTGGCGCGTGCATCGGAATGGCTCCTGGCGACCGCGACCGGTGCGCTGCTGACGATTCCACAAATTCTCTGGATGCGCACCCAAATGACGCAGTCGGATCCGCCGTTCACACGAATTGCTCCGGGCTGGATGATCGGCTGGCAGGAATCCGGAGCGTTTGTCCGAATCCTTCATCACTGGGTCTGGAACACCGGCGTCTGGATGACCCTCGGTCTTGTCGCGTGGTGCTTCGCGGGCCGGCATTTTCGCCGGGAAACGATCGGCTGGTGGCTGATCCTCCCCCTGGGCTATCTCGTCGTGTTTCAGCCCTACATCTTTGACAACATCAAGCTGTTCGCCGCCACGGGCCTCGCTGCGGCCGCAGGCTGTGCCTGGCTTCTGGCCAATGTCTGGAGGCACGGAATCGCCGGCCGGATCGGCGCACTCGTCCTGTTTCCCCTGATGACCGTTTCCGGCATCCAGTCGATCGTCGCCGAGGCGCGGGCGCCCGCCGTCATCGCCAACGCGGAGGAACGGCAATTTGCCGCGCGTGTGGAGGCAGCCACCCCGCGCGACGCACTCATCCTCACCGGATCGCAGCTCAATCATCCGGTTCTGGTCCTCGCCGGCCGGAGAGTCGTGGCTGCCAATCCGTCCGGCATGACCCTGCACGGCATGCCGGGCGCATTTGACCGCGTTGCCGAGGTGGACAAAATCTATTCGGGTTCCGCGCAGGCCGACGGGCTGCTGGCCCGCATCAAACCCGGCTGGATCGTCGTCGGCCCGATGGAACGCATCGAATTCACCCATCTCAACGCCGCCTACATCGCCCGCATTTCCGATCCCGTCCTCTCGGAAGGCCCCTGGGAACTGCGCCGCATCCGCCCCGAAGTGCTGCCGCACGCGGATCGACCATGACAGACGGCAACCCGTGACCGCTCCTTCGCGGTCATCCTGCGCGGTTCATTGTCGCTCCAGCATCACCGCCGCATGGCGTGATACGGGTGGCGTCGGGAGCTTCGCATCGCCTCCCGGATGCTGCCGTGGGGCGAGGGCCCGCGGCACGCCCTGTTCCATTTCCCACCAAACAACCGTCCAGGATCCCGCGGGAAGGTTTTCGATCACAAGGTGTCCCGAGGCGCTGGCAACCGGCGCAGCCGCATTTACGCCGAGGCGATGCCAGAGGTACACCATGACGAACTGGTCACTGCGACGTCCGGCAGCGGAAAGGGCCGGCACGGTTTGATCGAGGTCGATCTGGCGGAGGCGGAACGTATCCGGCCCTTGATTGACGAGCGTCACCTCGCTGCGTCCGCCAGGCACGGGCAGCGCCAGTTGTGCCGGCCTCAGGGAACGTTGCTGACGTTCATCCTCCCGATCCCAGGTCCGGGACTCGACGCCATCGCCATTCAGCAAAAGCGTCGCGGTCGCACCGCGAGGTCCCACATCGGAAAGGAGGAAACGAAGGGTTCCGGGTCGCCCGCGATTCAGACGCAGGGTGAGCCGGTCGGTCCTGCCTTCTGCCAGGCGCTTGGGATCCGCGACAAAGTATTCCGGTATGTCCGCGAGCACCGAGGGCTCCCGGCCATCGTTCGTCACATCAATGACGGCCGGACCACGGAGCCCCCAATGGAAACCGGCACTGAGCTGATACGGGAGCCTCTCGGGCGTTTCCACCACCGGATCAAACGCGCGGAGAGAGCCGATGCGCTCCGCCAGCTTCGCTGCCCGCACGAATCGGCTCACCGCCACCAACTCACTCCATCGCGGATGGTCAAGCAATCGCTGCCAGTACCAGGTTTGTGCGGGAAGCGCATGGTCTGCCATCAGACCGCTCCACACCGCCGGCACCAGTCCGGCACCCGATTCCTTGTCCGCCGGGCTCGCATAAGCCTGATGATCATCCCCGATTTCCCCGTAAAAAAGGGGCTTGTCCGGAGGGAGTTCGATCAGCGGGAAGCGGCGTGCATGGGCCAGTCCGTTCACCGGATAGAGGTGCGGCTGGTAGTAATCCATGGAGCGCCAAAGCGGCCCCACCGGAGGCTCGCTCAGGCTCGTGGTCACAAGATGCCGGTGGGTATCATTCCGCCGCAGCCATGCCGCCATTTCGTCGTGCCATCCCACAACCTCCGCTTCCGCGCGCCGGAGCCGCCACGCATCGGTAAAATTGACTTCGTTGAAGAGCTCCCATGCGAGAATGGCCGGAGAGTAGCCGTAACGGGCCGCAAGATACCGCAGCTTGGTTCGCGTGAGCCGGAGGGCATCGCGCGAAGTGAAGAAATCGGCGGGTTGCGCCAGGAATCCGCCCCGGGCGGTGTTCAGCGGATGGTTGGCCCAAGCCGGGTCGACCTCGGTGCTGAACGGGCCGTGGGAAAAGATCACGACCTGCACGGCGACGCCCGCCCGCTCGGCCAAGTCCAGGATGCGGTCCCAACGACGCGCAACCGCCAGGTCGAGCGCCCCCATGCCGGGCCGGTTGCCCGGCTCCGCCGGCCAGCCCAGGTCCAATCCGGCCCACGGTGCCATCCAGATCCGCGTCCAGTTCAGGCCCGCAGCGGAGCATTGAGAAAACGCGTGGGCGTAAAAGGCATCGCTGCCCCAGGCGAGATTGATCCCAAGGGGAAGGTAGGGTTCGCGATCACCGCGGACAAAACTCCGTCGGTTCGTTGGGTCGATCCTGATCATCGCCGCCGCCAGATCGTCCGTGCGCAGAATCTCTCCCGGCCCGGCAATGCTGACCGGCACCGGTTTTCCCGGGCTGCCTGCCTGCAACGCATTCCTCTCCTCCACCCGAAGAAACCGGTAGGTGCCGGGCAACCCCGCCACGACCCGCACCCTCCAAATCCGACCTCCGTCATGAAACGCCGGATACGGTCGGGTTTCGCCGTCGGGCAGGACGAGATACGCCCACAAGTCGCGGGCAAAGGCATCTTCGCCGGGCGACGGCAGGGTGAACGCAAACTCCACTGGCGGCGCCGCCCCTCCCTCCGACGGAAGCCACAGCCACACGCCCAGCCACGCGGGAACGAGCAGCATCCGGATCAAGGGGTGGGCAATACGCACAACGTGGGATTTTTGAAAACTGTAGGGCCTCGCGGCGGTCCGGCCATGCCAAATGCTTGCCCCCCACACGATGTTTCGAGCAAACCGGCTGGAGGTTGACGAACCCGTCCCCTCCCACTATCCCACGACTCCCGGCGGCTGATGGCTGAAATCCTGCACCTGCCCGCTCATCAATACAAATTCTGCATTTTCCGTGACCTCCCAACCAGCGTCTCCCGAAAGCTCCGCCGGCTCCTCCGCCATCCGACAGGGCAGCCGCCTGTGGCGCGGCCTCGGACTCGCCCTGCTGGGCACGGCACCGGCCGTCATGGCCTCGGGTGCCGGCAGCGCTCCCTCCGGAAGATCGGTGCTCCCTTTTCCCAGCCTGCCCCGGCGTCCGGTGCCCGCCGCCGTGATGCAGCAGGTCTATGAGGAAGTGCGGACGCCGCACAAAGTCGGCGTCATCCTCAAGGGTGAGGAGGGTGAAATGGTCGACTGCCCGAATGTCTTCCGGCACGAGGGGCACTGGTACATGGTTTACGTCGCGATCCGCGACAAGGTGGGCTATCAAACCTACCTGGCGCGTAGCGACGATCTTGTGCACTGGAAGAAGCTCGGACGCATTCTGTCCTTCTCAACAGGCACCTGGGACGCCTGGCAGGCCGACGCCGGACTCGCACTCTACGACGTGCGTTGGGACGACGCGGATCACCGGCTGGGCAGGCACGATGGCAGGTACTGGATGTCCTACATCGGCGGCGCCCTGCAGGGCTACGAAACCGATCCCCTCTCGATCGGCATGGCTTGGAGCCGGCAGCCGACCACGGTGGCGGAGTGGAACCGCATTCCGGAGAATCCCATCCTCTCCATTGCCCAGTCCGAGGTGAGAGGCTTTGAAAACGCCACGCTCTACAAGAGCGCCATCATTCACGACAAGGCGCGGTCGCTCGGCTGGCCGTACATCATGTACTACAATGCCAAGACCCGGCAGACCACGAACCACGAAGCCATCGGCATGGCGGTGTCGGAGGATCTCATCCATTGGACCCGCTTCGGTGCCGAACCGGTGATCGACAACGCTCCCGGCAAGCCAGCGATCTCCGGCGATCCACAGATCGCCCGAATCTGTGACGTCTGGGTCATGTTCTATTTCGGTTTTCGCTGGCGACCAAACGCCTTCGATACTTTCGCCTGTTCGTATGACCTGGTGCATTGGACCAAGTGGGAGGGTCCGAATCTTATCGAGCCGAGCGAACCCTACGACAAGACCTTCGCGCACAAACCCTGGCTGATCAAACATGACGGCGTCGTGTACCACTTCTACTGTGCGGTCGGCGACCAGGGCCGCGTCATCGCGCTTGCCACCTCGAAACCCCTGCCCGCTGGCGCCAGTCCGACCCCATGATGGCCTGCATCGTGCCGCGTACGGGCATCTGCCGGGCACCAGCCGCCTATTGTGAACCATCGGCAGGACGTGAAGAGTTTCCCGCTTTTGCTCTTGCGGACGCCGTTCCGGGAGGTATCTCTCCCCATCCCGGCGAGTTCTCGCCGGGAAACAGATGGAATCGGGGCGTAGCTTAGCCTGGTAGAGCGCTACGTTCGGGACGTAGAGGTCGTGAGTTCGAATCTCACCGCCCCGACCATTCTTGAGACAGAGGGGCCCGAACCCAAGGTGTCAGCCCCTAATGGTTGTGGTAGAGCCGTTCTAATGCCGTCTTCGCTCCAGGCCGCTGCCCTGTCCGGCATTCAGTACAGTAACGGC
>CAZOXB010000052.1:0-18361 GCA_964583635.1 uncultured Opitutaceae bacterium | reverse complement strand
TTGCCGCCCAGCACACCGGCAACGGCATCGAGATCGGCAATGGAAGCCACCTTTCCGGGATCCTCCGCAATGGACAGTGCTGTGGAAACGGGTGGGTGCATTCGGGGATTCGATGATGAACGCGTCAAAAGGTTACACAATCATGCTATGGAAATTCACGATGTCGTCAAATGGCACCAGCGGCGACGGCTCGGGACCCGACTGTAACCTTTCGCTGCGCGCCGCATCGGATCGGGTGAACTCATACAAACTATATCATGAAAATCATATCATATCTGGCCCTGACCATCAGTCTTGCCACCATCGTGGCCGCCGCCGGGATAACGGACGCGCAGATCGCTGCGATCGTCGTCACGGCAAATCAGGTGGACATCGATGCAGGCGCCTTCGCCGCCAAAAAATCCAAGAACTCCGAGGTTAAGAAGTTCGCCGAAACGATGGTGACGGATCACACCGCCGTGAACCAAAGCGCGGTCGAACTCGTCACCCGGCTGAAGGTTTCACCCGAGGCTAATGACACGAGCCGCGCATTGCAGGCAGCGGGCGAAAAGAACCTCTCCGCGCTGCGAATGCTGAAAGGAAAGGCGTTCAACAAGGCTTACGTCGACCACGAAGTCGCCTATCATGAACAGGTCATCGACGCACTCGATACCACGTTGATCCCCGGTGCCAGCAACCCGGAACTCAAGGCGCTTCTCGTCAAGGTGCGCCCCGCCTTCATCGCGCATCTGGAACATGCGAAACATCTCCAATCGAAGCTGCAGTGAGGCGTCCCGCACACATGAAGACGGGAATCATTCTGGGCCTGGCGCTTTTGCTGGCACTTGTGGTGATCAACCGGCACCAGGTCCGGGCAGACGGGGAACATCACCGACTTGTAGTCACGATAGAGGGTATGAAATTCACGCCGGACAGCCTGCACGTGCGGGTGGGCGATGAGATCACGTTCAAAAATGGTGATCTCTTCCCCCACACCGCGACCGCCCGAGTAGCGGGTGCGTTTGATTCCGGCATCATCAAGCCGGGCGAATCATGGAGCTTTCGCCCGGCAATTGCCGGTTCATTCGATTACAGCTGCACCTTCCATCCCGTGATGCTCGGAAAGCTGGTCATCGAAAGTCAGTAGCCGCTGGCGGGCGCTGACATGGTACGAGCCCGGGCATTTCATCCAGAGTCCGGCATCCGATCAAGAGCGACATCGCCGCGCGCCGCGTCACTCCCGCGCAACTGATTCGGGCGTCTCCGTGACGACCCCGGCCAGTTGCGTGAGCTCCTGCAATGAGGTGAAGTGCTGGCTGAGGTCGAAGTCGCCACCGAGACCTCCGACCAGCTTCTCGAAGAGATCGCGCTTCGATGCCTTCAATGACTCGATGCGCGCCTCGATCGTGCCGGCCGTCACCATCCGATAGACAAACACGGTGCTCTTCTGACCGATGCGATGCACGCGGTCAACCGCCTGCGCTTCCACCGCCGGATTCCACCAGGGATCGAGCAGGAACACGTAGTCGGCGGCATGCAGGGTGATGCCTGTTCCGGCGGCCTTGAGCGAGACCAGCATCGCCGCCGCTCCGATGGCATTCTGAAAGGCCTGGACCGGTTTCTGCCGGTCAAGGGTCATGCCGGTCAGTTCAAAGCGGGGAAGGTCGGGGAAACCCTGTGCCAATGCGAGCTTCACGCGATCCAGCAGCATCACAAACTGTGAAAAGATGACGACCTTGTGGCCGCTGCTCACGATTTCCACCAGCTTCTCGAGCAACAGGTTGATCTTGCCCGAATCCGCCAGCGGCGACTTCAGCCACGGCAACATGTCCGGATCGCAGCAAACCTGGCGGAGTCGTGTGAGCAGAGCGAGGAATCCGAAGCTCTTTTCACGCATCGCCGCGCCGACGTCGTCGCCCAATCGCTGCAGTCCTTCCGCACAGATGCGTGCATATTCCGTGCGCTGCACGTCAGTCATGGGGCACAGGAGCTCCATTTCAACCTTGGGCGGCAGTTCCGTCGCGACTTCGTTCTTCGTGCGCCGCAGGATGAAGGGAGCGAGTTGCACGCGAAGCCGTCCGAGCGTCCCGGCGCGATCGGCCGCGAGCGCGGCCTCGAAGCCGGCGCGCGAACCCAGCAGACCCGGCAGAAGGAATCGAAAAATGCTCCACAGGTCGAGCTGCCGGTTCTCGAGCGGAGTCCCGGTCAGCACGATGCGATGTATGGCCCGGATGGCGAACCAGGTCTGGGTCACCTTCGCATCGGGGTTCTTGATGAACTGCCCTTCGTCGAGGACCGCATAGCCGAAATCCACCGCTTCGAGGAGGGGGCGGTGTTTGCGCAACTGGGTGTAGCTCGCCAGCCAGAGAACGGGATCCTTGCGCGTCGAGAAGTCGTTGTTGGTCTTGAGAACATCAACCGCCAGCCCCGGGAAATAGCGCGCGATTTCCTCCCGCCAGACGGGCACGACGCTTGCCGGGCAAACGATCAGGCCGGGACGATCGCTGATGCCACGAATGGAGAGCAGCGAAAGGATCTGAAGCGTTTTTCCCAGACCCATTTCATCCGCGAGCAGGCCATGGCAACCGTTGTCGCAGAGGTGAGCCAACCATTCCACGCCACGCCGCTGGTAGGGGCGCAGCAGTGTCGGCAACGTCCGGGATTCCGTAACCGGTGACAACACCTTCTGCCTCCAGGCTTCGAGCTCGGGGGAAAGCGTCAACTTCAGGCGCGTGTCATTGAAGAGCGAAAATATCAGGTAGGGTGAAAGGGCGCCGTCCGCATGGGAATCAGCGACATTCCTCTGCCAGGCGTTCACGGAGGCCAGTTTCTCGATCGGCAGTGTCACGATGCCCAGGCTGGGCAGAATCATCGGATTCGTGCCGCTCCTGGTAACCAACGCGACTTCGTCGTCAGTCAGCATCCGCTCGCCGGCGCGGAATATCCATCGCAGGTCGAGGGTGCCCGCACCCTCGCTCCGCGCACCACGGCGCTCGGCCACCGCCTCGATCTCAATGGACAACGGCCCTTCCAACAAACGGATCACGGCCTCGTCCAGCTCCACGACGAAGAGCCGTTTCCACGCCGGCAGCGTGCCCTTCAGGAAATTCGGGATCTCCACCACCGAGGAGAGCGTGTAAACGCCGTTCTCCGCACTGTAGGCAAAGTGCGCCTTGCGAGCGTAGGCAGCCAGGCCGATCAACTTCGCGCGTTCGCTCGAAGTGACGGAAACCTGGCCGCTGGCACCAGCCTGGGCACCGATCCCGTGCGCGGCGGCCCGTGAATTGTCGGGATTCCGCCAAAATGCCTGGAAGATCAGCCCCTCTGTTCGAGTTTGAAATACCAGCAACAACGGTCGCGCGGGACCGCTGTTGATCAGACCCGTTGGCCTCGTGCCAACCGCGGCAGCCGCCCCGCGCCCGGGAACCGTGGATGCCGCTGATCCCTGAACACGCGACGATGCTCCCGGCACCTCGCCATTGGCCAAAGCATGACCGTTCGAACCCGGCAACGAATTTGCTCCCCGGCCATGGCCATCCGGTTGGAGAGTCGTCTGGCTGCCTGCTTGCAGCGAAGTTGCGGAATGATCATGCTCCTCAGACAAGCGCGGCCCAGCAGCCGCCGAACCCGCCGACGCCGACAAGACACCGTGGACTTCCGGTTTGGCCAGTTCATCCGGCAACGGTGAGATCTCATCGGCCACCAGTTCCTCGATTTCGTGCAGGCCAGCGACCGCCAACGCTTTTGCTATGTCCAAGTCCGTCGAAGACGATCGTACGCTCAAACCATCCGAGCTCCACTCGATGACTGCATACTCATCCTTCTTCTCGATACGTCGATGCACAATGGCATCTTTATCCGTAAGTTCCAATTCACGGACTTCACCCTGCCGGTACATCCGCGCTCCTTCGACCAACTGGCGGGCTGAAAATATCGACTCCCATTCGTTCGACAGTCTCTCAAACCAAAACTCGACCGATTTTGGGGTATAGACGCGCTTGGGACCGTGAGTTTGCATCCAGCTAAAAGGATCGGTTGTAGATCGACCCAAAGGACCCGCAACCCAAATTTGTTATCTTGGACCGCATCCAACCCGGAACAATCCCTTCGGATGAGGGATTGCGGAAATCCTCCTGTCGAACAGACTCCCGCGCCAGTCGCCCGCCATCCTGATGCCAATCCCGCCCATGGTCGGCCCTTCTCCGCGGCCATGACGACTCCTCAAGTACTACTCATGCGTTCCCAACGGTTTATTGTCCTCCAGGACACCCAGTTGGCATCTGATGAGCGCGAGCGTACGATCCAACGCTCCCACATTGGCATGATGCCAGCGTTGGGCCGCTAGCGACATTTCCGTTCGGCGGGAATCGTTTTCGGCGAGTTCCACCACGCTCCTCGTCAATTCTGCATCGTTGTTCACGACTCGCGCGGCATGGCACGCCTCCAGATCTTGGGCGATGGGGCGAAAATTGCTCATGCTCGGTCCGAACAGCACCGGTTTTCCCATCGCTGCGGCCTCAATGGGGGTTTGTCCCCCTTGATGAGGCGGCAGGCTTTTTCCCACGAACACGAGATCTGCCACCTGGGTCAACCGTCGCAGCTCGCCCGTCGTGTCGCCAAGCAGAATGTCCACGAGACCGGTGCCGGGCCCTTTCGAACGCAAGTGAAACGTGAAGCCCGTGCGCTCCAATTCCCGCGTGATTTCCTCCCGCCGCTCGGCGTGTCGGGGAACCAGCAGGAGGCGGCAGGCCATGCCGCGCTCGCGCAACGACCGAAACGCAGCCATCATCGCCCGCTCTTCGCCCGGCCAAGTCGAGGAACCGAGCAGGACGAACTCCCCCTTCGGAAATCCCAGTGCTTGGCGCAGCTCCTCGAGACGATTCGGGTCGGGAGGCGGTAACAATAGGTCCAGCTTGAGATTGCCGGTGAGAATCACCTGATCGGCTCGAAAGCCGACCTCGCAAAAGCGACGCTGATCCTGTTCGGAACTGGCCAGAATCAGCCTGACGCCGCCAAACAGCCTGCGAATGACACCTCTGACCCGGCGCATCCGCCGAAAGCTCCGATCACTGAGGCGTCCATTGATCGAAAGGATCGGAACCCCACGTCGACGTGCCTGCGCAAAATGCTCAGGCCACCACTCGCCTTCCACCAGCACCATCAGATCCGGCTGAACGCGTTTCCACGCACGCGCTGAAAAGAACCAGAAGTCGATCGGGAAATACGCGATCGCCACGACAAGCAACCCGTAACGCTCCTCGGCCAGCTTGAAGCCGGTGCTCGTCGTGGTCGTGAGAACAACTTCAAGGTCCGATTGCCGGGCAAGGCGTTCCAGGAGTGGACCGATCGCCAGCAGTTCACCCACACTGACGGCCTGGATCCACAGCCTCTTTACGCCCGGGCGTCTTGTTGGAATCCGTTGGAGCGCGCCAAAACGATCTGCAAAGTGACGTCCGTACCCGCCCCGCTTGCGCATTCGCAGCAGATAATACGGCGCGGACAGGATCAGGAGAGGCAGAAAAGCCAATCGGTAGAGCCAGAGCGTCATCAGTTCTCGATCGAAATCAGGAGCCTCACAGCCTGAGGCGCCCCACACGCACATGCCAACCGATTTCGGCCATTGTGAACCAGGATCATTGATGTCCACTCCACCGATTCCACGCGTGCACTTCAGCATGGGGAATTCCCCACGCGGGATTCGCCTTGAGGCCCCTTGGTTTCCCCGTAACCCTCGTCGCTGTCTATGATCTATCTGCTCGGCGGCTCCGGATACGTCGGCCATGCCTTTCAACAGTTGCTATCGCGCAAGGGAATTTCCTTCAGGACGTTGCGTCGAGGCGAGCTGGATTACGCAAATGTCGAAGCATTGACCACCGCACTCAAGGCGGATCGACCTGAGTTTGTCATCAATGCTGCCGGCTACACCGGAAAGCCCAACGTGGACGCCTGTGAATTGCACAAGGCCGAGTGCCTTCTCGGCAACGCTGTCCTGCCCGGCAAGATCGCTGCCGCGTGCGAGAACGCAGGCATTCCGTGGGGGCACGTTTCGAGTGGCTGCATTTTTACCGGAGCCCGTGCTGACGGCACGCCGTTCAGCGAAAGCGATGTGCCCAATTTCACCTTCCGTCAGAACAACTGCTCGTTCTACAGCGGCACCAAGGCGCTCGGCGAGGAAGTCCTCACCGGCCATCCGAATGTCTATGTTTGGAGGCTGCGGATTCCGTTCGATCACATCGACAGCCCGCGCAACTACCTCACCAAGCTGATGCGCTACCACACGCTGCTCGACGCCACCAATTCGATCTCCCAGTTGCACGAGTTTGTCGCCGCGGCGCTCGCATGCTGGGAAAAGAGAGTGCCGTTCAGCACCTATAACCTGACCAACCCCGGCGAGATCACCACGCGCGAGGTGGCCACGCTCATCCGGGAAAGTGGCATCTGCAGGAAGGAATTCCAGTATTTCAAGGACGAGACGGAGTTCATGCGAACGGCAGCCAAGACGCCGCGCAGCAACTGCGTGATGTCTTCCGCCAAGCTCGCGTCCGTCGGCATCCGCATGACAGACGTGCGCGAGGCCATCGCCCGGGATTTGCGCAACTGGCAGGCCGCGGCTTGAGAGCATGCCCCTGCCGTCACCCTTCGAAATCGCCCAGACCTCGCGAACCATGAACATTCTTGTAACGGGAGGCTGCGGTTTCATCGGCAGCAATTTCATCCGTCAACGCTTGCGGGAAAACGGCGGCGCTGTCGCCAAGCTGGTCAACCTGGACGCCCTGACATACGCGGGCAATCCGGCCAATCTTGCCGATTACGCCGCCGATCCACGCTACGTCTTTGTCCATGGCGACATCGGTGACGAAGCCCTCACGTCACGCATCCTCCGGGAACACGACATCGGTGCGATCCTCAACTTCGCCGCGGAGAGTCATGTCGACCGCTCCATCGACTCTCCCGAGCCCTTCGTCCAGACCAACGTGCTCGGCACCCTGCGTCTTCTGAACACGACCCGCCGTTATTGGAATGCCCTCCCGGAGGGCAGGCGTGAAGCCTTTCGTTTCCTGCACGTTTCCACCGACGAGGTCTATGGTACGCTCAAACCCGGCGATGCCCCGTGGAACGAGGAGTGCCCTTACGAACCCAACTCGCCCTACGCCGCATCCAAGGCGTCCAGTGATCACCTGGTGCGTGCCTTTCAGCACACCTACAAACTGCCCACGCTCACGACCAACTGCTCGAACAATTACGGTCCGTATCATTTTCCCGAGAAGCTGATTCCCCTGATGATTCTCAACGCCCTGGAGGGAAAACCGCTTCCCGTCTACGGCGACGGCCAGCAGATTCGCGACTGGCTCTACGTCGAGGACCACGCGACCGCCATCTGGCTGGTGCTTCGCAAGGGCCGGGTGGGCGAAACCTACAACGTCGGCGGGCTCAATGAGCGCCCGAATCTGGAGATCGTGCGGCGCATCTGCGCGCTGCTCGACAGGAAGAGTCCTCGCGCCGACGGCAGATCCTACGCGACCCAGATCGCCTTCGTGGCGGATCGCCCCGGACACGACCGCCGCTATGCCATTGACAGCACGAAGATCCGCGCGGAGCTCGGGTGGGTGCCAGCCGAAAACTTTGATACCGGGATTGAGAAGACAGTCGACTGGTATCTCGGGCATCGCGATTGGGCCGCCGAAATCACGCAGCGCAGCTATCAGCGCCAGCGTCTGGGTGTTGCCTCCTGAAGAAATTTGACGTGACCACATTCACCCCCTCCCCCTCCTCCGCCCGCCGCGGCATCGTGCTCGCCGGAGGGTCCGGCACGCGACTTTTCCCGCTGACGATCGCCGTCTCCAAGCAGCTGATGCCGGTTTACGACAAACCGATGGTGTATTATCCACTTTCCGTGCTGATGCTGGCCGGCATCCGGGAGATCCTGATCATCTCCACCCCGCAGGATCTGCCGCTCTTTCAGCGACTCCTCGGCGACGGCTCCCAATTTGGCGTTGCCCTCAGCTACGCGGAACAGCCGAGCCCCGACGGATTGGCACAAGCCTTCCTCATCGCCTCGGACGTCGGCTTCCTCGACGGTCGCACCCCCTCGGCACTCGTGCTCGGTGACAATCTCTTCTACGGACATGATTTTCAGAAATCCGTGGAGGCCGCCAACGCCCGCATCCACGGCGCCACAGTGTTCGGCTATCACGTGGCCAATCCCACCGCCTACGGCGTCGTCGAATTCGGCGCGGATGGACGCGTCCTGTCGCTTGAGGAGAAACCAGCCAAACCCAAGTCAAACTTTGCGGTCCCCGGCCTCTACTTCTACGATGAGTCCGCGGTCCGCCTCGCGCGCGACCTCAAGCCCTCGGCGCGTGGGGAGCTGGAAATCACCGACCTCAACCGCCGGTACCTGGAGCAGGGCAACCTCCACGTGGCGATATTTGGGCGGGGCACCGCGTGGCTTGACACCGGGACCCACGACTCGCTGCTTGATGCGGCCCAATTCGTGCACGTGATCGAGAATCGGCAGGGCCTGAAGATCGCGTGCCTCGAGGAGATCGGCTGGCGCCAGGGCTGGCTGGATCGCGACGCCCTCAATGCCCAGATCAAGCGTCTCGGCAAATCCACCTACGGCGATTACCTCCGCCGCTTGCTGGCCTGACCGGGCAGTCCCTTGAATGCCGATGCCTGCGATGCCCCTGTCGTCGGCACACCCGCGGGTATCCTTCATCGTTCCGCTCCACAACTGCCTGCCTCTGACGCAGGCCTTGGTGGCGAGCCTGCATGCCACAGTCCCCGAATCCCCCGGGTGGGAACTCATTCTCGTTGACGATGCCAGCCGTGACGACACGCCTCGCTGGCTTGATGCGATCGCGACTGGCAACATTCGCGCAATCCGAAACACCGCGAATGAAGGCTTCGCCGTTTCCTGCAACCGCGGAGCCGCCGCCGCCCGCGGAGAGATCCTCGTATTTCTCAACAACGATCTGCTGCTGACGCCACGCTGGATCGAGCCCATGCTGGCCGTTCATGATCGTCTCGGGGCAAGAGCCGGGGCCATCGGCAATCTCCAGATCCGGATGAGTGACGGCTCGCTCGATCACGCGGGAATCCGCATCAACACAAAGGGAAAACCCGAGCACATCCGCGACCGCCGCGGCGGTTCGCCTTGGTCCCTGATCCGCGGCTTTCGCAGCGTGGACGCGATCACCGGCGCCTGTTTGCTGGTTTCAAGCCGGCTATGGAACGACCTGCGCGGATTTGACGAGCGCTTTGTCAACGGCTGCGAGGACGTGGATTTCTGTCTGCGCCTTCGGGAAGCCAACAAGGTCAACGCCGTCGCGCTCAAGAGTACCGTGCGGCACCATGTGAGCAGTTCACCGGGGCGCAAGCTTCACGACGAGCAGAACACCTTTCGCCTGACCTTGAAATGGCGCGATACACTCGGCGCCTTGGCGGCGCGCCGCTGGTGCTGGGAATACCTCTCGCGCGCATGGACGGATCCGCGCGAACCGGTCGGGGCCTGGCAGGCCATGGGCACCCTGGCATTCGGCCTGTACCTGCGCCGCAAGCCGCCCGCCCTGGCCTTGCATGCCATGTCCCGCGTCATCGATCACGAACTTGAACGCTGGCGCGATCTCGGCCTCAGCAAATGATGCAAGCAGCCGGGCGGAAGCCTTGGCGCCCGCCCGCGTCATTTCGGAAGCTTTTCGAGGAACGCGATGACCTCGGTGTTCTTGAATTCGCGGGCGATGTCCAACGCGGTCGCCCCCGTCTTGGAACGAATCCGGGGATCCGTGCCACGATCGATGAAGAGACGAGCCATGGCAACGCTGCCGCTCGCCGCTGCCTCGTGCAGCGGCGTTCCACCGAGCTCGCTCCGGATGTTGGGATCCGTGGGTGCATCGAGGAGAAGACGCGCAATCTCGATCTGATTCTTGGCAGCCGCGTGATGCAGCGGTGTCCAGCCCCGGCTGTCGCGGACGGCCGGATCCGCTCCCGCCAGCAGGAGCATCTCCACCATGCCGGCATCACCGCGTTCGACCGCCAGATGCAACGGGGAACGATGGGAGGAATCCGGCGCCGTCGGGCTCGCGCCCGCCGCCAGCAGCAACGCCACGATCTCCGGCTTCCGACGGAGAATCGCCTGGTGCAGCGGCGTCAGCTTCGCACCAGCCGCACCCTGCACCCGCGACGGATCAAGCGCGAGATGACGCTTCACGTCGTCGAGGTCCCCGCGGGCAATCGCTTCGTCCAGCGTCGCCGTGATGGGCTCCCGCGGCGCGGGTGAAACCACGCCCCCCGCCGGCACTTCGAGGCCACAACACCACACCAAGGCATTCAACACCAGGCGACGAATATCCTCGTTGTACCAGTTGCGGTGAAAATGGCCGCCGGTGAAACCAAAGCCCCGTGCGCCCTGCCCCGACGTGAAGGTCCAGGCGACGAGTTGCGGCTCGAGCCGCTGCAATGCGGTCCGCACAGCAGCATTGCCGGATCGGGGGCCGTCCTGCCCAAGCGACCCCTCGGGAGGCACGACGCTCAGCAAGGAGGCAGGGAGGCGGGGTCCGTCGCGCAGCCGCAAGTGATAATACCATTCGTCCTCCACGTTCAAACGTCCCACCCCCCGGGACGCCGGATGTCCGGGATCGGGCGAGCCGACCAGGGTCCAGATCGGATTCACCGACCAGTTTACCTCGAAGCGAGCGCCGATCGCATCGAGGAGGAAGGATTGCAGGTCCGGATCGTCCTCCGGTGCCTCCAATGCAAAGTGCAGGACCGCGACGGATTTCCCCTGGTTCAGCCGCTCACGAAGCCACCCGCCCTGCCCCCGGGCAACGTGCTTTTCCAATCCGTCCGAATACAGCACGATCAGGTCGGCCGCCCGCAGCTCCGCACCATCAGCGGGCCAGCCCAGAACTACCTTCGCCGACACCGGCATGCCACTCGCGTTGATCGCCTCTGCAAGGAGCCTTGAGCCGGCGGGAAATTCATGCGCCCCCGGTCCGTGGCTCTTTGGACCCGCAACGAAGACAATGTGTCTTGCGTCCGCCGCCGTGAGCGTACCCATCGGCAAGGCAAAAAGCATTGCGGCCAGCGCAACCCACCATGCGCCCCGAACCGGGGTGCGAAACCCCACGCCTGGACAACGTGCCGCCGCCAGGACGGCCCGTGCGGCTGCGATGACACCCTTCACACTCACGCGAGCGTAAACTCCGGCAATTTCACGATCCGGCCGCCAGCAAGCGCGGACTCATGGGAACAAAGGCCAACGCAGGTCCAGTTGGCCGACTTGGTGGCATTGGGATACGGTTCCCGCCCTTCAACCAGTGCCGTCAGGAATTCATGTGCCAGATGGGGATGCGATCCTCCGTGGCCGGCGCCCTGGGTAAAGCTCAGATGGGTCTTCTTGCCGAGATCATAAACTCCCTTGGTAGTGAACTTCCGGATCCCGGCGGGCAGACGCCTGGCATAATCGGGAACCTTGATCTTCTTCGGAATCCTGTGCTCGGGCCGCTTGGCCGTGTGCAGGACGTGCGGCTCGTGTTCGATCAGCGACCATTCGAAGGACTGCTTTGAACCATAGACATCGATGCTTTCACGGTACTGCCGGGCCGTATCAAAGAGTGAGCGGATGATGCGGGCCGTAAGATCGGAGTCCTTGAATTTCACATGCGCCGTTTCGACCGCGAAGGGCGATTGATAGTGCTTGATCAGTTCCGGCCGGATTGTGCCGGAGCCGAAACAGGAAACATACTCCGCCTTGGCGTCGGTCAGGGCAAGCATCGGCCCGACGCAGTGGGTGGCGTACCACATTGGAGGCAGCCCCGGCCAATAATTGGGCCATCCGTCCATGTCCTGCTGATGACTGGCCTGGAGGAACTGAATCTTTCCCAGTTCCCCACGTTCATATTTTTCCTTGATGTACAGAAACTCGCGCGCATACACCACCGTCTCCATCATCATGTAGCGTCGGCCGGTCTTCCGGCAGAGCTCCACAATTTTCCGGCAGTCGGCAATCGAGGTTGCCATCGGGACCGTACAGGCGACGTGTTTTCCCGCCTTGAGCGCCTTGAGGGTCTGCCCCGCGTGATCGGGAATCGGCGTGTTGATGTGAACCGCATCTATTTCGGGATCCTTCAGCAGCTCATCGTAATCCGCGTAGCCCTTGGCGATGCCGAATGCGGACTGAATGGCCGCCAGCTTTTTCGGATCGCGCTGGCACACCGCGACCAGGTTTGCGTTCGGATGCGCTTGATAGATGGGAATGAATTCCGCCCCGAAACCGAGGCCGATGATCGCGATATTGATTTTTTGGGACATGGGAAAATGGGCAAGGATGGCATCGCCTCACGAAACGTGGGTGGGCGCAAGGATCGGGCAAATGAACCCGATAGTAAACGGCGAAGAATGACAAGCGGCTGACAGACCGCCATGAACCTGCCCCTGCACATTTCCTCCTACCCTTCTCTTCCGTTGCAGATCTGACGCGCGACGCACCAAACACCATAGACTTGCGGTTCACGTCTCGAATCTGCCGAAAGAATCATCGTTTCAAGATGCCAGCATGGATTGACGCAACTGCGCGCCCCGTCACTCTTGTTGCGGGGCATCGCCTCCCCGGACCCACCGAGGTTCGCATGCCTGCCAGCCTGCACGACATCCCATGACGACGCTTGATTCCCCTCTCAACCGCCGCGGCTTCCTGAAGTTCTCCGCCCTCGCGGGCGGCGGCTTGGTACTCGGCACCACGCTGCAATTCTCTGACGAAGCCCTCGGCAACGAAATCCCTGTCATCACCAAGAACACCACCGATGGCGCAACGTCCCTGAACGCATTTGTGCGGATCGGGACGAACGGCGACGTCCACATCGCCGCCCATTCGCCTGAAGGCGGTCAGGGTGTGCGCACCTCGCTGCCCATGTTGGTTGCCGAGGAGCTCGAGGTGGACTGGAAGGCCATCACCATCGAGCTGGCACCGTTGGATCCCATCTACGGCGTCCAGGTGGCCGGAGGCAGCACCGCCACACCTCGATGCTACACTCCGCTACGACAAATTGGTGCCTCGGCACGAATGATGCTCATTCACGCCGCCGCGCTAAGATGGGGCGTGCCCGTCGAATCCTGCCACGCTGCGAGCGGACAGGTTCATCATCCGGCCTCGGGCCGAACCTTGAGTTACGGCGAGATCGCAATCGACGCGGCAAATCTTCCGGTGCCTGATCTGAAGTCGGTCACCCTCAAGGCGCCGAAGGATTTCAAGATAATCGGTCAGCGCATTGGCGGCGTCGACAACCCCGCAATCGTCACCGGCAAGCCCCTGTTCGGCATCGACCAGGTGCGGCCCGGCATGCAATACGCCGTTTACGTGAAATGTCCGGTATTCGGCGGCAAGGTGAAGGAGGCAAACCTCACCGAGATCAAGGCCTTGCCCGGTGTGAAAGATGCCTTCGTGATCGAGGGCACGTCGAACCTCAACGGGCTCATGCCCGGAGTCGCAATTCTTGCCGATTCCACTTGGATCGCCTTCCGTGCCCGGGACCGCCTGAAAGTGACATGGGATGAGGGCCCCCATGCCAATGATAGCTGGAGCTCCTATCTCGCCGCGGCGGAAACACTCGCTTCCGGACCGGGCGAGCAACGGCTCCGCAATGACGGCGATGTGGCGCAGGCGCTCGAGCGGGCGTCATCGACCGTCGAGGCCAGGTACATTTATCCGTTCGTCTCCCATGCAAACATGGAGCCCCAGAACTGCACCGCCCATTTCAAGGATGGCGTGATGGAGTTGTGGGCGCCCACCCAAAGGCCGGCCGGTGGTCAGGATCTCATCAGCGACGTCCTCAAGTTGCCGAAGTCCAAGATCAAGGTGAACATCACCCGTATCGGCGGGGGTTTCGGAAGACGCCTCGGAAGCGATTTCATGGTCGAGGCCGCAGCAATCGCCCACCGCGTCAATGTGCCGGTGAAACTCACGTGGATGCGTGAGGACGACCTGCGCCACGACCATTTCCGTCCCGGCGGAATGCATTACCTCAAGGGTGGAGTCGATGCGGCCGGAAACATCGTCGCCTGGAGCAATCACTTCGTCACCTTTGGCAATGCCAAGGGAAAGTCCCCGGGCAGTGGCGGCCAATTGTCGCCGGACGAATTTCCCGCCCGTTTTCTGCCCAACTACCGCGCCGAGCAGTCGATGATCGTTTGTCATGTTCCGATGGGCCCTTGGCGCGCTCCGGGAAGTTGTGTCTTCGGATGGGTGTTTCAAAGCTTCATCGATGAGCTCGCCGCCGCCGCAAAACGCGATCCCCTCGATGTCCGACTGGCCTTGCTGAAGGACCGTGGCATGGTTACGACGCCGGGCGAACGTCCCAACGGCTACGACGCCGCCCGCATGCATGCCGTTGTCAAGCTCGTCGCGGAAAAGGCCGGTTGGGGAAAGAAGCTCCCGCGGGGACAGGGACAGGGCATTGCCTTCCATTTCAGCCACCGCGGATATTTCGCCAACGTTGCCGAGGTAAAGGTTTCCAAGGACGGCGACCTCAAAGTCGAGCGCGTCGTTGTGGTTGGGGACATCGGGTCTCAAATCGTCAACCCGAGTGGAGCGGAGAATCAAGTCGCCGGATCGATCGTCGATGGCGTCAGCGCCGCCACGCTGCAGGAAATCTCCCTCGCCAACGGTCGTGTCCTCACCGGAAACTTTCACGAGTATCCGCTGCTGCGCATCAAGGATGCGCCGCACGTCGAGGTTCATTTCAATCTCACCGACAATCCGCCGACCGGACTCGGCGAGCCCGCGTTGCCGCCGCTTGCTCCCGCCGTGGCCAACGCCATCTTCGCCGCCACCGGCAAACGCATCCGCACACTTCCCTTCTCCAAGACCGATCTCAGTTGGAGCTGATGCGCTCATGCACCCGCACCGCCAGGCAGCATGCGGCCCGACACCCCTTGAACTCAGCTTGGGCATCCCCTACTCCAGCCGGAATTCCGCCTGCTCCTGCTCGGGCCTGATGCCCAGCAGGGCGCCGTACCGTTCAATCCAATCATCGAGCTTCTCCAGGTAGTAAACGGGATCGTAAGGCGCTAGAACCGGATCAAAAAGGGCTACCGGACGTGCCCGCTGCCAGTCGCTGCCGGCACCCTTCCGCTTGGTGGAGATGTAATAGGACACCCGGTCGCCCATGCGTGCCCGGGTGGGAAGCTGAAGCGCCGCCTCCGCGCTTGCACGGCGGGGTTTCCCTCCTCCGGCAATGAATTTCTCATACGCGTCCGATCCCATGCTGAGATTCTCCGTTCGTGCCAGTTGATCGACAGGGAGTGTTCGGCTGGAGATCTGCTGCCGAAATTCCCCGATCCTTGCTTCCGGCGACACGGTACTCAGTCCCAGCAGGAAATGAACCATCCCGTCGGTAAGGTCTCTCAGGTAGGGCTCCATGCCGCGCGATCGCAGGGCGCTGCCGCGAAAGATCACGGATCCACCGTCGCGCAGGGCATAGTTCTTCGCCTTGTAGCAGAACATCGCATCAAAGCGTCCATCGAATTCGAGCTCAATTCCGGAGGGAAGCACGCCTGTCACCGCAGCGAGCAGTGCCTCGGGCGTTGCAGAATATCGCTCCGACGACAGATAGATGCCATCGGTGTCGGCCTCAAGGATGATGCAGTCGTGCTTTTGAAACTCCGCTATCAGCTGCTGCAGCAGATCCCGTCCGCGACGCGTGACCTCTGCCGCGAGCTCGCCATCACCAAAACGCGCTCCGGAGAATCCAAGGTATCCGTAGAACGAATTGATGAGAATCTTGAAATTCGCCTGCCGTGCATGCGCCTCGGAACGCTCCTCCTCCGTGGGAGCGGTCTTCGCGAGCTGCTTGTAGCGCAGGCGGTAGTCCCGCAGCCGGGACAGCAGGGGAATGAACACCCCCAAGGTATCCGACCTTGGATTTCGACCGATGGCCAGGAGCAGGCTCGGATAAAGCGAAGCGACGTCAAAGTGCAGCACATGGCGGAAGACGCCTTCATGAAAGCTCCGGGTGAAGCCACCCTCGAACGGCTGAACCTCCGATGGTAGCGGGCAGGACTCCTCCGCATGGTAATACTCCTCGAGGAACAACAGGTCTATCTTCGCCGTAGCCCCTCGCAGCATCGCGTCCTGCAGCAGAATGGGAAAAGTGCGTGCCTGTTCAAAATACGTCGGCAGGAGACGGTCGACGATCCCGCGCGTCTCCCGCAGGTCGTCGGCGAGATAGGCCAGAAAGCGCTGCCGATCGTGCAGGAAGGCATCCTGAATGGACGCGCCGTCGATGTAGGTGCGGGTTCCCCGCGCCTCCGCATCTTCGGCCGTGATGCCAAACATCACGGCCACGTCCTTGAGTCCAAAGGACGTCAGCTCGCGTGCACCGATGTCGTAAAGGTGGACCAGCAGGTAGGAATCGACCACGGTGCGGCCCGGGATGTCACAACGCGGGAAATCGATCCATCGTTCGGCCACCTTGAGACGGCTGTTTCGCCAGGAAGCCTTCTGGCCAAAGCGTCCCCATTGACACGGCACCCTCAGGCGGCGGCAGCGGACGCGAAGAAAATCCAGGTCGAATTTGAACACGTTGTGACCTTCGATTGTGTCGGGATCCTCCTCATTGACGATGCGGTTGAACTCCTCGAGCAACTCCTTCTCCGACGCATCGTTCATCTCGCTCAGCACCAGCGTGCGATCCACCGCACCGAACCGGAGGCCGATGGCAAGGATGCGATCACCCGGACGCGAGGGATCGCTGAACGAGCCGTCCTCGGAGCCGGTTTCCAGGTCGAGCTGGCAACGGCGCAAGTGGGAGTACGGCATCTCCGCAAAGAGTCTTTGTCGCGTCTGCAGCAGAAACTGCGTCTCCAATGGCCGGACGACGTCAATCGTCACCCCCGCGACTCCCGCCAGGTCCAGCCAGGCGTCGTAGGCTTTCGTTGTGCCGGCACGCACGAGCACGGGGAAGGCGGCCTGGCCACGCAAACCGGTTTGGGTGATGCCTTCCGGCAGGTCTCCCGGCACTTCCGCGCTGGCCCAGGCAAACGGCCGCATGGGTTCCACCTGTTCCCGCCGCCCTCCGCCCTCCGCAGCCACCGACAGGTGGGCGACGCCATCGTCTGCTATCCAGAGTCCACAAAGCGTGCCCATGCCGGAAATCTTGTCGCGAGACCCGGCAAAGGCAATTGCCCGGGAGGGATGCCTGACCGCATGGAAGCGCAGGCGGCTCGGATGCCCCGCAAGCGCGAGCGGGAAATCAAACGGGATGGAGACCCACCCAATTGCGGATCAGCTCAAAAGGGCTGTGCATACACCATCACCACCGCAATCGCGGAGAGAATCAGCGTGGCCCACATCAATCCTCTGGCCTTCTCGGGCCTTCGATAGGCAATGCCGGCAATAGCGGCCAAGCCCAACCAAACGATCACCTTGACGATCACCCAACCTCCCGAGAAACCATAAATCCCCTGCCACATGCGGATGCCGGTGAGCAGAATCAGGAGGTTGGCGATACCCGTCCAGATCATGACCGCCTTTCGTGAGGTTGCCGGAGCCGCAAAGGCCAGAAACGTAAAGGCGATCAAGAGGATCGCGCCGAACACGTGAAGGATATGAAGCGCGATGGATTCGTGGGGATTCATGGGAGAGAAAAAAGTGACACCCCACTTTAATGCCGTATGCCCAAAGGCTCAGGACCTTTTTAAGCTAAGGTGGGCGCCCCGACGCCGGCTTGTTGCTTTCCGATTTACGGCCTAGCAGCCACCGACGTTATAGCGGCTCCCGATTTGTTTCAAAGGCAAAGAGCGTGTATTGAAGGCACCTCGAACACAGCAGGGTGTCGCGCACAGGTTGGTGCTCCATTTCGCATTCGTCAAACGCGAAGGTGATTGTGCCGCATTTTCCGCATTACACACCGCGTTCAATTTTCCAGAATTGAGGAATCGAGGTGCTGGATGATGAGTTCCTGGATCGTCGCGAGGAAGAGATA
The DNA here is from genome assembly GCA_964583635.1 of uncultured Opitutaceae bacterium. GTDB lineage: Bacteria > Verrucomicrobiota > Verrucomicrobiia > Opitutales > Opitutaceae > UBA6669. Next base: position 401 of record CAZOXB010000052.1, on the reverse strand, counting down.
ACACATGAATGCCTTGCGTGCGGGCTCCGGCAGTGCCTCCAGTTCGACATCGCCGCTCTCAAGCAAATCCTCGTCGAGACCGCCAAGATGGCGCTCGCGCAGACGCAGGCGGACAGCCGCACAGGCGCGCACGATGGGTTCGGCATTGGTTCCGTCGAACCCGATGATGCCGCTGGAGAAAAACTCGCTGTCAAACAGCGCCAGCAACTGCTGCACCTCCGCATTTTGTGCTGCCAGAAGGTCCCGCTTCCATTCATTGCGCAGCTCAGGCTCGATCTCCGCCAGGTGATTGGGCGCGGCGAGCGCATCGGCGAGGGAATCACCGGCTGCCTTGATCACATCGAGCAGCGGCGCCACCACCGCCAGACTAAATCTGACCTCAATGCGCTTCATCGGCTTCA
>CAZOXB010000051.1:15264-18443 GCA_964583635.1 uncultured Opitutaceae bacterium | reverse complement strand
CATCCTGGCCGGCGGCATTGCCCACGACTTCAACAACATCCTCACGGTTGTGCTGGGCAACCTGACCCTGGCCCAGCTCGATACGGCGCCCGCCAGCAAGACGGGCCGCTGGCTCGCCGAGGCGGTGCGCGGCACGATGCGTGCGCGTGACCTCACGCAGCAGCTGCTCACGTTCGCCAAGGGAGGCGATCCGGTCCGCAGCGCCGTGCGGCTGCCGGAGGTCGTGCGCGATTCCGCCGCGTTTGCGCTGCATGGCTCCAAGGTAAGCTGCGAGGTCGATGTCACCCCCGACCTCTGGCCGGCCGACATCGACAAGGGACAGATCGGGCAGGTTGTCCAGAACCTGGTCATCAATGCCGTGCAGGCGATGCCGGAGGGGGGCAGGATCCATGCGCGGCTGCGCAACCACAGTGGATCGATCGGGTTCAACGGCGATTCGCCGCGCGGCGACGGCCGGTTCGTGTGTATCAGCATGACAGATACTGGAATCGGCATACGCCCCGAGCACCTCGCGCGGATCTTCGACCCTTATTTTACCACCAAGCAAAGCGGCAGCGGCCTGGGGCTGGCCACGGTGTATTCGATCATCCGCAAGCACCAGGGACACATCGAGGTGGAGTCCGAGCTGGGCAAGGGCACCACCTTCAGGTTCTGGCTTCCCGCAGCGACAACGACACCGGCGACGCCGGCTCCCCATGGCGCCGTCGGAGACCGGCTTTCCGGTCGCGTGTTGTTCATGGACGACGAGGAAACCATCCGTACCATGGCGCAGGCACTGCTGGTCCGGCTCGGTTTTGAGGTGGTGACCGTCTCCGACGGCGCGGCCGCCGTCAGCACCTACGCGGAGGCATTGTCCAGCGGCCAGCCGTTCCGCGTGGTGGTCATGGACCTGACGGTGCCGGGGGGGATGGGAGGGCGGCAGGCGATGGAGGAGCTGCTCAAGATTGACTCGGGTGTGCGGGCGATCGTCTCCAGCGGCTATTCCAGCGACCCGATCCTGGCGAACCACCGGGCGCACGGCTTCCTTGGCGTTGTCGCGAAACCCTATCGCATCGCCGACCTCGCCCGCGTGTTGCGGACAGTGATCGAGCAGGACTAGAATCCTTTAATCCGGCACTTCGCGTTGTGAAGGGGTCGAGTTTCACGTGCAGGTTGAACAGCGGAAACAAATCTCACGCGAAGCCGCGAAGGACGCGAAGAAGGACAAACACCTTGTCTTCGCGCCTTCGCGTGAGATCTTGGTCTGAGGTGCAGCCTCGTCAGGCACAGAGTCACGAATTCTTCTCGCCGTCGAGGGCCTGTGCGTTTTTAGGCGTAGGTCATGCCTCTGTTCGAACTCAAGCTGGAAGTCACGCCCGACGCCGTCGGTGAGATTGAGGAATCCCTTGCCTCCCTGGAGGATGGCCGACTCATGCTGCTCGAGGACAAGCCCACGGCCCGGGCCTGGGTGGCCGGTTATTTTGAAAACAAGGACCAGGTGGCGCCGGGTCTGGCTCTGGTGGAATCGGTCCTTCCGGACGAATGGAGGCGTGGAACGGCCGAAGTCCGGGAACTGGCGGACCAGGATTGGCGCGACAGCTACAAGACTCATTTCCGCGCCTGGACTTTCGGTCGTCTGCACTGGGTGCCGGTCTGGGAGCGGGAATCGTTCGTGCTGCCGCCGGGCCATGCCGTGATCTGGCTGGATCCGGGGCTGGCCTTTGGCACCGGGAATCACGAAACGACCCGCCTTTGCTGCGAACGCCTGGTCGCCTACGCGGAGGCGCGACCGCTGACAGGAGGGGAGGAATCGCGTCCGGAAATCATCATTGATGCGGGCTGCGGTTCGGGAATTCTGGCGTTATCCGCGTCGCGCTTGGGATTCGTGCAGGTTTCCGGCTTCGACAACGACCCGGAAGCCGTGCGGGTGAGTGAGGAGAATGCGGAGCTGAACGGGCTGGAAGGACGCGTGCCATTCTCCACGGCGGATTTGATCACCGGCCTTGGCGGCCGGCATGCCGATTTGATTCTGGCGAACATCCAGGCCGATGTGCTGATGACTCATGCCTCCCGGCTGGTGGGAGCAGTGGCCCCTGCGGGGCAGCTGGTTCTGAGCGGCATCCTCGCGTCGGAAAACGAGCAGGTGCGGGCGGTGTTCGCCGCCGCTGCTCCGGGATGGCGGATGGATGCACGCCTGCTGGGTGAATGGAGCGATCTCGTGCTCGAGCGGCCAAAGTCCTGAGATAGGGGAGGCGATGGCGGATCGCCATTTGAAACCGCGGTTTCGCAAAGGCGTGCTCGATGGCGAGTGTGTTCAGGGGAGGGGGGTGATCATGAGGTTGCCGAAGGTGACATCGGCATGATGGGCCAGCAGGGCGACTCCGCCGGCACGCAGCGCATCGCGGCTGGTCTGCGTCTGCTGCCAGGTCCAGTTGGCGGGTTCGGGCTCGCTGGCGGGCCAGATCCTGAATTGGTAGCGGGTCACGCCTTTGCCGGACGGATCATCGGGCAATGTGCGGCAGGTGAAACGCACGGCGTACGCCTCGCCCATGCGGAAGGGGAATTCCCCGAGGTCCACCGGGCGATCCTGGGCTCCCGGAAAAAACTGGGTTTGTGGCCGGGCAGGGTCGGCTTGCAGGCCCCTCCAGCGCAGCCAGGCGATGCAGCCAAACGGCCGGTATCCCCATTTGGGCTGTCCGGATGGAAAATGGGCGGGTCCGCCGGTGACATGGCCGGTGAACCGGGCGAGCAGGCCGACAGCGGCATCCCTGGCATCCTGGGCCTTGATCGCGTGCACCGTGAAGGACGTGCGGACCTCGTAGTCGGTCCATGTTCGTTCCCCGATGAGAAAAATGCGATCGTAGCCGACCTGATCGGTGCGCAGGCCGCCGGGGGTGAGCCGCCAACGGCCATCCACGTACTGGCCGACGTCCTGCGGATTGCGGACATTGGCCCAGGTGATCTCACAAGGAAAGGGACTCCGGCCCGTCTCCTTGACCAGCGTGACTTTGCGGGAGGCCACGCTGCCATCCCGCAGCCGGGCGGTGACCGTAACCGTGTTTGCACCCGGCTTGAGCCGTGCGATGGGCACATCGGCGTTGAAATCGCCGTCGGCAACGAGCCGACGGTAGGCCCGAAAGCTGAGGGGCACCGCCGCCTGGTTGTTGAGGGACCACGTGAGCGTATCGACTTCGCGCCAG
>CAZOXB010000051.1:0-15254 GCA_964583635.1 uncultured Opitutaceae bacterium | reverse complement strand
GCAGCGGCCTGGGCGTTAGGCAGGATTGGTAATCCCCAGGCGCTTTCTGCATTGTATCGACTTCGCGCCAGGCCCCGATGTGCCCCAGGACGTTGAAGTCATCCTGGGCCGCACCCAGATGACCGATCCGCTGGACAGCACCATGCCAGAGGTCGATGGACACCGTCGGACCTGGCTCCGCGGCCCAGACCGCGAGGGGGATGACGAAAGAGATGATGATCGTGCGAAGCAGGGGCATGGATGACGACGGGGCGGAGAATTCGGGAAGCATGGCTGAGATTGCCCGGCATGTCATTTGTCGCCGTGGAAAATCTCCATGCGCGGATGGAATGGGATTGGGGTCGACTGATGCCATTCCTCCGGACGCTTTCAAATCCGGCGGCGCGGCAGGTGTGTGATCGCCGGGCATGGCGCGGTTCCATTCCGGAGACATCAATTTCCATTCAGGTTAACGACAGGAGACGACAAAGCGGCTAGCATTGACGCATGGAGCGCTTGTCGATGTTGCGGGCTCTCATTTCTCCAACCCCATCCATACAATGCATTGGTTCCCTTCCCGATTGATCCCACGGGCGGCTGCGATCACCGTGATCAGCCTCTTTACCGGTTCGACCCACGCCCAGGTCGGAACCTCGCGCGACGTTCCTTCGGAGGATGAGGAGCCCATCCAACTGAGTCCCTTTACGGTGGTGAGTGACGGTGATGTTGGCTATGTCGCGGCCAATTCCCTGGCCGGCAGCCGGATGAACACGAGCCTCAAGGACACCGCCGCCTCCATTTCGGTGTTCACGGAGGAGTTCCTGTCGGACATCGGTGCCACCGACATGACGTCAGCCCTCGCCTATGCCAACAACGTGGAATTCGAGCTGAATGACGCGGCCAACAACCCGGCGCCGAACAACAACGTGCTCGTCACCAACTTTCAGGGTTATCGCGTGCGCGGGCTGCCCGCGACCCTGGCTCGAAATTATTTCGAGTGGGGAATTCCGACCGACAATTACAATATCGACCGGATCGAGGATTCGCGCGGTCCGAACTCAGTCCTCTTCGGCATCGCTCAGGCGGGAGGCCTTCTGAATGCCTCGACCAAGCGGGCGATCAGCGGCCGTTCTTTCCGCAGGGCTTCGCTGGCCTATGGCTCCTACGATTCCCACCGTGCCACCGTTGACGTGAATCAGGTTGCCGGTGACGGAAAACTGGCGGTGCGCGTCAATGCTCTTTACAAGAAGGAAAACAGCTTCCGTCGATTTATATTCAAGCAGGACAAGCGCATCCACCTCGCGGCCACCTACAAGTTTTCGCCCTCCACCAGCATCCGTGCTGAATACGAAGGTGGAATCCTCCGGGAAAATGTCGCGCGTCCCTTCAACCTGACCGACGCCTCGCTGAATTGGCTCGACGCCGGCCGCCCGACCACCAAGTCCCCGGTACCCACCAATGCCGCCCAGGGGCTGCTCCGGTTCAACAACAACGCACGGGTCACCTACATCGCCAACAGTGATCTCCTGATGAACATGGCGGGACGGATGTCCACCAGAGGGAGCAGCACCATCATTCTCGATCCGGCGCTTACCGACCGCTCCATCAATGTCAGCGGCCCCGGCGCGCTCCGTTCGAGCGATTTCGACACCTATTCCGCCTTCCTGGAGCACCGGTTTGGGCCGAGGACCTTCCTCGAGGTGGCCTTCAATCACCAGGAATTCAAAATGGATGCCAGGGATCCCACGGTTTCCTCGAGCAACCTGGTCGGAGATCCCAATCAGTTCCTGCCCAACGGCGCCCCCAACCCGTATGCAGGCCAACTGCTGCTGGAAGCCGCCTGGTTTCGCACCAAGCAATCGGAAAAATCAGACACCGCCCGTGTCATGTTCTCCACCGGCCATGACGCCGGCAAGTGGGGTGACTACCGCCTTGTCCTGATGGCGGAGCATCAGGATGCCAGGAGCACCAACAGCCAGATGGGTGAATTTTGGGACGGACATCCCTTCAATGCGAATCCGGAGAATGGCGCCAACCAGGTTTGGCGGCGCAATTATGTCACCGAGGGCGATTGGGGCACCTATTATATCAACAGCGATGTGTCATTGGGGCCCATCACGAATCGAGTCGATCCGATTTCCGGTCGCACGCTGTCTTCGGTGTGGATACCCCGCAGCCAGGGTTCCGGCGACCAGCCCACCACCACGAAGACCGGTCTTCTCGGTCTGCAGGCGCGTTACCTCAAGGGCCGGCTGATCGCCAATCTGGGTTATCGTTACGACAATCTGCGTTCCATCGACCGCGGTCCGAACATTCGCGATCCGCTGACCAACATCCTGATGATCGACTATGCCAACGGCCTTGATGTCGATTTCACGGGCAGAACCAAGACCCTCGGTCTGGTCGGTCACCTCACCCCCCACATCTCCCTGCTCGGGAATTACGCGACCAACCTCGGTCTCCCCAACCCGCGCAGCGTCATCATCGGCGGCGCCGGCGGTCCCGCCCGCGAGGGACAGGGGAAAGACATCGGCATCGCGGTGACCCTGCTCGGCGGCAGGGTTTATGCCAAGGCCGTGTACTACGAGACCAATGGGAAGAACCTCGTCGGCTCACGCGAGATCCCCACGCTCACCGCCACGGCCGACCGCGTGCTGGAGACACTCGTATCGAACAACCTCATCACGGCGGCCCAGGCCGCCACTCACACCACCGGCGCCGCAACCGTCGGCGTGTATGATCTCGATTCCAGCGGTTATGAATTCCAGTTGATGGGCAATCTCACCCGGAACTGGCGGCTGCTCGCCAACTTCTCGATCACGGACGCCAGTGAACAGAACATCAGCCCCGAGGTGAAGGCGTACGTCGCCGATAACTTTCCGTTCTTCGAAAGTTTCAACCAGAATCTGGTCACCAGCAATGGCCAGACCATCGCCCAGGAACTGGCTTTTGTCCGCTCCGAGCTGGACACGGTGTTCGAGACGGAGGGGCAAAGGGTTTTTGGCAACCGACGTTACAAGGGAAGTCTGTTCACCCGATATGGCTTTGATTCCGGCCGGCTGAAGGGCTTCTTTGTGGGCGCCGGCTTCAAGCGCCAGAGCAAGATCGTCATCGGCCGCGATCTGGCCGCCGGAACGACGCAGTATGGCAATGCCTACTCGCGGGTTGACGGTCTGCTGGGTTACAATGTGCACGGCCTGCGCCATGGCAGGAAACTTTCCCTCCAGCTCAATGTCTTCAATGTCCTCAACGACACCGATCCGTTGATCCTGCGTCTGCAGGGCGACAATATCCGCCGGTACAAGCTCAGCGAAGGCCGCGAATGGCGCCTGACCGCCAATCTGGAGTTTTAGGGATCCACCCCCTCCGCATCACACCGACCGCCCATTGATAGAATGACCACCCTGCAGCGCAACCGCCTGGGACGACTCTCCATCAAGAGCGGCATCTACCTTCGCCTGCGCTCCGTTCTCGGGCAACCTGGCCGGCTGGTGCTGGTCGCCGTCCTCGCCGCGTTTAGCCTGGGCTCCAGGTCCGCGGCGGCGAGGCCGAATGTCCTCTTCATCGTCGCCGATGATCTCCGCACGAACCTTGGCGCCTATGGCGACAAGGTGGCAAAGACGCCGAACCTCGACCGGCTCGCGCGCCGGGGAGTCACCTTTGAACGCGCCTATTGCCAGCAGGCCCTGTGCAATCCGTCGCGTGCGTCGGTGCTCACAGGCCTCAAGCCGGACACCCTGCGCGTGTGGAAGCTGCAGACGCGCTTCCGCGAGACGACACCCGGAGCGGTCACGCTGCCGCAGTATTTCAAGCAGCAGGGCTATTTCACCCAGGATATCGGGAAGATCTTTCACAACTGGCACCAGAAGGTCGCCGGCGATCCGGACTCGTGGAGCGTGCCGGCCGTCCTCCACTTCGCACAGCACACGAGCGACAAGGCTGAAGTGGGATCGGGCCCGCTGCCACCGAACGGGGCGGTGGACAAGGAGGCGGAGATGCGAGACGTGCCGGACGAGGCCTATTTCGATGGACGGGTCGCGGCCGGGGCGGTGAAGGCGCTTCGTGACTTGGACAAGCGGAAGGAACCCTTTTTCCTCGCCGTCGGATTCTGGAAGCCGCATTCCCCCTTCAATCCGCCGAAGCGCTATTGGGACATGTATCGGCGGGACGAGATAGAACCGCTGCGCAACCCGAACCCTCCGACTGGCGCACCGGAATTCGCGATTCCGGAAGGAGCCGGGCTCCGGCGGCAACGGAGCCCGGAGGCAGCGCGTGAGCTGCGCCACGGTTACTACGCGGCAACGAGTTTTCTGGACGCACAGGTGGGCAAGGTCGTGGACGAACTGGACCGCCTCGGGATCGCTGACCGCACCGTGATCGTGTTCTGGTCGGATCACGGGCTGCATCTCGGCGAGCATGGCTACTGGGGCAAGACCTCCGATTTCGAGCTGGACCTGCATGTGCCGCTGATCGTCGTGGCACCTGGGGTTGGCAGTGCGGGCGGGCGCGCGGCATCATTCGTCGAGCTACTTGACCTGTACCCGACACTGGTGGACCTCTGCGGTCTGCCCGCGAGGGCGGACCTTGAGGGCGTGAGCCTCCGTCCCGCACTCGTGAATCCGCATGCGACCGTGAGGCAGGCGGCGTTCAGCCAGCAGCCGAGATTTGAGGGAAAACGCGGTGCGGGCAGGACGATGGGATATTCGATCCGGACGGGTGATTTCCGGTATACGGAGTGGCGCGACTGGGCAACGGGCCATGTCGTGGCGACAGAATTGTACGACCATCGGTCGGATCCGGATGAAACGAGGAATGTCGCGGACGATCCGCAGAGGAAGGCCACCGTCCGCACCCTGGCGGGAGCTCTGGGCAGGGAGTTCCCGCAAAAACCGCTGCCTGCGGAATGAAGGCCTGCGGGGCCATCCCCCGGGCAACGGCAGGCGATGCCGGGCTTGCTGGAACGTGCGGGTCCGCCTGCGGCACAGGTGCCGCTGGAGGCTGAAGATTTATGATGACGCCAATGGTCAGAGTCACCGTCGCGATCCTCCTGCTGTCCGCTCTCGCCCAGGCGGCTCCGACCCCGACCGTCATGGTCGGTGCCGCCGGGATCGACATCACGCCGGATCTTCCGATCCACCTGATTGGTTATGCCAACCGCGACGGGGAGGCGAGGCAGACGGTGCTTCCGCTCCATGCCCGGGCCATCGCCATCGGCGGCGATGCGGAGAAACCCGTCGTCGTGATCACTGCGGAAATTTGTGGAATTACTGAAGAAATCTCGAATGCAGTGGCTGCCGCGTTGAAGCAAAGTCACCGGCTCGACCGTGCCCAGGTTGCCATCGGGGTGACACACACGCACACGGCTCCGGCGATTCGTGGGCTCCTGCCGTTTTCCTTTGGCAAGCCGCTCCCGGCCGACCAGGCGGAGCGGGTTTCGCGCTACACGGACCAACTGCAGGAGAAGCTCATCGCCGTGGCACGCGCGGCGCTCGACGACCGCAGGCCGGGATGGATCGATTGGGGCGAAGGCAGGGTGGGGTTCGCGACCCATCGCCGCCGCATCGAGCAGGGGAAATGGGTGGGATTTGGCAAAGTGGAGGGCGGCCCGGTCGACCATGCGCTTCCGGTGCTGCGCGTGCGCGACGCAAAGGGACGATTGAAGGCCGTCTTCCTCAGCTATGCGTGCCATGGCACCACGGTGGGCGGACCCAATGTGATCCATGCGGATTGGGCGGGTGAAGCATCGGCCCGGATTGAAGCCGCCAATCCGGGTGCGGTCGCCCTTGTCGGCCTGGGTTGCGCCGGCGACGCGGGACCGATCCCCAAGGGATCGTTCGAAGCTGCGGCGACAAATGGACAGACGGTTGCTGACGAGGTGGCCCGCCTGCTGTCGGCACCGATGCATCCGCTCGGGGCCGTGACCATGACATCCTACCGGACGATCAGGCTCCCGCTCGATCGCGAGGTCGGCCGCAGCGAACTGGAGGAGCGGGCGAAGTCGAAGAACCGGCTGGATGCCTACGCTGCGGGAGAGTTGCTGCGCGAACTCGACGCAGGCAAACCGCCGCGCACAGCGGTGCCGTATCCGATGCAACTGTGGCAGTTCGGCGACCGGCTCGCCATGGTGTTTCTCAGTGGCGAGGTGGTGTCGGAGTATTCGCTGCGCCTCCGCCGTGAATTCGATGCGTCGCGACTGTGGATCAATGCCTATGCGAACAGCGTGCCGTGTTACATTCCGTCAAGGAAGATGTATTCGGAAGGTGGCTACGAAGTCGACAGCTCGATTGGCAAGTATGGCTGGCCCGTACGGCTCGCGATTGGAACCGAGGATCTCATTGTCAGCAACGTGCATGAGATGATGCCCGCAATTTTTGAACCATCGGCGCACAAGTAGCATGAAGCCAGTCCCCTTGTCCGGAGAAACGTCCCGAGGTGCAGACAAAGGGCGGACCCCGTATCCGATCGCCGGGGTAATCGGGCGGCTGGCGGTTGTCGCGGGGCTCTGCCTGGTTCAGGCGGCGTCTGCCCAGCCAATCCCGCCGCCCTCCGAGCGGGTGGCCTTCCCTCCGCCCATGTCGCCGTCGGAGTCGTTGGCCGCCATCCGGGTGTCGCCGGAAATGCGCGTCGAGCTGGTGGCGGCGGAGCCGGAGGTCATGGATCCGATCGATGTCTCCTGGGGGCCCGACGGCCGGATGTGGGTGGTGGAGATGGCGGATTATCCGCTGGGCATGGATACGGCGGGGACGCCCGGCGGGCGCATCCGCGTGCTGACCTCGACGCGTGGCGACGGCAAGTATGACCGCTCCACGATCTTCGCGGAGAACCTGAGGTTTCCGACATCGGCGGTGGTCTGGCGCGACGGCGTGATCGTTGCGGCGGCGCCGGACATCCTGTTCCTGCAGGACACGGATGGCGATGGCCGGGCGGACAAGACCACCAGGCTCTTCACCGGCCTGGGGGAGGGAAACCAGCAGCACATGGCGAACGGCCTCCGATGGGGCATGGATGGCTGGTTGTATCTGGCCAACGGCGGCACGCGGGGGAAGATTGTTTCGGCGCGGTCGGGCGTGTCGATCGAGATGGGCGGGGATGTCCGCATCAGGCCGGATGAAGGCATCGCTGAACCGCAATCGGGGCGTTCGCAGTTCGGGCGCAACCGCGATGACTGGGGAAGCTGGTTCGGCAACAACAACGCCAACCCCCTCTGGCATTACGCGCTGGAGGATCACTACCTGCGCAGGAACCCCTATCTCGCACCGCCAAACTCCACGCTGACGGTTCCGGAGATACCCGGTGCGGCACGGGTCTATCCGGTCAGCCACACCCTGGCGCGTTTCAACAGTCCGGGCGGATTCAATCATTTCACCTCAGCCTGCAGTCCGGTGATCTATCGTGACGATCTGCTCGGCGCCGAATACTATGGGAATGTCTTCGTCTGCGAGCCGGTGCACAATCTCGTGCATCGGGAGATCGTCCGGCCGAAGGGGGTGACATTCTCCAGCCGGCGGGCTCCGGCGGAGCAGACATCCGAATTCCTCGCGTCAGCGGACAACTGGTCCCGGTTCACGAGCGCCCGGGCTGGCCCGGACGGGGCGCTCTATGTCGTCGACATGTATCGCAAGGTGATCGAACACCCGCAGTACATCCCGGGTGCCTGGCTCAAGCAGCTCGGAGACCTGCGCGTGGGCTCGGACAAGGGCCGCATTTACCGCGTTTATCCCCGCGACGCCGCGCTGCGGCCGCCGGTCCGTCTCGATCGCGCAGACACGGCTGGTCTCGTGGGTGCGCTGGCCAGCCACTGTGGCGTGGTGCGTGACCTGGCCCAGGAGCAGCTATTCTGGCGCGACGCAGAATCCGCCACGCCTGGCTTGGAGCAACTGCTCGTCCAATCGGATCGGCCGCAGACGCGCGTGCAGGCGCTGTGCACGCTCGATCTCCTCGGAACGCTCACACCCGCGCACGTGGCGCGCGGCCTGGCCGATCCGCACGCGGGCGTGCGCCGGCAGGCGGTTCGACTCAGCGAAAGGTTCGCGGCTTCGCATGCGGAACTGCTGGCCGGCATCATCCGACTGGTCGACGATCCCGATGCCATGGTCCGCCAGCAGGTGGCCTACAGTCTTGGTGAGTGGAGGCAACCGCAAGCCGGCGTGGCCCTGGCTCGGCTGGTGCGGGAATCCGACGACCGTTTTATCATTGCCGCGGCGATGAGCTCGGCGGTGCCGCATGCCGGCACGATGATCGCGCATCTGGATATCACAGCAGGCATCGACCGGACGCTGCTTGAAATCGCCGCCGCCACGCTGGATCCCGGTGCGCTGCTGAACCTGGTGCGGAACATCGCCGCCCCGCGCAGCCCCGCATTTCCGGCCATGCAATTCAACCAGCTTGCACAGGTGCTGGATGCCTTGGCCCGCCACCGGCGGCCAGTCGCGGTGCTGGATCCACCGGCGGGGACCGGCGGAGGCGAACCGCTGCCCGGCGTTGTCCTGCTCGTCGACGCAGCCAGGAAGATTGCGTCGTCGTCGAAGGCGCCAGTCACACAGCGCGTTGCGGCTCTCTCCCTGCTCGGACGACAGCGCGCGGAGCAGATGTCCGACCTGAGGATCCTCTCCGGCGTTGTCACGCCCCAGAGTCCGGTCGAGGTGAAGCTCGCCGCGATCGCGGCGATGAAGCACTTGACGCTCCCCTCGGTTCCCGGAGTGTTGCTCGCCGGATGGGCGGGATACGAACCTCAGGTTCGCGAGGCGATCCTTGATCTTCTCACCGGCCGGTCCGAATGGGCCGCCGCGCTGCTCGACCGCGTTGCCGCAGACCACGCCATGCTGCCGCAGATCGACACCGCTCATCGTGCGGCCTTGACGGGGCACGCCGATCCCGCCGTGGCCGCACGGGCGGACGAGGTGCTCAAGGCCGGCATCGACGCCGATCGGCAGAAGGTGATCGATCGTTATCTGGCCGCAACGTCCGGGCTGGTCGGAGATGCGGGTCGCGGGGCGGCTGTCTTCAAGAACACCTGCAGCGTCTGTCATCAGCTCGGCGCCGTTGAAGGTCGCGCCATCGGCCCGGATCTGGCGTCCATCAACGATCGCTCCGCCCCTTATATCATCACCCACGTGCTTGATCCGAACCGGGTCGTGGAGAGCCGTTATGTGCTTTATGCGGGCTCGACGAACGACGGCCGCACCCTTGCCGGCATGCTGGCGAACGAGGCGGGCAACAGCATCACCCTCGTGGGCCTCGATGGTTCGGAGCAGGTGATTCTGAGAAGCGACCTGAAAACGCTCGAGGGCACCGGCCGCTCGTTGATGCCGGAGGGACTGGAAGCGGTGATTGATCCCCAAGGCATGGCTGATCTTGTTGCCTATCTTGCCGGAATGCACAGCAATGACCGGCGCGCGGGGAAAAGAAAGAAACGCTGATCCGGCCGCCAGCACCCACCGCCCCCAACCCGTCCCTCCCATGTCAACGCCTCCCTTCGAACGCGTCATCCACACCGCGATGGCGGCGCTCCTGCTGCTTGTCGCCACCCAGGTCTTCGCCCGGCGCCCGAATGTGCTCTTCATCCTGACCGACGACCAGCGCGCCGATGCGATGGGCATCGGCGGCAACAGGCACTTGAAGACACCCAACATGGACCGGATCGGACACGAGGGCGTCTATTTCAGGAACGCCTTCTGCACGACCTCGCTCTGCTCCCCGAGCCGCGCCAGCATCCTGAGCGGATTGTACGCCCATGCGCACGGCGTCACCAACAACTTCACCGAGTATCCGGCCGCCATGGGCAGCTTTCCCCTGGCGCTCCAATCCGCCGGCTACGACACCGCCTACATCGGCAAGTGGCACATGGGGGAGGACAACGACATGCCCCGGCCGGGCTTCAACTGGTTTGTCACCCACAAGGGACAGGGCAAGTACTTCGGAACCGAGTTCTGCTTCAATGGAGGCAGGCGCGAGGTCGTCAAGGGCTATTACACCACGGCGGTCACGGACATGGCCGAGGAATTCCTGAAGCGTGAACGCGGTGGAAAGCCATGGCTTCTCATGATCGGCCACAAGGCGGCGCACAGCTTCTATATTCCCGAGCCGAAATACGCAAAGGCCTTCGATGGCGTGCCGGTGCCGTATCCGGAAACTGCATTCATGCTCGATGACAAGCCCGCGTGGATCAGGGAGCGGCTCACAACCTGGCACGGAATCTACGGGCCGCTGTTCGAGTGGCGGAAGAACTTCCCCGACACGCGCCCGGAAGGCGTGAAGGACTTCGAGGCGATGACGCACGCCTATTGGAGCACGCTCCTGTCGGTCGACGACAGTGTGGGCCGGCTTTACGAGTTTCTCCGGCAGCGCGGTGAGCTCGACAATACGATCATCGTTTTCATGGGGGACAACGGTCTGCTCAACGGGGAGGACGGCATGGTCGACAAACGCACCATGCACGAGGCGAGCATCCGCATCCCGTTGCTCGTCCGCTATCCGGGCCTCACGCCGGCGGACCGGCCCAGGGTGATCACGCAGCAGGTGCTGACCATCGACATGGCGCCGAGCATCCTCGAGCTCTGCGGGGCGCCGGCGTTGAAGGCCATCCAGGGCCGCTCCTGGGTGAAACTGGTCAGGAAGGGTGACGACGCCTGGCGAAAGTCATGGTTCTATTACTACAACTACGAGCGGCAGTTCCCCTACACGCCGAACGTGCGCGGCGTGCGAACCGACTCCTGGAAATACATGCATTATCCCCATGGCGACGGGAAGCCGGACCGCCACATGGCCGAGCTCTACAACATCGAGTTTGATCCCGAGGAGCGCCACAATCTGGCCGAAAACCCGAAGTACGCGCCGGTGATCGTCGGGCTCAAGGCCGAGCTGGCGAAGCTGATGAAGGCCACCGGGCTGACCCCGGCGAACGACCGGATGCCGCTGGACGAGGGGATCAAGACGGAGCTGCCGGACGCGAAGATCCGCTGATCCACGGGGGTGCATTCCGCCGCACCGCGCGGATATTGCATGACGACGGCAACCGGGGTTTCCGCCGGGCAGTGATCCTGACCGGTTCCGGCTGCCGCGGGATCCACCGGCTGGTTTGAGGCGGACCCGGCGCTTCGCGCCGATGAGGCATTGACAGGCGGACGAGAAATCGATCACTTTGAATCAAAATAATGAATATATATGCTGATTGGATGAATCACGGCTCCTGGTGGCGGTGACGTCCGGTTCGTCTCCGATGCCCGCCCTTTCCCCCCATCGCCGTCGCTGGCTCATTCTTGCGCTGATTTTCGGGGCGATCGTCCTCAATTACATCGACCGTCAGATTCTCTCGGTCCTCAAGCCCACCCTGAAGGCGGAGTTTGCGTTTGACGACCGTGGTTATGCGCTGCTGGTCAACGTCTTCACGATCGCGTATGCGGCGATGTATCCGGTGGCGGGATGGCTGGTCGACCGTTTTGGTGCACGGAGGGTGATGCTGCTGGGCATCATCGGCTGGTCGACGGCATGCATCGGCGCGGGGGTGACGCGCACGCTGGGGCACTTTGCGTTCTTCCGCGGTCTGCTCGGACTTGCGGAACCCACGGCCTTTCCCTCCCAATTGCGCGTGGTGAGCACGTGGTTTCCCGGTTCGCTGCGGGCGACGGCGAACAGCATCTCGGTTGCGGGCGGAACGTTCGGCGCGGTGATCGCCCCGCCTCTGGTGGTCTGGCTGGCCCTCACCTTCAACTGGCACGCGGCCTTCATTGTTCCGGGCGTCGCCGGGCTGGCGATCGCCGCGCTCTGGTTTTTCGTCTACCGTGATCCGCCGCCGGAGATCCTGGCCGAAGCCACGGCGGCGACAGGGGGCGATGAGGTGAAATTTTCCTGGCCGCAATTGTGGCGCCGGCGCTCGTTGTGGGGCATCCTGATGATCCGCTTTGTCAGCGATCCCGTGTGGTATTTCTGCCTCTTCTGGCTGCCGGGCTATCTGCAGGAGAACTCCGGCCTCACGCTCGCGCAGGTGGGGGCGGTGGGCTGGATCCCGTTTCTTGCGGCCGACCTCGGCGGCATCGCCAGTGCCGCGTGGTCCGACCGCATGGTTCGCCGCGGAGCGGAGCCGTTGAGCGCCCGCAAGCGCATGCTCACCGTGATGGCCGCGTTCGCCCCGCTGTGCATTCTCACGCCGCACCTGCCGCACCCGGCGGCGACGCTGGCCATCTTCAGCCTGGTGGCCGCGGCGTGCCTGAGCTGGCTCTTCAGTCTCAGCGTGGTGATTGCGGAGGCCTTTCCTTCGCGCAATGTGGCGAGCGTCCTCGGCATCGCCGGCGGCTTTGGCGCGGCGGGTGCGGTGGTCTTCAACGCCTTTGTGGGGATGATGCTGACCAGCTTCGGGCCGGCGCGTGTGTTTGCCGCGATGGCGGTTTTGCATCCCATTGCGGCTGTACTCCTATGGACCATGATAAAACGAGAAAAACCTGCCGCAGCCTGAGTGCGCGGTGGCGGCGGTGTTGGGTGACGATCCTGGTGGCGGCGGCCATTGCGCCCTTGCCGGCCCAGCCGGCGGCACCGGGGCCCGCCCTGCTGCTGATCTCCATTGACGGGCTGCGCCCCGACTACGTGCTCGAGGCCGGCAGGCACGGGCTCAAGATCCCCCGCCTTCGGGCGCTCGCGGAGGAAGGCGCCTTTGCCCGCAGCGTGCGCGGTGTCCTGCCGAGTGCCACGTATCCGAGTCACACCACCATCATCACCGGCGTCGCTCCGGCGCGGCACGGCATTGTGGGCAATCACCCCTTTGACGGCGCGGTCAAGGATCTCGATGTCTGGTACTACTATGCCTGGGACCTGCGGGTGCCCACCTTGTGGGATGCCGCGGCGGGCGGTGGGTACGCTGTTGGCAACGTGAGCTGGCCCGTCACGGTCGGCGCCGTCTCCATCCGGTATAATATTCCTGAATACAACCTCACGCGCACGGACGAGGATGTGAACATCACCCGCGGCGCGGCGACGCCCGGGCTCATGGCCGAGCTTGGCGTCAAGGCCGGCGCCTATGTCACCGACAATACGAAGGCGGTTGAGCGCGACTGGGCCCGCACGCGCTACGCGCTCGAGATGCTGCGGCTCAAGCAGCCGCGTTTCGTCACCGTCCATCTCGTCGCCACGGATCACCTGCAGCACCGCGACGGACCCTTCACGCCGCGGGTCGTGGCGGCGCTGGAGGAGATTGACCGGATGGTCGGCCGGATGTCCGATGCCATGCGTGCCATCGATCCGGCTGCGTTGGTCTGCGTCGTGTCCGATCACGGCTTCGCGCCGGTCAGCCAGGTGCTCCATCTCGATGCCGCCTTGGTGAAGGCCGGCCTCATCACGCTCAGGAAAACGGGCAAGACGGTGGAGGATTCCGGCATTGCTTCGTGGATTGCGAGGTCCTGGACCGCGAGCGGTTCCGCGGCGATCGTGCTCAAGGATCCGCAGGACGCCGCGGCCAGGGCGCGGGTGAAGGCGTTTCTCGACCAGCTTGCCGCCGAACCGGCCAATGGCATTGCCGCCATCCTTGAC
Source organism: uncultured Opitutaceae bacterium (assembly GCA_964583635.1). GTDB lineage: Bacteria > Verrucomicrobiota > Verrucomicrobiia > Opitutales > Opitutaceae > UBA6669. Next base: position 1,757 of record CAZOXB010000051.1, on the reverse strand, counting down.
GAGGCGGCCATCCGCCAGCTCGGCGGCGCCCCGCGGGCGTCCTTCTGGGTCGACATGCGACCGGGGTATTCCATCCATCCGTCACTGGCACCGTCGATCGTGGCCGCAGTCAGCGCACGCGGCACGCACGGCTACGTGCCCACCCTGCCCGAGATGGGGTCGACCTTCATCGTCCAAGGCCGGGGAATCCGCCGCGGCGCGGACCTCGGCACGATCGACATGCGTTCCATCGCCCCCACACTCGCCCGCGCGATGGGTGTTCCTTTCCCGACCGCCGAAGCTCCGGCGATAGACATCTTCGTCAAGTAGCCACCACCATGACCCTCCCTGCTCCCCGCGTGATCAATGAAGCTGCCCGTACCACACCGGTGCGCGCCGAATACGACGTGCTCGTCGTCGGTGGCGGACCGGCCGGCCTGACGACGGCATTGGCTGCCGCCGAGGACGGGCTCAAGGTGGGTCTGATCGAGAGCCGGAGTTTTGTCGGGGGCAACATGACCATCGGTCTGCCGGTGCTCGGTTTCCTTGGACAGAAGAAGAACCAGATCATCGAGGGGCTTCCGCAGAAGTTCATCGACCGCCTGCGTCGCGTGAACGGCGCCAGCGAGCACCGGTGGTGCCCCCTGCACATGGGCATCACGCTGGTCGAGCCCGAGGCGGTGAAGAACGTGGCGCTGGAGATGCTGCTCGAAGCCGGCGTCGACGTGACCTTTCATTGCTTCTGCGTCGGGGTGGTGAAGGAGGGTGATGTGCTCCGCGGCATCGTGACCGAAAGCAAGAGCGGTCGCGAGGCCGTGCTCGGCCGGGTGGTCGTCGATTGCACGGGCGACGCGGACGTTGCGTTCCGCGCGGGTGTTCCCTGCGAGAAGGGCAGCCGGGAGACCGGCGGCATGCAGCCGCCCACGCTCATGTTCTGCCTGGCGGGGGTGGACACGGAGAAGCTGCGCCTGAGCATCGCGCAGCAGACGCGCACGTATCTCACCGATTTCATTCCCGCCGAGTATTTCGGCCAGAATCACCAGTTCATCGTCGTCGGCCTGCGCGAACTCATTGCCCGGGCGCGGGCCGAGCGGCAGCTCAACATCCCAAACGAGCGCACCATCATCATCACCGGCCTGCGGGAAGGTGAGGTCTGGATCAACATGACGCGCGTGGCGGGCGTCGACGCCACGGACGTGCGCAGCCTGACCTTCGGTGAGATCGAGGCGCGCCGGCAGATCGAGGACATCCATGTCTATTTGCGGGACTACGTGCCTGGCTTCGACAGGTGCCATTTTGCCAAGACCGCACCTTTTCTGGGGATTCGCGAGACCCGTCGGATTGTTGGCCAGTACACCTTGACCCAGGAGGACGTGCTCGGTTGCCGCCATTTCGACGATGCGATTGCGGTGGCGAGTTATCCGATCGACATTCACCGTCCAGGGGACGAAGGCTGCACGCTCATCTGGTGCGGCGATTGTTACGACATCCCTTTTCGCACGCTGGTGCCACAAGGCGTCAAGAACCTGCTGGTCGCCGGACGCTGCATCTCCACGACTCACGAGGCCATGGGGGCCATTCGGGTGATGGCCACCTGCATGGCGATGGGCGAGGCAGCGGGCCGGGCGGCCAGGCAGGCGGTGCGGACTGGCATCACCCCCGATCAGGTGGACGTGCAGGCCCTGCGTGCGGAGTTGCGCGCAAAAGGCGCCTATCTCCGCGGATAGAAATCAGGGGAATCCGCCGAACGCGCATATCCGCGGATTCACCCGCTTGGA
>CAZOXB010000050.1:9575-18506 GCA_964583635.1 uncultured Opitutaceae bacterium | reverse complement strand
CCTGCTCCTGGCGGTGGAGCCGCTGTTGCACGTTGACGAAGCGTTCAGCGTCGATTTTCCCGGCGAGGGAGTCCCACGCGCGGCGCATCGCCCGCACTTCATCCACGCCCTGCTGGTAACGGCGGCAGAGTTCGTCCCAGAGCGTGCGGCCGGATTTCATCTTCCGTTCCCAAGGCACGTGATGGAACCAGAGCAGCAGGTTCTCCGGGCAGGTGTCGGGATTGCCCCAGAGTCTGGCGAGTTCCGGCGCGTACTGAGCGACGGCGTTGGAGCCGCCGGCGCTGCGCGCGGCACCGAGGCCGGCTGCATCGGCCTGATGGTAGTAGGTTGAGCTCCAGTCGTCCCGGTCCTTGTGCTTCACCCAGGGACCCGGGCCGTAGTGGTGCCCCTCGGCCATGATGTGGTGCAGGCCGAGCGGCATCGAATAGTTCACGACCGTCTCGCGCGAGCCGAGCAGGAGCCTTGAAACGGTAGCGATGACGGCCGGATCTTGGCCAAAGGTCAGGCGGGTCCATTCGCGGGCGATGGTTTCGCAGGAAAGGGTGTGGTCCCACGCGAGCCGGCCGAACGCGTACCAGTTGGCCTGCGCCAGCGGATGGCCGGTCCAATTGAGGTCATCGCCGGTGTTGGCGACTCCGGCGATGATGGAAAGTTTGCGGCCGTACAGCGAGCCGTCGATGGCGCGGGCGACGGTCGATCCCGGACCCTTGGCGAAGGTGTCGGCGTCGAGCACTTCCTTCCATAGCGGCGCGAGCCAGGCGAGCTGGATGGACTGGCCGAGGTATTCCTGGGTGATCTGCAGCTCGAGCGTCATCGGCGTCTTTGTCATCGAACCCAGCAGCGGCGAGAACGGTTCCCGCGGCATGAAATCGAGCGGGCCGTTCTTGATCTGGACGGAGGCATTGTCGCGGAAGCTGCCGTCGAGCGGCTGGAACTCGTCCTGCGCCTGTTTCACGCGATCCACCGTCCGGTCGGCGGCGTAGACGAAGGCGCGCCACATCACGATGCCGCCGTGCGGCGCAAGGGCATCGGCCAGCATGTTCGCGCCGTCGGCGTGGGTGCGCCGGTAGTCCTGCGGCCCGGGCTGTCCCTCGGAGTTGGCCTTCACCACGAAGCCACCGAAGTCGGGCACGTAACGGTAGATCTCGGCGACCTTCGCCTTCCACCAGGCGGCGACGGCCGGGTCAAGCGGGTCCGCGGTCCTGAGCCCGCCGATCTCGATCGGTGCGCTGAAACGGGCGGTGAGATAGACGCGCACGCCGTAAGGCCGGAATTCCTCCGCCAGCGCGGCGACCTTGGCGAGGTAGGCCGGTGTGAGCACGAGGGCATCGGCGTTGACGTTGGTGATCACGGTGCCGTTGAGACCGATCGAGGCCATCGCCCGCGCGTAGTCGCGGTAACGGGCGTCGCGGATTTCCGGCAGGTAAAACCATTGCCAGAGCGAGAAGCCGGCGTAACCGCGTTCGACGAAACCGTTGAGGTTGTCCCAGTGGTTGAGCAGGCGGCGGGAGATGCGCGGGGCGCTGGTGACGTCGAGCCCGTCGAGCGGTTGGCCGGTCTGCAGGTGTCGCAGCAACGCGAATACACCGTAGAGAACGCCGCCGTCGCGGTTGGCGGAGACTTCCGCGCCATCCGGCGTGCCGCGCAGGCGGTAGCCCTCCTCACCCGCGCCCGGCACTCCGGACGGTTGTGGCCTGAGCGAGATGACCGCCTCCGGTCCGAGCGCGGATCGGAGTTCGGCGCGCGCCGCGGCGATCGTGGGAGAATCGATACCCGCGGGTGTGGCGAGGGTCACTGCTCCGACCTTCGGCAGATCGTCGTAACGCAACCACAGGCGGTGGCCGTCTTCGGCGGCGAGCGGCAGCACGGTGAGGAGAAAACCGATGAACAGGCGGCGCATGGCGGTCATTGTCGGGTTGGCATGACGGGGAGGCAATGCTACCGGCCGGCCTTGGCGCGGCGCGCCGCGAGTTCGGCGGCCATCCGCAGGGTGGTGGCCTTGCTCAGCGGGCAGAAGGCGATCGAGAGGGCGCCACCGGCGAAGAGCAGTCCGACGAGGATGCTGGAGGAAACGAGGTAGCCGTGGACGGCATTCGCGGCCGACGGCAAATGGGTGTCGTAGTCGAACAGACCGGCCATGAGCCAGAGGAAGGCGGCGGAGCCGATGGCGAGGCCCGCCTTCAGCGAAAAGCCGATCGTGGCGAACACCATGCCCGTGAAGCGGCGCCCCGTCTGCCACTCTGAGTAGTCGGCGGCGTCCGCATACATCGCCCAGGCGACTGCAATGGTCGGCGCGTAAACGAGGGCGCCGATGACCGCGAGAGCCAGCATGCCCCAGGTGTTGGTGGGACTGAGCAGATACATCGCGAAGGCGTTAAGTGCGGCCAGGCCGAAGCCCGTGCCGATGACGGCCTTCTTGCCGAAGCGGGCGGAGAAGGAGGCGGAGAGCATGATCACCACGATGGTCACGGCCGTGCCCACCATGTTGACGATGCTGTTGAACACGTCGGCCACGTTGGAGCTGGCTGCGGTTGCACGCGTGCCATGCACGATGTAGCCGAGCCAGTCGAGGAGGCCGCCGCTCCTGGCGGCAGTGCCCGTGGTCAGGCCGAGCCGCTCGACGAAGTCGAACATCGCGGCCTTGTCGGCGAAGTGGTGGTAGTAGTTGTAGTGGGCGCCACCGCGGAACGACAGCATGGCGAAGTTGAACACCGTGTAGGCGACGAGCGCGATCCACGGGCCGTTCCGGAGCAGATCGGCGAAATCCTGCCTCGGCGACGACTTTGTCTCGGCAACCGGCGTGATGCGCTCCCGGGTGGTGAAGAACGTGACCAGGAAGAGGACGAGGCAGAGGACGGCCCAGAGGGTCATCGTGACCTGCCAGCCGTGCTGGCGGTTGGAACCCTCGGCGAACTTGGCGACGAGCGGCAGGGTGAGGCCGCCGACGATGAACTGCGCAATGTTGACCGAGACGAAGCGGTAGGAATTCAGCTTCGTCCGCTCGTTGAGATCGCCCGTCATGACGCCGCCGAGGGCGGAGTAGGGCATGTTGTTCATCGAGTAGAGCGTCATCAGGATCGTGTTGGTGATGCCGGCGTAGGCGATCATCATGCCCATGCTCCAGCCCTGTGGCGTGGTGTAGGCGAGCACCATGACGATGGCCCAGGGCAGGGAGGTCCACAGGATCCACGGACGGAACCGGCCCCAGCGGGACTTCGTGCGGTCCGCCAGCACGCCCATGATCGGGTCGAACACGGCGTCCCAGAGGCGGGGCCACAGCAGGATGGCGGCGGCGGCATTGGCGCTGAGACCGAACACATCCGTGTAGAAGTTCAACTGGAACAGGACCATCGTCATGAAGACGAAGTTGGCGGCGGCGTCGCCGGCGCTGTAGCCGGCCTTTTCGACGAAGGAGAGTTTCTGCGGGGAGTCGCTCATGGGGTGGTGGCGGAAATTTGCGATCGGGGAAGTGCGGTTGGTGGCAAGCCGGCGGAGTCCGTGGCGGAGTCTTGACGATCCGTCATGCCAAGCGAAGCGGAGAATCCAGGGGCATGCTGGTCAGGAATGGCATGAACGGGCGTGCGCCAGAATTCTCCGCCCTGCTCATTCCAATTGGCAATCACGACGAGACTGGGCCGGAATCCAGCCGATCCCTGTATCACCATGGAGGCACGGAGAGCACGGAGGCCGGCCAGGGGTTTTACCTCCGGGTCCTCCGCGCCTAAGAGGTGCACTCTGCCTTCCCGGTTCGAGTTCAGTCTCATCTTGATCGCGATTTGGAATCAGGATGACGGCTGAGGCGAAAGGGGGATGCAATGGGTTCAGGCCAGCGTCACATCCGCCTCGGCCGGCGGCGGAGCGCCGAGCACCCGGGCGCGCGGGCCGGGGGAGGCCGAGCCGACGACGACACGGTAGCGGCCGGGGACGCGGACGCGCTGGCCGGCGGCGTTCACCTGGGCAAAGGCGGCGGAGGGCAGCTTGAAGACGATGTCCACCGAACCGCGGGCGGGCACGGCGACCTTCCGGAAGTCGACAAGGGTGGCGAGCGGGGCCTCGGGCAGGACACGCGGCGGCTGGAGGTAGCATTGCACCGCCTCATCGACCGGGCGCCCGCTTGCGTTGCTGACCTTCACCTGCACGGAGAGCTCCTGGTCGCCGGTGAGAACTGCGGTGCCGAGCTGGAGCGCGCCGTAGCTGAGCGCGGCGTAACTCAGGCCGAAGCCGAAAGGGTAGAGCGGTTCGATCGTGGCGAAGCGGTAGGTGCGGCCCTTCATCGCGTAGTTGTCGAAGGCCGGCAGATCGGCGGTGCGGCGCGGCACGGTGACGGGCAGCTTGCCGGAAGGGTTGACCTCGCCGAAAAGCACGTCGGCGACGGCTTCGCCGCCTTCGCAGCCGGGATACCAGGCGAGCAGGACGGCGTCGGCCAGGTCGTGCACCTCCGGGATGGCGATGGCGCTGCCGCCGGTGAGGACGACGATGAGCTTTTTCGCGTGCTTGCGCAGCTCGATGAGAAAATCGCGTTGCACAACCGGAAGCTCGATGGTGTCGCGATCGCCGCCGGTCGGCGAGGCGACGGTGTCGCCCTCCTCGCCCTCGAGCGACGGATCGAGGCCGATGACGGCGACGGTGACCTCGTTCTCGGCGGCGGTGGAGTAGGTGTAATTCACGCCCGGTGCCATCGGGCCCGAGAGCGGGCAGCCGGTGCGGTAGACGACACGGCAGCCCTCGGCCACGCGGCCGACGATGCCCTCGGTGATGGTGACGAGGCGCGGAGAGACGCCGAAATAATTGCCGAGCAGTGCGGTCGTGCTGGCGGCCGTCGGGCCGCAGACCAGCAGGCTCTCGTGGTCGCGGCGCAGCGGCAGGATGCCGTTGTTCTTGAGCAGGACGATCGATGCGGCGGCCGCCTGTCGGGCGAGCGAGCGGTGGGCCGGGCTGTCGATGATGGCCGGCGAAGTGGCCGACCACGGCACGCGCGCCGGCGGGTCGAAGAGCCCGAGCTTGAACTTGGTGGCAAGCAGGCGGCGGAGGGAAACCTCGATTTCGGCCTCGGTGATCAGGCCTTCCTTCGCGGCGACGAGGAGATCCTGATAGGTGCAGCCGCAGTTCAGGTCGCAGCCCCGCTTGACCGCCAAAGCGGCGGATGCGGCGGCGTTATTTGTCACCTTGTGATGCTGGTGAAAATCGTCGATCGCTCCGCAGTCGCTGACCACATGGCCCTTGAAGCCCCAGCGGTTCCTCAGGATTTCGCCGAGGAGAAGCCGGCTGGCGCAGGCCGGTTCGCCGAGCACGCGGTTGTAGGCGCCCATGACCGCCTCGACGCCGTTGCGCACGAGCGTCTCGAAGGCGGGCAGATAGGTCTCGTGCAGATCCTTCGGCGTGGGTTGGGCGTCGAAGGTGTGGCGATCCTGTTCCGGGCCGCTGTGGACGGCGTAGTGTTTCGCGCAGGCGGCGGTCTTCAGATACGTTGGGTGGTTGCCCTGCAGGCCGCGTACCATGGCGGTGCCGAGCTCGCCGGTGAGAAAGGGATCCTCGCCAAACGTCTCCTGGCCGCGGCCCCAGCGCGGGTCGCGGAATATGTTGATATTCGGCGTCCAGAAGGTGAGGCCCTGGTACTGTCCGCGGCGGCCGGCGGCGAGGGCGGCGTGGTGCTTGGCGCGGGCCTCGTCGGCGATGACGCCGGCGATCTTCTGAACGAGGGCGCGGTCCCACGTGGCGCCGAGGCCGATGACCTGCGGGAAGATGGTCGCGCGGCCGTTGCGCCCGACGCCGTGACAGGCCTCGTTCCACCAGTTGTAGGCCGGCACGCCGAGGCGCTCGACGGCGTTGTTCTCGTGCAGGAGCTGATTGATCTTCTCCGGCAGCGTCAGCCTGCTGATGAGATCGTCGACGCGCTGCGTCAGCGGAAGTTCCGGATCGAGGAAGGGCGGGGAAGCCGGCGGGAAGGCGCGTTGAGGCATGGGAGGAACTGCGCTCGCTCGGCCGCGGGTCAGCCGTGGAGGCAGGTATGGGGGGAATCCTCGAGGTATTCCGGCGTGCCCGCGCGTGAGATGGATTCGCGGAGCCTGGTCAGGACGAGCTTGTTCAGTTCGCGGAAATGGGTGCGGGAGGATTTCATCCGGGGTGAGCGCGACGGGGCGGGGATGGCCGCTCGAAGTCTGACACGGGTATTCCGCGGTCATGGGACCGGCAAGACAACGGGCGCTCCATGCTAACAATAGACTTGAAGGTCGCCGGAGCCGTCGCCGGAATGCCCGCATCCCGAAATGAGTGAGAAGCGTGTAACCCTGTCGGACATCGCGGTGAAGGCGGAGGTGCACGTCACCACGGTCTCGCTGGCCCTGCGCAATCATCCGCGCCTGCCCGAGACGACGCGCCGCCGCATCCAGGCGCTCGCGAAACGGATGGGCTACACCCCCGATCCGTTCCTGCGCGCGCTGGTCGCCTACCGCGGGGGCGTGATCGCAAGGCGCAACACGCCGACCCTCGCGTACCTGACCAACTGGGCCACGCGCTGGGGGTGGAAGAAGGTGACGGCGCACCCGGATTTCTATGCCGGCGCCCTCGCGAAGGCCAGCGAGCTGGGCTACAAGCTCGACCATTTCTGGCTGCGCGAAGAGGGCATGAGTCAGGAGCGCCTCAGCCAGGTCCTGTTTTCCCGCGGCATCAACGGACTCATCATCGCCTCGCACGGCCGAGAAATGGGCGACGCCCTGCAGTTCGACTGGCCCAACTTCAGTGCGGTGAAGATCGACTATTTCCCGCATGAGCCGCAGCTGCACAACGTCACCAACAACCAGTGCGACATCGTGCGCCTCGCGATGCGGAAGGTCATCGCGGCGGGCTACCGGCGCACCGGCTTCGTCATGCACCGGGGTTGGGACCACGCGGTGGACCACCTCTGGACCGCCGGTTATCTGTGCGAGCAGCAGGTGCTGTCGGTGAAGGAAAAACTTCCCGCGCACCTCTTCCCGTCGCCCGAGCCGGTCGAGCGCTGGCTCAACGAGAGCAAGTCCGACGTGGCGGTCGAGCCCGGGCCCTTCGCGGCCTGGTTCAGGAAGCATCGTCCCGAGGTGATCATCAGCAAGGGATCGTTCGTCCTGTCGGCGCTGAAGGCCATGGGCCTGCGCGTGCCGCAGGATGTCGCGTTTGTCGACGTGTTTCTCGACAGGCCCGATGGCACGACCGCCGGCGTGCAGCAGAACCATACCACGGTCGGTGCGCTCGCGGTCGAGATCCTCGCCGGCCAGCTCCAGTACAACAAATTCGGCGTGCCGGAGATCCCCACCACGACCTATGTCGAGGGCACGTGGCACGACGGGGCCACCTGTCCGATGATGGTGCGGGCGCCGGCATAGTGCGATCCGCTGATCGCCATGCAAGAGGCCGGGTACGGACGGATCTGACGGATTGGATTGGACCGATCCGGGGGTTCGGAGGGTTCCTACGAAAGAGCACACGGAGCTGCGGGCCCGCTCCGGCCCGGCGGAATTGGCGGAATCTGGGGTTGCTCCGGGAAATCGTCCCGGGTCATACTGGCGTCTTTCCATGCCTGAGAATCCCACGAGACATCCTTTTCTTCAGGGCCTGAGCAAGCATCGCGGCGCGCCGCCGACGGTGGTCGTGATTTTTGGCGCTTCGGGCGACCTGACGGCCCGCAAGCTGATTCCGGCGGTCTACAACCTCGCGGTCGACAACCTCCTGCCGGCGGATTTCTTCCTCATCGGCTACGGCCGCAAGGAAATCCCCGACGAGGAGTTCCGTACGCTGGCCGCCGACGCGATCAAGGAATTCTCGCGGCGCGAGCTCAACCCGGACGTATGGGGTCGCGTGGCTGCCAATGCCACCTACGTTGTCGGGGGCTACGATGAACGCGCGGCCTTCGACCGCCTGGCCGCGGAGATCGCCGCGATCGAGAAGCGGATCGGCCGCGAGGTGCAGCCGTTGTTCTACATCTCGACTCCGCCTTCGGTGTTCGCCCCGATCCTCCTCAATCTCGGCGCGAGCGGGCTTGCCGCCAAACATCGTGGAGGACCCCACCACGCAAAGGTCATCATCGAAAAGCCCTTCGGAAGGGACCTCGCCTCGGCCGTCGCCCTCAACGGCACGATCCGCTCCGTCTTCGAGGAACGCCAAGTCTACCGGATCGACCACTACCTGGGCAAGGAGACCGTGCAGGACCTGCTCGTGCAGCGTTTTGCCAACTCCATCTTCGAGCCGCTCTGGAACCGCACCTACATCGACAGCGTGCAGATCACCGTCGCGGAGGAGGTCGGGGTCGGCACCCGCGGCGGCTACTATGAACAGAGCGGCGCCCTGCGCGACATGATCCAGAACCACACGATGCAGCTCCTCGCGCTTACCGCGATGGAGCCGCCGGTCTCGCTCGATGCGGAGTCGATGCGTGATGAGAAGGTCAAGGTGCTGCGCGCCATCCAGCCGCTGCGCCTTGGTCCGGGCGGCGATGTGGCGCGCGCGCAGTACGGCGCCGGCATGATCGCCGGAAAGCCGGCCAAAGGATACCTCCAGGAGGAGGGCATCGCACCGCAGTCCGCCACGGAAACCTACGCGGCGATCCGTCTGTCGATCAACAACTGGCGCTGGCAGGGCGTGCCCTTTTACCTGCGTTCGGGCAAGCGCATGGCGCGGCGGGTCAGCGAGATTGCCATCCAGTTCAAACGGCCGCCCGGCACCCTGTTTGCCGAGGGGGACCGCTTCAACCTCGCGCCCAACACGCTGGCGTTCCAGATCCAGCCGGACGAGGGCCTGAGCATGATCCTGAACGGAAAGGTCCCCGGTCTGGAGACGCGCACACAACCGGTGAAGATGAACTTCAAGTACAGCACCACCTACGGCTCGAACACGCCCGAGGCGTATGAGCGGCTGGTGTTGGATGCGCTGGATCGGGAATTCTATGTAGGGGAGTTTGTC
>CAZOXB010000050.1:0-9565 GCA_964583635.1 uncultured Opitutaceae bacterium | reverse complement strand
ACGCAGCCGGTGAAGATGAACTTCCGCTACGCGACCACCTTCGGTTCCAACACCCCGGAGGCGTATGAACGGCTCGTGCTCGACGCGATGATCGGCGACGGCACGCTCTTCATCCGCGGCGACGAGGCGGAGACCTCGTGGGGCCTCTACACGCCGGTGCTCGAGTCCTGGGCGGCCGCGGGGCGGATGGGCATGGAGGAATATGCGGCGGGTTCCTGGGGCCCGCCCCAGGCGGACGCCCTGCTGGCGACGAGCAATCACGTCTGGCGCCAACCCTAGGCCGTTTCGCATGCCAGACGTATTCAACGCCCTTCCCGGCATCGAAGCCGCGGTCAGTGCCATTTCGAAGAGCCTCGGGCAGATGTGGGCGGCGACGGCGGCCGCCGGAAAATCCGCTCCGCCGCCGGACGAGGTCAAAGCCACGCAGCTCAATCTGGTCCTTCATTTCGGACTCAACACCACTCCGGACGACGCGCTCGACCAGTTCCAGGTCGCGCTCCGGTTTGCCCAGCGCTACCCGAGCCGCGTGGTGGTGCTCTGCCCGTTGCCGGAGGATTCCGACATCCGGGAAATCCGCGGCAAGGTTTATGGCGAGTGTTTTTTCGGCAAATCAAAGGGAGACACCCGCTGCGTCGAATTCGTCATCCTCAGTTATCCCGTTTCCGCGCGGCCCTATCTGGAGAACCAGGTCTCGGTCTGCCTTTCGACCGATCTGCCGCTGTACTATTGGGTGCACCGGTTCTCGGGCACGGCCCGGCTCTCGGAGTACCAATACCTGCTGCGTCGCTCGAAGCGTGTCATTTTCGACACGGTGATCGCGCCCCTCGATGCGCTTTCGCACCCGTGGCCGCGTCCCGATGCGGTGCGTGATCTGGCGTTCGCCCGGCTGCTGCATGTGCGGCAACTCGTGGGTCAGTTTCTTTCCGGGACGGCCCCGGCGATGCTGGTGCGGGGGCTGCAGTCGGTCACGCTCGGGCATGCGCCGGAGTACCGGGCGGAGGCGCTCAGCCTCAGCCGCTGGCTGATTGACCGGCTGGCCGCCTGCGGACTTCAGGCACACACCCCATTTCAGGTCGAAGCCATACCGGCGTCAGGCGGGGACTCGTTGTCGGTGAAATTTAACTACGGCGATGCCCGCCATTTTCTCTGGCTTGCCAATTTTGCCACGAACCAGGCGAGTTTCGATGCCAATTTCGGAGGGGAAACGGTGCACCTTCCCTCAACCGTGAGCCTGCTCGCACCGGAGGCGGCGCTGGCCGAGGCGATGTTCTTCTGATGCATCCGTTCCCGTCTGCGCCCGGGACCGGCGGATGAATCCGGTTCATCCCTTGACATTTCCGGGCGACCGTTGCCCCTTCAGGACCCGCAGCGACCCGAAGGGTTTGGGACGGTGTCGGACGGGACATTTTCCATGAGAGAATTCGTGAACTCCTACGGTCGTGTGGTGGTGGATGGGCCGGACGCACAGTATGCCCGCGCGGCGCTGCTCATCGCGGAGGAGCAGGATCGGAAGAGGCCCGGAGTCTTCACGGTTGCGTTGAGTGGCGGGGGCACGCCGAAAGACTGGTTCCGGTGGATCGTTGCGAACCGCGGCTTCTCCCCGGGTGTGGTCGCCGGGACGCACTTCACCGTGAGCGACGAGCGCGTGGTCCCGCTGGCGAGCGACGAGAGCAATTTTGGCAATGCCCGGCGGCTCCTCCTTGATCCGTTGAAGATCCCAGGTGATCGCAGCCATGCCTGGCCGGTGGAGTTGCCTCCGCGCCGGGCGGCGGGGACCTATGCGGCATCCCTGGCGGCGCTGACCCGGACAAAGGAGTCGTATGGGGTCTGCATGCTGGGCGTGGGGGACGATGCGCATACGGCATCGTTTTTTCCCGGAGGACGGCTCCTGGAGGACGACGGCGGCGTTCCGTTTGCAGCGGTTGATACCCCGCAGAAAGGATGGCGGTTGACCATCACGCCGACCGGCCTGCGCACCTGCGGGCGGATCATCGTGATGGCGCACGGTGCGGAGAAGGCGGACGCGCTGCGCCGTGTCATGCTTGGTCAGGAGGAGTGGAACGCCGTGCCGGCGAAAATCCTGGCAACCGCTTCGGACCGGGTTGTCTGGCTCATCGACGAGGCCGCCGCGGCGCAGCTTTGAGCCGGGGCGGCGGTGGATCAGTGTCGGGCGGACGCCCGTCCGTGCCTCAGTTCGCGCTTTTTTCGGGTGCGGAGGCGGGTGCGCTGCGATCGAGGTACCGGTTGACGTCCTCGGCATTGAAGGCTCCCGAGCGCAGTTGCAGTTTGGCTCTCTCGGACTCCGTCAACTTGGCGAGATCCTCGGGCTGCTGGACGACATGGGGCGTGAGGAAGATGAGGAGTTCGGTTTTTGCGGTCTGCTTGACGGTGCGCTTGAAGACGTTGCCCAGAAGGGGAATGTCGCCGAGTATTGGAATCTTGTTGTCCTGATTCGTGCTCTGGTTGGAGATCAGCCCGCCGATCACCACGGTGCGATCGCTGGGCGTGACCACGACCGTGTCGGCCGAACGCTTGTCGATGACCGGCGTGTTGACGGTTTCGGAAATGGCCACGGTCTTTTCGCTGAGGGCGGAGATCTCGGGCGTGACGATCATTTCCACCAATCCCTCCGAGGTGATGAACGGGGTCACGCGCAGGATGATGCCGATGTCCTGGTATTGGACCGTATTCGTGGTCTGTCCGGTGTCGCTGATCCGCGAGTTGGTGATGAAGGGAACCTCCTGGCCGACCATGATGGTTGCCTGCTGGCTGCTGCGGGCGAGGATGGAGGGGCGCGAAAGGATCTCGGTCTTTCCGATCGTCGAAAGCGCATGGATGGTGGCATCGACATCGGCGTTGAGGATGTTGAAGAAGCCGCCCGTCGAGGGAGCGCCAAAGGCGGTGGAGGCGGTCGAGACGATGTCGTTGCCGAGGTACGTTCCCTTGTGACTGAACTCGGTGCCCAGATCGAGGTCGTTGTTATGCGTCACCTGCATGAAAACGACGTTGATGAGCACCTGCGGCTTCGGGCGGTCGAGGCTCGCGATGATTTCCTTGATGCTCTCGTTGGTTTCATCATCGGTGACCACGATCAGGCGCCGTGTGACCGAATCGCTGGTGATCTGCGCGTCGCCCAGCATGGTGGAGTTCTGGTACTGGCGATCGGAGCCCGAGCGCCCTGCGCCGGAGGTTGCCGGGCGCCGGTTCGCGTTGTTGTTGGTGCGGTTCTGGGTCGAGCGGTTCTGGGTGGTGCGGTTCTGGCGGTTCGTCTGGGCGGCAACCGGCAGCCACGTGGCGAGAAGCAGAAGGGCCGCCGCGAGGCGGGTGGAGGAGGATCGGGCGAGAGTCGTCATGACGTGGACGTGGGCGGAATGGATGGGTGGAGGAGCCTAGCGGAGGCCGCCTCCCGACGCGTTGTTGAGGAAGCTCCCGCTGTTCTGCTGCGTGTTGTTGTTCGCGCGGTTGGAAAGCGGATCGTTCTGGTTGCTGGCGGAGCTGCGGGTGGTGGCGCTTTCAAAGAGATTCTTGAGCACCGTCTCGACCTGGCCCACGTCGGCGTTTTCCAATGTGTAGACGAAGACCTTCTGCTTGCGGGCGCCGCTTTCGTCGAGCTGGGCGATGATCTCGCCGATCTGCTGCAGCGTATCCTTCGATCCGGTGACGATGACCGACTGGGTGCGCGGATCGGCGACGGCGGTGACGGGCGTGATCGACCGGCTGCCGCTGGAGTTGCGGCTGCTGTCGCGGCTTCGGTTGGAGCCGCCGGAACCGCGGCTCGAAAGGAAGGCAGCCATGCCCGGAGGGCCCCCCGCAAAGGGGAAGGCGGTCGGGCCCGCGCCACCGGCTCCCGGCGTGCCGGTGGTGGAATAGAGCTGGGTGAGCAGCGTGGCCATCTCCGTCGGGTCCGCATTGCGGAGCTTGAAAATCCGCATGGCGGCATCGCTCTGCACGGAAAGGTCCAGGGCGGAGATGATTTCGACGATGTGGCGGACGTTGATGTTGGTGTCGGTGACGACCAGGGAATTGCTGTCCTCGTTGGCGGTCAGCGTGGCGCTGCTGGGGATGAGGGTGGCGATGTCGATGGCGACCTTGGCGGCGGTGATGTGCCGGAGAGGGATGACCTGCATCACCATCTCGGCATTCGCGGGGATCTCCCGCGGGTCGTTGCCCGTGCGGATGGGCAGGTTCTTCTTCTTGGCCTCATCCTTGGAGGCGACGATCAGGTTCCGTCCCTGCACGGTGGCGGTGTATCCGTTCTTGTTCAGGGCGAGATTGAGAAGCTGGACGGCCTCGGCCTTGGAAACCGGCTGGGCGCTCCACATGTCGACCGTTCCCCGGACGGGTGTCTCGAGGACGATGACGAAACCGGCCGCATCGCTCATGTAGTTGAGGACGGTCTCGAGCGGTGCCCCGCGGAAATTGAAGCGGAGCGTGCCGTCCTGCGGGTAGGTGGAGGCGGGGGCGGTGGCGCCCGTGTTTTCCGAGGGGCGCGCAGCGGTGGTGCCGTTGGCGGGTGCCGGCGGCGTTTGCGCGCCCAGGCTGCCGGTTGCGGCGATCAGGACGGAGACGAGCGGAAGTCTCATGGAGAGGAGGGGAGTTTTCATTCCTTAAGCTGTTTTTGGCGCTGTTCCATCAGACGGCGCAGGGTTGCGGAGGCGTCGCTGGGAATGGCGACCGGTGCCGGGGCGGAGGATGGCGTTGCCGAGGGAGTCGGTGGTCCGGAAAGAGGCACGGGGAGTGTGCTCACGGTCCAGTCGGTGCCCTCGCGGCGGCTGAGCGACTCACCCATCTTCAGGGTGAGCTGGCGTTCCTTGGTTGCGAGGGAAACGCTTCGCGGGGCGACCTGGGTGACGGAGAACCCGGCGATTGTGCCGCCGACGGGAACGGTCGTGCGGTAGCGCGGCATGCTGCCGTCGAAGAAGGCAAAAAGGCCCTTTTCATATTGGAGCGTGCCGACGAAGGTCACCACCTCATC
Organism: uncultured Opitutaceae bacterium; assembly: GCA_964583635.1. Taxonomy (GTDB): domain Bacteria; phylum Verrucomicrobiota; class Verrucomicrobiia; order Opitutales; family Opitutaceae; genus UBA6669. Next base: position 4,590 of record CAZOXB010000050.1, on the reverse strand, counting down.
GGCCGGTGCGGGGGCATCGGTTGACGAATCGCGACGCACGCGCGGCAGCCGGTTGGGGTCAAAGATATTGCGGTCACCGATGGAACGAAACGCATCGAACGGATCATCCGCCTGGGTGGCGGCGATCCGCGAACGCCGCTCGGCGCGGGACTGTGCACAGAGCGTTGCTTCCGCTGCGGTCAGCATGATAAGGAGGATGGCGATCCTACGAAAAGCGGTGGCGGCCGATGACCACCGGTTGTCGCGGATGAAAATGGGAGGCGTGATGGAACGGAGGATCATGGCTTGGCCTCCAGCGGGGTGAGTCGCAGGCCACTCACGGTCAGTCCGAGCGTCAGACGCTGCCCCTGGTCGTCACGGGAGGTGAATTCGACGGTGTCGATGCGCAGAGCGAGGGGGGACTTTTCCACCTCATAGAGCAGACGAACCAGATTGCCCAGCGATCCGCTGGCATCCACGCGGCACTCGAGCAGGGAGTAGCGCGAGTTGGCGCCGCGCTTCCACTGGGGCTTGATCGAGGCGATTTCCAGGTGACTGGCGCGCCCCCATTGATCGAAGGCGGTGAAGACCAACTGTTCCGCGCTCGCGGTATCCTTGGGCAGCGATCCGTCCTGAATTTCCTTCCAGACCTGCCGGGTCCGTTCGGCGCGTTCGATCGTGCCGGCACCGGACATGAGGGATTTCTTGAGGGTGGCGATCTCTTCGGTGCGTGTGGTCCAGTGCCGGATCAGGGGCGTGACCAGCAGACGGTCCAGCAGGAACAGCCCCACGACGGAGACGGCGGCGATGATCAGGATGCGTTGGCGGGGAAGGGCGCTCATGTTTCCGGTGTGCGCTCGACGTGGAAGGTGAAGGTGAACTGGGCCGGGGATTTGCCGCGGATCTGTTCGATCTTGAGATTGCTGATCTCGGGGCGTTGACGCAGCTTGTCGAGGGAGGTGAGCAGCGCGGTGTTGTCCCGCGTGATGCCGGTCACCGTCACGGCCGACTGATTGCGGATTTCAAAGGACTTGGCCGTGACCGTCCCGTTCTCGGGAAAGACATCGGTCACCAGGCGCAGGATCCGGAGGACGCGGTACGAGGCGTCGTGCCAGGGGCGGAACTCGCGGATCCGTGCCTGCAGGCCGTCGAGTTCGTCGACCTGAGGCTTTATTCGCAGCCACTGGTCGCGCAGCCGCCAGGCCTCGTACTCCTGCCAGGCGAAGGCGCAGATGAGGGCGATCAGTGCGGCCGCACCCAGGGATGCAATCATACGGAGCCTGCCGCCGCTGTAACGTTGAGTCCATTGCTCCCATCGACTGGGCCGCGGAGGCAGCAGATTGGGCAGCGTATCGCCCGCCTCCAAGCCGCGCTGCGCCAGGGCGATGGCGCTCCGGGCGGGTGTCCATTCCTGGGTCTCCAGCGTGATGGACAAACTGGAAGCCCAGGGTGCCAGGGACGATTGCACCGCCTCGCAGGCACCCGGTGCACCGAAAAGTCTGACACGTCGAAGAGCGACTTTCACGGGCGCAAGGCTCTCCTCGAAGGAAATGCGCACATCCCGGGCCAGGGTGGAGGGTGCATCGACCGAAGAGGGAAGGGCTCGCAGCGCCGCGATCCCGTTGCCCGCGCCAATCAACAGGGAGGGCGGCGCATCGGAGAGGAGCAGGGTGAGAACGGCGTGATCCGCCTCGGCCAGCGCCTCCGGCAGCGCGGTGGGTTGGGCGGTGAAGCGGATGGGCTTGAGGCCCGCCGCGGCAAGCAGATCGCCCATGCGATTGATGTCCACCGTGCGGACTGCCAGTTGCGTCATCACCGTCCTGCCTCCGAGCGACTGCGGAGAACGCACCGTGTACAGTTCGTCACCCTCGCAAGGGAAGCCGCCTTCGGCCTCAAGTTGAAGGAGGCTGTCGCGATCGGCGGTGGCAAGATCCGGCAGCGCGGTTGACACCGTCATGAACCATTCCGCCGGAAGGGCGACGATGCAGCGTTTCTCCCGGAGTTCCGCCTTTTCCAGATGCGCCGCCAGTTGCTTTCCAAGGGCTCCCCAGTCGCCGTGGTTGAGATCAAGGGCGAGAGGCTCGGGCGAGACGGTCTTGATGCCATCCTTGGCGCGGGAAACCTGGGCGACATGGACGCCGGTCTGGTCGAAGACCAGTCCGAGCAGGGAATTTGTGCGAATGGGCAGCCGTAGCATCATCGTAAAGTGTACAGGGATTGCCGGAGGTGTTCCCGCATCGCCGCCCCCAGCGCCCAGCCGGAGGAGGTGAGATCCTGCCGGTAGACGATGCGCGGCGTCGTCTGTCGGGTATCGAAGACGAACTTGACGCGTGAATAGCCGCGTCCGTGGGGACCGACGCCGACGATGTCCGCGGTGAATTGGTACGACTGGTCGGTAAGGTAACGGCCGGCCCGGATGATCGTGCCGCGATCGAGGACCTCGGGCAGCCACGCGAATGAGGTGAGGGTATCCGTGCGCGTGGAACGATAGGCGGTGATGGCGCGCGCCTTGTCCCAATCGAGCCCGGGAATGCAGGCGAGCACGGCCTCCGGAGCGGTGTTGACATTGATCAGGCCGTTCACGTCGTTGCCGGTGATGTCCGTGTGGATCTGCTGGAATTCGGCGCTTGTGAACTGTCCCCGGAGCATGAACTCGGCGACGCTGCCCACCGTGCTCTGGCCGACCGCTCCGAGGATCGCCTGGGCCCTGGCCTCGCCGAATTTCGAGGACAGCAACTGGGAGAGCCGGGTGCGTTGATTCGACTGCTGGACATTGATGCGGGGGCTGCCGTCACTGCGTGTGCGTGGCTGGCGCGAATAGATGGTGACGTACTCGAGAATGCCGGGAAGCAGGACGCCATCCCGGTCATCCATGGGGGACGTCGCCTCGCCGTCGTCCTCGTTGGCATCGAGCACACCATTGCGGTTGCTGTCCTCTCCGAGCAGGATGCCCAGGGTGGCGCCGTAGACGAGCCGGAGTTCATCCACGCTTTCAAAGGGGGCGTTCTTCGCCCGCCGCGGCGGATCCAGGCGGGCATAGGTTTCGTCCTCGGCGCCGTTCTCGGTCGGTTCCAGGTTGCTGTCGCGCCAGTCGATGATGGCGGCCGCCAGTTCCGGGGTCATTCCGGGCAGCGCCTCCAGCATGCTGCGTGATGCCGTGTTGATGTTCAGTTTGGAGGCTTCATCGATGAGGCTGAACACCGGTTCATTCGAGTAAGGGCGATCGGGGTCGCGTCCCAGCAGCCAGAAGGAGGCGTCGCCGACGGGAACCTCCTCGGCGAGGTAATCGGTGGAGAGGGGAAGTGATCCGCCGGTTGCGTATTGGCCCAGCACATACTTCACGTACCTCGCCCCGCCATCGACCGCGGCCTCGGCGGAGGTCGCCTCCGCGCGGTTGTCGGCGGCACGGAGCTCGGCGCTCGTCGATTGGGCGAAGTAGATCACCAGGGCGGCAAGGCCGAAGCAGACCCAGAGCACGATGATCAACACGGATCCGCGTTCGTTCGGGATGTGCCTGCCGGGGAGTTCATGCGGCGTGGCCCTCATGGCGCGGGCTCCTCCGTTGCCGCGGCCGTGGATGTGAGGGAGACGAAAATGGGGAAGACCATTTCGACCGGTGCGGGCGCAACCGCCCCATCCGAATCCCCGGAAAGCTGCAGGGTCAGCCGCACCGCGGTCGGCAGCGACGACGTGACGGCGGAATCCCAGGTGTCGGTCCAGGTACTGCCGTCAAAATAATCGAAGTACGCGGACTCGACGCCCTCGAGCAACGGCTGCTCCTCCGGGACGTCCTCGAGGGTGGGGAGCAGGTTGCGGCTCAGGGTGCGGACCAGTTCGTACTGGTCGGAGTCGGGGCTGGGAGAAAGGTAGTAGGCGACGCGTTGAACGTCGGCGAACGGGCTGGAGGCATCGATGCGGCCCGTGTCGGTGAAGAACTCGGCGCTCACGCGTTCGCCTGGAACCGAAGTTTCCAGACTGTAACTGGTCGCCGTCTGGAAGTCCGCGACCAAGACTCCGCCTGGTAACATCAACCCCGCAAAGTCCTTCTTCATCAGGTCCAGGGCGCGGTAGAGCGCCAGCTCCCGGTCGGATCGCTGGTCCGAGGTGTTGCGCAGGCGGAGCGCCCCGAAGAACACGCCCTGCACGGCGAGGATGACGATGGCGCCGACCGCCATGGCGAGGATCACCTCCAGCAACGTGAAACCGGCGACGAGTCGACGGCGGGGCGTGTCGGATGACGAGCGCATCAGAAGAGGACGGATGCGCCTTCCGCCGAGGTGCTGGCGGTGGCGGGATCGTAGAGCGTGCTGACGCTCAGATCGTAGGGGCTTCCCTGGACGTTGAACGTGACCTGGACGGTGACGAGTGCGAGGGCGTCCACCGGCCAGTCCTCGGACTGCAGCTTCCATTCGTAGCTGCCTTCGCCCTCGGAGGCCTGGCCGGACGCCATTTCCACCTGACCGGTCAGCACGGCTTCGTTCAGAATGCGCTGGGCGATCCGTGCGGCGACCGCCTTCCGGTTTCCGACCGTGCCCGCACGGCTGGCGATGCTCACCCCTTCCATGGCCACGGGGATGATCACGGCCATCAGCATGAGCGACGCCAGGACCT
>CAZOXB010000049.1:8494-18708 GCA_964583635.1 uncultured Opitutaceae bacterium | reverse complement strand
GGATGCGTGTTTGCGGCTTCCGTCCTTCCTCGGGTTCGACTTTGATCGGCGGCGATGCCTCACACTCCCCATTCCCGCGCGGTCATTCAGCTGGTCCTGGCCGCGCTGTGCTGGAGCATGGGAGGGGTTCTTATCAAGTTCATCCCATGGCCGCCCCTCGCCGTGGCCGGTGCCCGCGGGTTGATCGCCGCCTTGATGCTGATCGCATTCACCCGCGGCCTCGCGTTCCATTGGTCGCGATGGCAGCTGCTGGCGGCGGTGGGATATGCGAGCACGACGCTCACATTCGTGATGGCGACGAAGGCCACGACCGCCGCGAATGCCATTCTGCTCCAGTACACGGCGCCCGTGTGGATCGCGCTCCTCGGCAGCTGGCTGCTGGGGGAAAGAGTCACGCGACGCGACTGGATCACCATCGCAACGGTCATTTTCGGCATGGGCGTGTTCGTCTATGATGGTCTCAAGTTCACCAGCCTGGGCGGCAATCTTCTCGCGCTCGGCAGCGGCTTCCTCTTCGCGATGATGACCCTGCTGATGCGCAAACAGAAGGACGGCTCACCCGTGGAGTCCATCATCCTGGGAAACCTGCTGGCCTTCGTCGTCGGCCTCCCGTCGCTGATCCAATCGCCCTCCCTTTCCCTGAATGGCTGGCTCGCACTGCTGATGCTTGGCTCCGTCCAATTGGGTTTCTCCTACTGGTTGTACGCAAAGGCCATCAGGCACGTGACCGCCCTTGAGGCCGTGCTCATCCCGGTCATCGAGCCGCTGCTCAACCCCCTGTGGGTGGTCCTGCTCAATGGCGAGAAGCCCAGCATGCTCGCCCTGATCGGCGGCGTGATTGTCCTGGGCGCGGCCACGCTGCGGGCCATTGCATCCCTGCGCACATCCCCCTTCCAACGCCCGATCGCGGCCGAAGTGCCCCGCACCGGGTGAGGAACCGCCGTCGGTTCGGGACGACCGCGGTCCTCAGGGCTCAACCAGCAGCGGCTTGATCAGCGGAATCCAGAGTTCGTAACCCTTGCGGTTCATGTGGAGACGATCCGCCACGAAAATATCCGGCCGGGGCTCGCCGTTCGCCGCCATCATGACCGACACAATGTCCACATACCGGTCCCGGGGATCCTGCGCGAGGAACGCCTCGATCCTGCGATTCGCTTCACGCACCTTGTCACGTTGTGCCCAGCGGGCTGGATTCAGCGCGTTGGAAATGTACAACACCCGTGTTTCCGGCAATTCTTGGTGGATGCGCGTCACGATCGCCTTGAGGTCGTCCACCACCGTCTCAACCGGTTTGCCGGCATTGATGTCATTGCTGCCGGAATAGATCACCACCTGGCGCGGCCGGTAGTGCAGGATCAACGGCTCGAAAAATTCCCGCAGGTCGCTCAGTTGCGAGCCGCCGAACCCCCGGTTGATGACGCGATATCCGGAAAAATCTCCGTCCAGCCCGCTCCAGCGGCGTATGGACGAACTGCCCGTGAAGACGATCGGGGCCGCCGGCGGCGGAGACAGGCGATCGGCTTCCGCAAATGCCGCGATGTCCTTGGACCATTTTGATACGGACTTCGCCGCCGCCGGCCCGACCACCAGCGGCGCCACCGCGGACGGTTGGGCCCTCAGGGAGGCCCCCAGCGGCAGTGCGACCGCAAACGCTGCGCCGATGAGAAAGCGGAATCGGGTGGATATCATGAGCGAAAACCTACGACACACGCCAACGAACCCAAGCCCGGAATTCCCGCGCGGAGGTCGCGGGTCTTCGACTCACCGGGCGATGCGAGCGGTCCGCCTACGGCGACCGCGCTTGTCCAGGCTACATTGTCCAAACCGTGCGCGCCGCGGAGGTGGTCGCCCGGGTTCGCGATGAAATTTTCTGCAGGGCATCCAGCACCTTGCCACCCGTCAGCAGTTCGGGCAGCACGATGGGCTCCTTCTGGTCCGGCGCGTAGATCAGGTTGAACGGCACCGCCGATCGATTCCATTTCGCAAGTTCCTCGGTGATTTTGGGATCTCGGTTGGTCCAGTCGGCCTTGAAGAGCACGACGTTCCGCCTGCCGAATTCCGCCAGCACGTCCTTCGAGGAGAATACGGTCGCCTTGTTTGTCTGGCAGGTCGCACACCAGCGTGCCGTAAAATCGACATAGGCATACTTGCCCGCGACCAGGGCCGCCTCCACGGCACCAGGACTCCATTTTTCCCAGACCACCTGGTAGCCGGCGTCCGCTCCCTTTGCGGCCTCGGGCGGCACGGCGCGGGACCATCCCAGCCAGACGCCACCCAGAAGTAGGGCCGCGGCCGCGACGCCGCCGAGCAACCGTCGCGCGGCCTTGCCATGCGGCTGCGCAAACCGCCCATACGCCCATCCGGCCATGGCGATCAGCACAAATGCAAACACGATCATGAGGAGCGCGGATTCATCGGACGCGGTCTGCCCGGCCAGCACCCAGAGAAGAAACGCCACCGTGGCGTAGAGCGGGAAAGCCATGAATTGCTTGAACGTCTCCATCCACGCGCCCGGACGCGGCAGGATTCGCGTCGCCTGCGGGAAGATGGAAAGCAGCAGGTACGGCAGCGCCAGCCCAAGGGCGATGGCCGTGAAAACCAGGAACGACTCCACCGGCGACAGCGCCAGCGCGGCGCCCAGCGCCGGAGCGAGAAACGGCGCGCTGCACGGTGTGGCGACAAGCGTCGCGAGCATGCCGGTGAAAAATGATCCCGACAGGCCTTCCTTGCCCTGCAGGTTCGCCCCCGCTCCCGTGGCGGAAAGCCCGACTTCGAACACACCGCTCAGGTTGAGCGCGAAGACGAGGAGCAGTACGGCCATTCCGAATACAAAGGCGGGAGACTGCAGTTGAAATCCCCAGCCGAGTTGTTCGCCGCCGGCGCGCAACGCCAGCAACACGCCCGCCAGCACCCAGAACGACAGGAGTACGCCGGCGGAAAAAACGAGCCCGTGCTGAACGACCTTGCCCTTGTGGTTGCCGGCCTGATTGACGAAACCGAGGATCTTGATTCCCAGCACCGGAAAAACGCAGGGCATCAGGTTGAGCACCAGTCCACCCGCAAACGCGAGAAACAGCGTGCCGAGCAAGCCCCCGGCACTTCCGCCCGCGGAAGCTGCAGAACCCGACCCGCCGCCTGAACCCGGCGCACCGCCGTCCGCCGGCGGCAGGTTACCCATCGTCCCGACAGCGGCGCCTGCCTTGCTCGCCGCCGTCATCGGGCCGGAGGAAATTGGCGTGTCCACCAAGAGCCCGCCGGGGCCTCCGGGAGCAGCCTGCCAGCCGTTCTTTGCTATGAGAATTCCCGTGAGCCGTTTGGCATCGGAGGGCGAATCGGTGCCGGTGCTCATGTCGATCACGTAAGTGCCCTTTTCGCTCTTCACGACCTGAGGGGCGGCGTAGTCGACGACACCCACGTCATCAAAGAAATGCAGGTCGACCGGCACATGGGTCGTACCCGCCGGAGGCGTGACGGTCAGCGTCACCTTGGAGCCCGTTTTCGAAGCGTGGAAGGTCCAGCCCTCAACCGCCCGGGGCAGCGCGTCAAAGGCCGCGTTGAACTCGGCCGCAATCGACGACTTCCCGGAAGACTTCGCGGCAGCGACCGGGAGGCGCAGCGACACGGTGGCGTCACCGGGCATGCAGGAGTCCTTGCACATGAGCCACTCGGGCTTGGCGGTCAGCGTGACGGTTGATCCCGGCTGTGCATCGGCCGGAACCGTGATTTCGGTGAACAGAAATACGCGTCCCTCGTATCCGTTGCCGGTAACCGTGCCGTGCGTATCCTTCACGGTGTGCGGTGCCGGCCACACGATCTCACCGGCCTTGTACCCCGGCGGCAGCGTCCACGCCACCGTGGTGGGATAGCCGGTGCCGGCATTCTTCCAATAGGAGTGCCAGTGCGGATCGTGATCCATCTTCAGTGCCACCCAGATCGTTGAACCCGGCTGCACCGATGTCTCCGCAGAGACGAGTTCAACCTGGACAGCACCATTGCGCACCGGCTGTGCCCCGAGGCCAAGCACCGCCATCAAGAACAGAACAACGGCAACGAATGCCGGAAAATTGCGGACGGTTGATTTTGGGTTCATGGCTATCATGGAAACGGCGGTACAGGCGTCAGCCCATCATGCTCACCCTAGTCGGATTGGCTTCGGGCACAAGAGGTGCGGCAAAAAGCTTGGTCGAGTAATAACGCTCCGCCCGGTCACACAAGATCGTAACAACCTGTGAACCTGGCGGCAACTGCGCCGCGGTCCGCAAAGCCGCAATCACGTTCGCCCCCGAAGATGTTCCGACCAGCAGGCCGAACTCCGAGGCGAGGCGGCGGGTCATGGCAATGGCGTCGGCACTCGGCACCTTTTCCTTGGCGTCAATGTTCAATCCCTTGATCAACGGCGGGATATACCCTCCGGCAATTCCTTCGATGCTGTGGCAGCAGGGCGACTCGCCGGACAGCATGGCGGCCTCCGCAGGCTCCATCGCGACAATCCGGACCCGCGGATTATGCGCTCTCAGGGCACGACTCACCCCATTGAGCGTTCCTCCCGTGCCGTAACCGGATACAAACGCATCCACACGTCCATCCATTTGCGCAAGAATCTCGCGGCCGGTGTGTTCAAAATGGTCTTCCGCATTGAGCGGATTCTCGAACTGTCGGGGCAGAAAATAACGGCGATCCTCCTTTGCCATCTGCTCGGAGATCTCGATGCCGGTGACATATCCCCGGGTCGCCGAAAACAGTTGCAGCTCGGCGCCAAAGTGCCGCATCAGGTGCCGACGTTCGACGCTGGCGGTATCCGACATGAGGATCCGGACCCGCACCCCAAAGAGTGCTCCCACCATCGCCAGCGCAATGCCCGTATTTCCGCTGGTGCACTCCAAAATCGTGGTATCCGGCCCCAACAGGCCGCGCCGCCGGGCGTCTCCGAGTATCGTCAGAGCCAGACGGTCCTTGATCGAGCCGCTGGGGTTCAGAAATTCGCATTTCGCATGCAGCGTGATGCCTTCCGGCCGGAAAGTCAGTGGAATGAGCGGCGTATTGCCGATCAACGACAGGACGGGCGGAAGGGATTCCTGCTTGGACACGAAACCATTCCCGGTAAACGGGTTCGCGTCAGGCGCATGCGAGGTCGCCAACCGGGCATTCGAATACTTGATGGCCATCGGCAATTTATAGCAGGGCGCAGACCGGATTCCAATAGGTCAAAAGGAGCAAACCGTCACACCCAGCCCGGTAACATCGCCGGCAAACCCGTGATTGAGTTGGAGGAGCCCGTCCGCCATCCTGGATGCCGTGGTGAAAAAGAAGAGGACATCACCCGGCCAGCCCACACGGGTGTCGGCACCGCTGGAGGTGCAGGATCGTTCCCTGCGCATCGAGGATCCGGCCCTGCGGCGGTCGATTGTCGACATGCAGGTGGCGGCGAGCATCCCGGAACTCTGGAAGGCGCTGCACCACCTCCTGCAGCAGGCGATTCCCAATCACCATTCCACCACGCTCTTCCTTGATGCGATGGAAAAGAATCCAGGGGCGCTCACCCTGCACTCCCAGCCGGCACGCAGGCCCGCGGACTGGTGGAAAGCACGCTCAAAGCTGTCCCCCACCCACGCATGGCTCGATGCGCATCCCGGGGTGAAGCTCTACAGTCTCGACGACGTGGTTCCCGACCGCACCCATCTCAGGAACAGCGATTTCTACCGTCATGTCCTGATGCCCGAAGGCTGGGACAAGCTCCTCGGCCTCACCCTCTGGCAGCAGGGCGAACGCAAGAGCATCCTCTGCCTGCGCCGGGCGATGAACCAACCGGCGTTCAGCGAGGCGGAAAAGGCCCTGATGCTGGACATCCATCCGTTGCTGGACCGAAACCTGCGGCGACTGGAAAAGCACGAGGAGGAGGTGGTCGCGCGCAACAGCCTGCAGCAGTTCATCAATCTCCTCCCGCAGGGCATTCTTCTGGTGAACGCGCGGCACGAACTCATCTTCGCCAACCATGAGGCCTTTGACGCCTGCGCCATCTGGAACCACGGAGCGACCGCCGCCCGGCAGCTCAACGGTCGCGCCGTCTTCGCCGTGCCGCCCGCTTTCATCGAAGCCTACCACGAACTGATGGGCCGGCATTATGCGACCGCCCTGGCGGACCCCGACGGGCACCATCCGCCCGAGAAGCGGCGGCTGATCCACCCCACACTGGGCCACATGCAGGCCGAACTGTCGTTGTTCTCCCTCGACGACCCGCTGCTTTCACGTCCCAACCTCTTTGCCCAGATCATCAACCGGCAGTCGCTCGACCCCTCCGCGGCCCCTGCCGCCATGGACCGCCAGCTCACCGTGCTCACTCGTCTGACGCAGCGCGAACGCGAAGTCGCCCTTCTCGTGCGCGAGGGACTCAGCAACGATGAGATTGCCAGCCGCCTGTCCAAGGGCGTGGGCACCGTGAAGAACCAGCTGCAATCGATCTTTGCGAAACTCGAGATCGATTCACGGGCGAAGTTGATTTCACTGCTGCGTTGATTACCCGCAGCGTCGATCCGTTTCGCAGGGGCAAACGGGACGGGACATCATCGCACCGCAACGGCTTGTGGCCGCAACTGCAGCAGGAGATTGGCGGCGGTGACCAATCCGCCTCCGATCAGGAGCGTCCACGTCGCGGTTTCGTTCGCATAGGAAATCAAGGCGGCATGGGAAAGCCATGCCGGCAGGAAGAGCGCCATCGCCGATCCGAAGATCGGTTCGACACAGTAAATGAGCCCGGCCTCGGTGGCGCTGATCTTCGGCTGCCAGGCATTCATCAGGCCATAAGCACCGATCGTGCAAACGACCGTGAGCAGGAGGGAGAAGATCCACCAGGGCACCGATCGGGCAAGCGTCCTGATCGATGCCAGATCCGGCGCGGTGATCGCCAGCATGACCAGCATCACGGCACTGATCGTCACAAACATGACCAGGGAAATCTTTTCCGGACGATTGCCGGCAAACTCCGGCTTTTCCAACCAGAGGATCTGTCCGGTGAAGAACACCGAGCACAGCATCGTCTCCCACTCACCGCGTCCAAACCTCAACGCCTCCCAATCAAAATTCCCCAGGATCGCCGCACCCGCCACCACGAGCGAGACGCTCATCCAGACGGTGGCCCCGGGATTCCTCCGCGTGCGCACCGCCAGATGGAGGGGAATGATGATCACATACAGTTGGGTCAGGAACGCCGAGGTGCTCGCCGAAGTGAATTGCAACCCATCACTCTGGAAGATCATGCCGGCCGCGGAAAACAGGCCGATCACCCCTCCCTGCTGCAGTTCCTTCCGCGTGCAGTGCAGGGTTCCCGACCGGGCCATCTGCCAGACCGCCAGCAAAAGAGCCGCGAGCAGGAATCGGGGCACCAGCGCCATCGTCGTGATGAACCAGGTGTCGCTGCCCGGAAGCAGGCGCTCGTGCAGCAACGCCAGCCCTTTGACCAAGGGGAAACTCAGGCCCCAGAACGCGGTTGCCAGGATCAACATCAGCATGGCACGTAACCGCAAGGCAGCGGTCGCTGGAGCAGGACTGGACGTGGTTGTGGTCACGCCGCACCGCACACGCCGGCCACCCCGGAGGCAATCCCGTAGCGACACCTGGGGAACTCCCATCCCGGGATTTCCCAGGACAAGTTGTTACCGTTCAGAGCCGCGGCTGGACAAACGCCAAACGGACGCGTTGCCTAGAGGGGTATGGCCAAATCACGTGCCGCCAACGGTCGCTTGTCGAAGAAGAAGTACGAACAAGCCCTCCCGGCGTTGAGGGAGCAGTTGGTTCAGCTTCAGGTGCGCCTCAAGGAATCCTCCGCCAAGGTGATCCTGATCGTTGCGGGCGTGTATGGCGCCGGGCGTGGTGAAATCCTCAATACATTGGGCGAGTGGCTGGACCCGCGCGGCGTCGAGACGTTCTCCTTTGCTGCTCCGACCGACGAAGAGCGGGAGCGTCCGCTGCTGTGGCGCTTCTGGCGAAGGCTGCCGGCGTGCGGTCGCATCGGGATCTTCGCCAGTTCGTGGTATACGGAGGCGCTCCGCGAGGAGATCGGCAACAAACGCGAATTCGCCGAACTCGACCACGAGTTGCAGGGCATCCGCCACTTCGAGAAACTCCTCTCGGACGACGGCACCTTGATCGTGAAGATCTGGCTGCACATTTCCAAGGAGGCGCAGGCCGCCCGGCTCCGCAGCATCGAAAGCGATCCCGACACCGCCTGGCGCGTGACCGAGGACGACTGGCGCGCCCACAAACATTACGAACGCCTGGCCAGGACCGCCCGCTACATCGTGGAAAAGACCGATGTGCCCGGAGCCCCGTGGACGGTGATGGACGCAGCGGATGCGCGAGCCCGCAACCTCGCGGTCGGCACGCTCCTCGTGCGCTCCTTTCAGTCGCATCTCCGGCGCTCGTCCCGGCACAACGGACGGATCGCCCGGCCCAGCCTCAACCCCCGGTCCCTCGCGCCGTCAGGGCGTCGCCGCCTGATGGCCCTGCGTCTGCGCCACGAGCTCTCCGAGGAGGAATACGAGGAAAAGCGTGAGAAATGGCTGGGACGCCTCAACCGGAGCATTCGTGCGCTCCAGGCGGAACGTCGTTCCCTGGTCTTCGTCTTCGAAGGCTGGGATGCCGCCGGCAAGGGCGGGGCCATCCGCCGGCTTACGACCGCGATGGATGTCCGCGACTACCGGGTCGTTCCCGTCTCGAAACCCACCGACGAGGAAAGGGACCATCATTATCTCTGGCGTTTCTGGCGTCATGTTCCCCGGGACGGCTACATCGCGATCTTCGACCGTTCCTGGTACGGACGCGTCCTGGTGGAGCGGCTCGAGGGATTCGCGCGACCCGACGAATGGAAGCGGGCGTTCAAGGAGCTGAACGAATTTGAGGAGCAACTGGTCGACCACGGAACGGTGGTCGTCAAATTCTGGATGCAAGTCTCCAAGGAGGAGCAGTTGCTCCGCTTCCGCGCGCGGGAACAGATCACCTACAAGATGCACAAGATCAACTCCGAGGACTGGCGCAACCGGCGCAAATGGAAGGGGTACGAAGTGGCTGCCGGTGACATGCTCGCCCTCACCAACACCCGCCATGCGCCCTGGCACATCGTGCCGTCGGACAACAAGCGGCATGCGCGACTGCAGATCCTCAAGACAGCCTGCAAGGTGATCGACAGCGCACTGGATACCTGATGCGCCCCGGAGGCATCGCATTCTCCAAACACTCCCGCCGATCCCGATCGCGGACGGCTGAGGATGCTTTCGACTTGGGGCCGCACTGAAATCCGCTCCTAATCATTCCATGCACGGACGCATCATTCTCCTCGCTCTCGCCGTTGGCGGCCTGGCGCATATCCACGCGGCAGACGCTCCGGTCGCCATCACGACCGAGCAGGCAGGAGCCTGGCGTGCGCGTGCAACCGCGACCTTGCTGGACGTCCTGCACCGGGAGCCCTCCTGGGTCGGCATTCATGCAGCCGAAGCGCTGATTCGCCACGGCGAGGGGGACATGGTCAGGAAGATTTTTCCGGGACCCGCCGGCGCGAAGTATCCGCGCGTGGGGCGCCTCCGGGTCCTCGCCACACTCACCTCCGAACCGGAGAAGAACAGCCTCATCCGCCAAATCGAGGCCATCTTCATCGATTCAACGGCCCCGGACCGCACCCAGGCCATCGAGACGCTCGCCAAGCTCCGGCACCCCCTGAGCCCGGCGGCTCGCGCACTCGCTCAAAGCATGGCACGGGAATTGCCCGCGAGCGACGCGGTACTTCCTCTCTGGAGTCTGTACTTTTCAGGCGACACGTCGGCCCTCCCGCAATTGACCCGGCTTCTGACCGCAGAAGATCCCGTCGCCCGTCAGCGCGCCGCGTATGCGTTGCGCTGGATCGGCGCGAAGGACCCCGTCGTGTTGAAAGCATTGAACCTTGCCGCCGCACGTGAAACGCAGGTGTCCCTGCCCCGGGTGTATCTTCTCAGCTCCGCGCTTCAGCTCGGGGCGGGTTCCGATTCCGTCCGGCGGGGAGATTGGTCGAAGGAGTTGTTTTCCACGCTCACCACCGGACCCAGCGCGGCGGCATTTGAAGCCGGGCAGGTGCTCGGCCCCTGGATTACAGCCGCGGAGATTCCAGTCCTGCTTCGCCTCCTGGAGAGTCCCGAAGGCGACACGCAGGTTGGCGCCGCCTTGTTGCTGCTTTCATTTGCCGGACATCC
>CAZOXB010000049.1:0-8394 GCA_964583635.1 uncultured Opitutaceae bacterium | reverse complement strand
ACCGCCATGAAGCTGCTCAGCCCCAACGCGGAGATCTACCTCCCCGATCCCGGCCTGGACATCACCCAGGCGCTTGCCCGCACCACTCACGTGTGCATCGGCGCGCATCCCGACGACATCGAGGCGATGGCTTATCACGGCGTCGCGGCCTGTTTTGGGACGGCAGACCGCTGGTTCACCGGCATCACAGTCACCAACGGCAGCGGCAGTGCGAGGACCGGACCGTATGCCGGCATCTCGGACGACGCGATGCAACAGATCCGGCGTCAGGAGCAGCGGAAGGCGGCGATGGTCGGCGATTACTCCGCCCAGATTCAATGCGGCTATTCGAGCGCCGAGGTGAAACAACGCCACCTGCCCGCGCTGCACGCGGACCTGGTCGCATTGTTGCGGGCCACCCGCCCTG
Source organism: uncultured Opitutaceae bacterium (assembly GCA_964583635.1). Lineage (GTDB taxonomy): Bacteria > Verrucomicrobiota > Verrucomicrobiia > Opitutales > Opitutaceae > UBA6669. The sequence continues at coordinate 7,988 of CAZOXB010000049.1, read as the reverse complement.
CGGTGGTGTACCTGCACCAGCCGGCCGACAAACATGATACCCACGTGGCGGTATTTGCCCACTCACTACGCGCCTTGCGCGAGCTGTCGCCCGAGGAACGTCCCGAACGCGTGCTCGGCTGCGAGGGCTGGCGCAATCTCGACTGGCTCAACGACAATGAGAAACAGCTCCTCGACACCAGCGCGTTTCCCGGTGTCGCCGCCGCCCTGATGGGGGTCTTCGATTCACAGAACACCGGGGGCAAGCGTTTCGACCTGGCCATCCCCGCACGCCGCATTGCCAACGCAACCTTTCACGATCCCCACGCCCTCGATCAATGTCAGGGCATCACCTGGGCCTGCGATCTCACATCCCTCGTAAATGATCCCGCGCTCCAGGTACGCGAATTCGTCCAGGGCCAGATCGACCGCTTTCGTCAGGACGTCACCCAGCGGGTCGACCGCTTTTTCTGATTTTCCGTGAAACGCATTTCGTGTCCATGGGCGACCGCGCGTACGGGCAGCCCTGTGGAGCCCGTGCAAATGGAAATCTGTTGATCCGCCCGCCGGCCGCGCACGCCCGGGGATCTTGATTTCTGGACCGGCCGGCGTGGGCAAGGGGTTGAAGTGAGGTGATCGTGTTGCTTGATAGTGCGTTTCATCGCGACTCCGCGCAGGTCCATCGGCATGCGCCGCGGCGGTAAGGGCGCACCTTGCATGGGCGCCGCACGAGGAGCATTCAACGACGAACGAGGTCGCTCATTCGGGCACGCGGACCAGCAGGACGGCGTCGGCGGCAAGGAGGTTACCCGGGCGGGCGGTCAGGGAGACGGTGATGCTTTCGCCATGGGTCAGGGCGTACCGGCCCAAGCTGTTCCAGCGGTTGGCATTGGTCTGCTGGCTCAGGAATTGCACCTGAGTCTTCCCGCCATGCCCAACGGTTACCTCCGCCTGCGACGTCAACTGGGAATCCTGCGGCCACCGCATGAATATGTCGTAGTGGCCGGTGAGCGGGATGCTGATCGACCAAGTGGCCCGCGTTGTCGCATCCTGCACCGTCGCCAGCGCGCAATCGTCCTTGAAGCAGGCCGGCCTCGCGGCGCTTTTCCATTCGCCCACAAACTGGCAGGCCGGATCGGTGTTATCCACGGCAATATGGGTGATCAAATCCAGATAGGTCCGCACCCCGTCGTGCACGACATAGCCGTCAGTCAGAACCTTCTTGAATCGGGCAGGGCCGTCCCCGGCCAGGTAGCATTCCATGTATTCGATCCCCGCATGAAGGGCCGCTTGATAACGCCAGGATTGTTCCTTGGCCGGATACTTGTGCCAGAACGGTGAATGGAAATAATCTATCACGCGCAGATGCACGGGAACGAGGTCGTTGCCATGATCGGAGTGACAGTCCCAATTCACATGGTCGACCACCCTGCCCGCGGGTGTGTCCGGCATGCCATCCCCATTGGTATCAATCAGGTTGCCAACCCCATGGGAAAACCCCGTCCTGCCCCGACCCGGGGCATTCAGGTGGGCAAAGTAATCCTGCACCAGGTGCAGGCCGTCGCCAAAGATCCGCATCGCGGCCCGATGCTCCTCCCCGGTGGCCGCCGCCAGCCGGAGGCCATGAGCGATCCTGAGGCACTCCAGCGCATTGTGCAGGCGCGTGTCGTCCGGCAGATGGTAGGCGAGCAGCGGCGAGGTGTGCTGCACCTTGGTCGGGTCATCCCCGGTGATCATGCGGATACCCGGGTACGACTTCTCCAAATCCGCGGTGAATACCTTCTCGGATTCATTGTCCGCGTCCTTCACAACCTGCTCAACATGGGAGAGCAGCCCATGCTTTGATGCATACGCTGCAAAGGCCCTCGCCTCCTTCGCGGCAGTTGCCGCCAGTTCCCCGTGCGACGCCCGGGTCCACGCGCCGAGCGACGCGGGAACGACCAGCCACACGCAGGCCATCATGATTGGAACGCGCCGGCAGTGGGCAGCGCGCCGGTGGCGCCGGCCCGGGATTTGGCCGACAGGACATTCACGCAATGCAGCAGATGGCGTCGTGATCATGGGTTCAGAACTTGCAGGTGAGATCCATCACGGCGGACAGGTTCCGGCGTTTGTCCATGACCAAGGTGTCCACGAAGGTCGGGGCAACGGGATGGGATGGGAGGCAGCATCACGTTGCATAATTATGCCGCATCATCATACCGACAACATCCCCGGAGCGGCGGGATGGAGTCAATCCTCTTTCCGCGGCCGCTCCGCGGCGTCAGGGGAACGTGACGGCCCCAACCACCTGGCATCCGGATGGAAGGATGACGTCTGCCGTGTGCTCCGACCTCGCGAAAGATTGCAGCCCAGGGATCGTGTGGCTATGTCCGCAAGGAAATGATCCACAGACTGGAACGTTGGGCGTGGTGGGGTGGCGCGATCCTGGCCGGCATCGCTGGAATCGTCAATGCCGTGGGGCTGCAGAGCTACACGCATCAGGCGGTGACGCATGTCACCGGCACCACAACGTTATTCGCCCAGGCAATCGCGACCGGCAACCGCACGGGCATGGCGCAATTGAGCCTCGTCCTCGGCTCGTTCGTCCTCGGGGCGATGCTGAGCGGATTCATCATTCGCGATTCGCTGCTCCGGCTCGGACGACGCTACGGGGTGGCACTCTTCATCGAAAGCATCCTGTTGCTGGTCGCTTCCCTCCTCATGGATTCGCACATTGATGTTGGAGGCTGCTTCGCCTCGGCCGCGTGCGGGCTGCAGAATGCCATGGCCAGCACCTACAGTGGGACCATTCTGCGCACCAGCCATCTCACGGGCATGTTCACCGATTGCGGTGCTGCCCTCGGCCACTTCCTGCGGGGTTCACCGGTGGACTGGATCCGCATCCGCCTTTATGGCCTCGTGATCGGTTCGTTCGCCACCGGCGGCATGGTGGGCAGTCTGCTCTTCCCGATCTATGGTCACGCCACACTCTATCTGCCGGCGGCCTTGATCGGCACCGTCGCGATCGTCTACACAGCCTACTCCCACGCCCGGCGCAAGCGCTCCGTTGCATGATTTCCCGCACGAGGGGTTGCGCCGTGCGGGTCACAGGCTAGACTCGCGGCTCAACCACCACCGTCCTCCGCAACCAATTCACCGCCATCGCCCTTTATCCGGCGATCGTTTCCGTCGCCACCCATCCTTGCCGTGTCGCCTTCAACCGAACTCGACCTCGACCTGATCCGAAAGTACTCGGTGCCAGGCCCGCGCTATACCTCCTATCCGCCCGCGACGAAATTCACGGCGGAGTGGAAACAGGAGGACATTGATGCCGTCCTCAAGGCCGACAACGCCACCGACGGCCCGCTTTCCCTTTATTTTCACCTGCCCTTTTGCGAGACGCTCTGCTGGTTCTGCGGATGCAATACGGTGATCACCCGCCGGCGCAGCTCGGCCGACGAATATCTGGAGGATCTCACCCGTGAAGTCAGCCTCACGGCCGGGCGGGTGAATGTCGCCCGCTCCGTCGCGCAGGTCCACCTCGGCGGTGGCACGCCCACCTTCTTTCCTCCCGCCACCCTCAAGCGGCTCGGCGAACTCATCCATGCGCACTTCCGCCTGGCGGCCGATTGCGAGTTTGGTGTCGAGGTCGATCCCCGCCGCCTGACCGAAGAGCATGTGACCGCCCTTCGATCCATCGGCGCCAACCGCGCGTCTCTCGGGGTGCAGGACACGAATCCCGAGGTCCAGATCGCCATTCACCGGGTGCAGCCGCATCGGTTGAACATCGCCTCGGTGCGGTGGCTGCGCGACGCCGCATTCGAGTCGATCAACGTCGATCTGATCTACGGACTGCCCCTGCAGACGCCGGAGTCCTTCAGCCAGACCATTGATCGGGTCCTCGAACTGGAGCCGGATCGGCTTTCGCTGTTCAGCTACGCGCATGTGCCCTGGATCAAACCCTCGCAGAAGATCTTCGACCAGCGGGAGCATCTGCCCGGTGCGGACGCCAAATGGGCCATGTTTGCCGTGGCGCATGAGAAGCTGATCAGGGCCGGTTACGTCGACATCGGTCTGGATCATTTCGCCCGCCCCGACGATTCGCTGGCGGTTGCCCAGCGCAACGGCACGCTCCATCGGAACTTCCAAGGATACAGCACGCAATCCGGTGCGTCGCTCTATGGCTTTGGCATTTCCGCGATTTCCTCGACCGAGGACACCTACCGTCAGAACTTCAAGACCCTGCCGGAGTGGCGTGCCGCACTCGATCGCCGGGAACTCCCCGTCGAACGCGGCCTGCAGCTCTCCGTCGGGGATCAAAGACGCCGCCTCGTCATCATGCGAATCATGTGTGATCGGAAAATCGACTACGCCGATCTTTCGGCACGCCTGGGTGCGGACTTTTCGACCTTGTTTGCGTCCGAGCTGGCCGGCTTGGATGATTTGGAGCGCGACGGATTGATCCGCCTGCGCCCGGATGGGTTTACGGTGACACCCCGCGGCGTTCCGTTGCTGCGAATCGTCGCGATGCGCTTTGACAACACCCTGACCTCCGCAGGCCGGCAACACGCCAACGCCATTTGATGGAAAGATTGGGATCGCCGTTCGGGCGGTCCAAACTGTTGCGCCTGGCGTTCCCGACGCTCCTTCGGTACTCCCTCTCCGGACGCGGGTGGAAAATCTAACGCAATTTGCGATACACTGCCCTTTCCGCTTCGGCCCGTACGTCCGTTGGAGGCGCTGCCGATGATGAGCATGGCTTTCGTGACGGCGCAAATCGAGACGTTTGCAGATGATGCCTGACGGGTATTTCCGTCGCACGGGCCATGTGGTTTTTGGCGCGCATAATGCCTTGGCATTCTGCGTCCGGCCGTGAAGTCTTCAGCCGCATTCGAGAGAATATAATTTATACGCGCCCTGCCACCGCCATGAAACACCCATCTGCTCTCCGTCCGCACGCTCCCGAGCCGACAGAAGATGAAATTCAGCAAGCGGCCTACATGCTTTGGGATGAGGAAGGTCGTCCCAACGGCCGCGACATCGCCCATTGGCATGCTGCGGAGAAAAAGCTCCGGCACCGACATGATCACGACGTGCGCGACACGCGCCGGCGGAATCACGAAGACGAGGCGGAGTCCTGATCCCCGTATCCATGGAGGTCGTTCCCCTCACGCTGATCATCAGCCTCTGGCTGGTGTTCGTCTTTCTGGTCTTTTTCCTTCAGGAGCACGCACGGGGCCGCATGAGCAGCGCCGAGCGCGATTCCCTGCTCCCGCTCGCCGAAGAAACACCGCTGGTCAACGGTGCCCCCGTGGCCGACCGCGCCGACGCGTCCGCCGTCGGACGCTCGCACTGCCCGGACTCTGACCGTGCCGCAGACAACTGCCCCACCACTCCCCGCCCGAATTCACGTTCCTAATGCCTGCAAAAAAAATCATCCTCGAATTCAACGACAAGGTCGTCCGCCAGTTCCTGCTGGCCACCCTGATCTGGGGTCTGGTGGGCATGCTGGTCGGCGTGCTCATCGCCTCGCAGCTCAATTTCTTCCAGCTGAACTTCAACACCTCATGGCTGACCTTCGGCCGGTTGCGTCCCCTGCACACCAACGCGGTGATCTTCGCATTTGTCGGCAACATGATGTTCGCCGGCATCTATTATTCCACGCAGCGTCTGGTGAAGGCGCGCCTGGCCAGCGACTTCCTTTCGCAGCTGCACTTCTGGGGATGGCAGGCGATCATTGTGGCGGCGGCGATCACCCTGCCGCTGGGGCTCACGCGGAGCAAGGAGTACGCCGAGCTCATCTGGCCGCTGAACATCGCGGTGGCCTTCATCTGGGTTGTCTTTGCCGTGAACTTTTTCTGGACGCTCGCCATCCGCCGCGAGCGCAGCCTCTACGTCGCCATCTGGTTCTACATCGGCACCATCGTCACGGTGGCGATGCTGTACATCGTCAACCACCTCTCGCTGCCGACGAGCCTCACGCACAGCTATCCCATCTTCGGCGGTGTCCAGGACGGCCTCGTGCAGTGGTGGTACGGTCACAACGCGGTGGCGTTCTTCCTGACCACTCCGATCCTGGGCATCATGTACTATTTCATCCCGAAGGCCGCGGAGCGCCCCGTCTACTCCTACCGCCTTTCGGTGATCCACTTCTGGTCGCTGGTCTTCGTCTACATCTGGGCCGGCCCGCACCATCTCCTCAACACCTCGCTGCCCGGCTGGCTGCAGACGCTCGGCATGACGTTCTCGCTGATGCTGTGGGCGCCGTCCTGGGGCGGCATGCTCAACGGACTGCTCACCCTGCGCGGCGCATGGCACAAGCTGCGCACTGATCCGGTGCTGAAATTCATGGCGGCAGCCGTGACGTTTTACGGCATGGCCACGTTCGAGGGACCGCTCCTTTCCATCAAGTCGGTCAACGCGCTCGGTCACTACACGGACTGGATCATCGGCCACGTCCATCTCGGAGCCCTCGGATGGAACGGATTCATGGCGGCCGGCATGATCTACTGGCTGCTTCCCCGCCTGTGGAACCGCCCGCTGTACTCAACCGCCCTGGCGAACACCCATTTCTGGCTCGGCACCCTCGGCATCCTCTTCTACGTCGCCGCGATGTGGACGAGCGGCATCACCCAGGGCCTGATGCTGAATGCGACCACCGAAGGTGGCACCGTCCTCGCCTATCCCAACTTCGTCGACACGCTGAACACGATCCGGCCCATGATGCTGATGCGGGTGCTGGGCGGCGGCATGTACCTGACCGGCTTCGTGCTGCTCGGCTACAATTTCTGGAGAACCGTCCGCGGAGCACAAACGGTGAACGGCAGCATCGAGGTTTTCGAGGACGATGACACCCACGCCCCGGCGGAACGGGTGGGCGTGTTCGGAACCATCGTCAATCCGCCCGTGCTCTTCTCCGCGCTCGGCGTTGGCTTCGCCTGCGCGTGGATGTTCGGCGACACCACCATCAGCATTGCCGGTCTTGTGGGCTCGATCTTCTGCCTCGCCTGCGCACTCCTCCACTGGAAGGCGAGCAAGAGCGCCTGGGGTGCGTGGTATGACCGCCTCCTGCTCAACGCCGCGCCGTTCACCGTGCTCACCTTCATTGCCGTTGCGGCGGGCGGAGTGATCCAGATCGTTCCCTTGGTCGTATCCTACCGGGCGGCCAGCGTCGAGGACCGGCTCCAGATCCCCTACAGCCCGCTGGAACTGGCGGGACGCGACATCTACGTCCGCGAAGGTTGCTACAACTGCCACTCGCAGATGATCCGGACCCTCGTGCCGGACGTCCTTCGTTACGGCGACTACTCGCGTCTGGGCGAATCCATCTACGATCATCCGTACCAGTGGGGTTCAAAACGCACCGGGCCGGACCTTGCCCGCATCGGCGGAAAGTATCCCGACATCTGGCACCTGCGCCACATGGAAGATCCGCGCTCGGTCTCGCAGGGATCCAACATGCCGGATTATCCGTGGCTGTTCAAGAACCCGACCGACGTGCAGGCCCTTCCCTCGAAGCTGGCCGTGCAGCGCAAGCTCGGCGTACCCTATCCGAACTGGACGCCGGAACAAATCCAGACACGCGTCAAGGAGCAGGCCACCAAGATCGCGGCCGATCTGCGCAGCGCCGGCGGCTTCATCGATCCCGACCGCGAGATCGTCGCCTTGATCGCCTATCTCCAGCACGTCGGAAAGTTCCAGGAAGTGCCGTCCTCGGAAACGAAGGCCGGACAATAACCCCGCAACGCCATGTTCCGCCGCATCCTCCTCGAAGACAGTGCCGCCGTCTTTACCTGCGCGGCCTTCATCACCGCCGTCACCCTGTTCGTCATGATCACCTGGCGCGCCCTTCGCATGAAACGCGCGCAGATTGACCATTTCGAGAACCTTCCGTTTGAGACGAAAACACCCGCAGCACGACGCGACAACCAAGCCTCATGAGCTCACTTCCCCCCCCTGACGAACCGATCCGGCCGCACGTCTTCGACGGCATCCAGGAATACGACAAGCGGCTGCCCAACTGGTGGC
>CAZOXB010000048.1:10252-18754 GCA_964583635.1 uncultured Opitutaceae bacterium | reverse complement strand
GGCATTCCCAATTCTGGCGGTGCGCAGAGCGAGTTCAGACATCATTCCAGCTGACGGAACAAGCCTGCGTGTATTGTTGTTTTGACGATTCCGGCCGCCTCGAACCCATCTTCCCATAACAAGGCCTCCTCACGATGGAAGGAGGGCTTGCAGGTCGTTGGACTGGTGGCGGTCATCACCCTGTTGTGGTGTCATCATTACCAGATGTGGAATTCGGGCGCATGGCGGGTGCCGCTCGATTATTCCGGCGACAGCCATGAAATGCTGACGCGCATCAAGGCGGCTTCCGAAGGCGATACCTGGCCGTTGATGCCGCAGGTCATCCATCGCCTGGCGGCGCCCTGGGGGGCGCACTGGAATGGCTATCCGACTCCGGACAAGTTTCTGATTCTCGCGCTGGGCGGACTCACCCACCTGGTGGGACTGGGTGCCGCGGCGAACCTCGCGATGCTGTTGGCGACGATCAGTTCGGGGGTGGCTTTCTACTTTGTGGCGAGGTGTTTCAAGGCCCGGCCGGAATGGGCGTGGATGGGCGGGTTGCTGTTCGCGTTCACCTATTCGGTCTTCCATCGAGGCCTCGCTCACCTGCTGCTGTTGTTCACGTGGACGGTGCCATTGGGGCTGCTCGTTTGCTGGTATCTCGCGAGGCGGCGCCCCCTGCGATGGCGCAGCGCTGAGGCCTGGGTGTGTCTGGGGGTGGCCGCCGCGATCGGGGTGAGCAACCCCTACTATCTCTTTTTCTGGTCCCAGCTCCTGGCGTGGGCGATGATCGTGCAGTTCTTTCGGGGACGGCAATGGGTGAACCTGCAGGTGGGTGCGGCCTGCTTTCTGGTCGCGGCAGGCGGATTCTTCCTCATGCACGCCGAGTTCTGGCTGTATAGCCAGTCCGGAGCATTGCCGGTGCTGGCCCGCAATTATTTTGGAACTGAGATTTACGCATTGAAGATCGTGGAGATGTTCGTGCCGCCCACGTACCATCGCTGGGAATGGCTGGCATTCTTCGGTCACCGGTACTCCCGGTGGACCGAGTGGCGGGGCGAGGCTTTTTTCCCCTACCTGGGCCTGGTGGGAATGGCCGGGTTTGTCTGGCTTTGGATCGATGCGGGACGGCGTATGCTACGCGGACGGGCACCATCGGGCTGGTCGCTGCAGACGCTCTGGATGCTGCTCTTCGCCACGGTGGGTGGGATCACCAATCTGATGGCGTTATATCTTGGGCTGAACGTCTTCCGTGCCACGAACCGCATCGCCGTTTTCATCGGCTGCGTCGTTCTGCTTTTTGTCGCGCGGAAAATGAGTGTGTTGACCCGGAATATTCAACCCTTCTGGCGTTATGCTGCGGCCGCGCTTCTGGCGCTCTTCGGGGCATTTGACCAGATCCCCCGCCGACCTCCGGCGGAGCGCCAGTTGCAACGCGAGAAGGCGATGCAGGCCGACGCCGCGTTCGGTCGACGCCTCGAAGCGGCGTTGCGTCCGGGTGCGATGGTGTTCCAGCTGCCGGTGATGGGGTTCCCCGAGGTTGTTCCTCCTCACAAGCTCGCTGACTACGAGCTGTTCCGACCCTATCTGCACACGTCGACGCTGCGATTCAGCTATGGTGGCGCCAAAAAGCGTTCGCGCATCCGCTGGCAGCGCGACGTGGAGAAATTGCCCGTCGGGGAGATGGTGAATCGCCTCGAACGATTCGGCTTCAGCGCACTCTATTTCAACCGCCGCGGATTTGCCGACAGTGGCACGGGATTGATCGCCTCATTGAAGGGCCTCGGCTATACCGGGGTCATCGACGGCGGCAGGGACCAGGTGGCGGTGGTTCTGAAGGGCGATGCATCCCCCGATCTGCCGCTGGGATCAACCCTGACGTTCGGCGAGGGATGGTATTCGCTGCCGGACAATTCCACGGACGTGCACTGGTCCTACGGACCGTCGGTACTCCTGTACTTCAATCCGTTCGACGACCCCCTGCCGGTGAAGCTTGAATTTACCCTCAGCGGCACCGTATCGCGCACGGCGGTGCTCTCATTTCAGGAGGAGATCGTGATGCAGGCGGCAATCGGTGAGGCGCCGGTCAAACTGCCTCCGGTTTCACTCGTTCTCCAACCGGGAGTCAACCGCATCGACTTGAGTTCGCCCGAGCCCATTGTGCGGCTCAACCAGGGACGGAATCAACTGCGCTGCATCGGGCTGCACCAGGTCAGGGTGACGGCGCCGGGCCCCGAAAACGTCGAGTCAAGACCAGCACGAAGCCACCGAAGAGACTCCAGATCATGGTCACCCCCCAGAACAGCACCCCCAGAAGCAACGCCCGGTCACGGTCCGGACCGTCAGCCATGACCAGTCCGAAGGCGCCGAGCACGAACAGCAACGAGGCCTCCCGCAAACCGTGGCCGCCAATGCTGATGGGGAGCGCGGTGGAGGCATAGGCGACCGCGACGGCAATGCAGGTCTCCAGGAACGGCAGGGGCAGTCCCACGCCGAGGGCCAGCAGCCAGGCCGAGGTGAAGTCGAGCAGCCACACCACGACGCTGACCAGGAAGGCGACCGCGTGCACATCCGGGGCATTGAGGGTGCGCTGCCGCAGTTCGGCAAGGGTTGCGCAGCGCTCGGCTCCGACGACCCGGCGCAACCACCCTGGCCATCGCTCGGGCGAACGTGCCAGCAGCACACCTGCGCCGACGGCACCGGCCACGAGGACGGCTGCGGCGAGAATCATGAACTGCCGGAGTTCGGACGATGCGGACGCCTGACGCAACCTCAGCGCCACCGCTGCCAGGGCCATCAGCAGGAGGATGGCCAGCCCGAGCAGCCGATCGATGGCGATGCTGACAAGGCCGCCTGCCTTGTGGCGGGGGGCGTCGCGACAGATGAAAAAAGCACGCACCGCATCACCTCCGAGTCCACCGGGGAGGATGGCCCCGTAGAAGTTTGAGATCCAGGTGACTCCATGGGACCAGTGCAGCGAAAGACCAATTCCCTGCACACGGAACAACAGCCACCAGCGCCAGGCAATCAGCGGAAAAGCCACGCCCGCCAGAACGATGGCCAGGCTCACCGGCAGAACTTGGAACTGCCCCTTGAGTTGTCCGATCCGCCGCCAGTCGATCATCCAGACGAATCCCGCCAGCAGCGAAACCGAGACCAGCGCGCGAACTATTCGCCCCATCCGGCTTTCAAAGAAGAGAAGAAGCGATCGCATGAATGAGTGCGCCGGCAGGCGTTCGCGACCATGGAAAGCTTCAGGCCCCTCGGGCAATGGTTAAACTTGCGATCATGCGATGGTCCGGCGCAGCCTGATCGATCGCATGGAATCCGCAGAGTACGTCAAACTCGCCGAGGTTGAGGATGAACTCTGGTATTTCCACGCCCTTCATGCTCATGTGCGCCGCGAGCTGCAGTCGCATCTGCCCTCGACCCGGCAGATCCGGCTCCTGGATGCGGGCTGTGGCACCGGTGGACTGCTGAAGCGGCTTCAGCCACATTGGCCGAACTGGCGCTGGCACGGGATTGATTTCATGCCACAGGCTTGCGAGTCGGCCCGACGCCGTTGTCCCGGCTGTGACATTCGTGAAGGCTCTGTCCTAAGCCTGCCCTATGCCGATGAGAGTTTTGATGGTGTGGTGTCGTTGGACGTGCTTTGTCAGCTTTCGTACCCTGGGGAATCGACAAGGGCGTTTGCGGAGTTCATGCGCGTTCTCAGGCCCGGTGGATTGCTCGTGCTGAATGTGCCGGCCTATCGCTGGATTTGGTCTTATCACGACGTCGCGGTCCATTCCCGCCATCGCTACGCAAGGAAGGAGTTGCGGGAACAGATCGTTCAAGCAGGCTTCCGGATGGCCCGGATGTCACACTGGAATGCGCTGACCTTCCCGGTGGCGGTGGTGAAGCGCAAACTGTTTGTCAGCCCGCCAGGATCGAGCGATGTCCGGTTGCAGCCGGCGATCGTCGATCGGACTTTTCGCGGAATCATGGCGGTGGAGAAGGCCTGGTTGCAGGCGGGCGGACGCTTTGCCTGGGGGACGTCGCTGTTGGCGTCTGCGACAAAGCCGTGACACCGGATCTGCGCACGCGGCGATGACGGACCTTGTCGATTTGCACGCGCAAATTCGGCTTTCATCGGGCAGGGTGGTCAGGCACGATCCGCCTCCAGTTACCTTATGGTTTTCTTTGCGACTGCCCTCGGCCTCTTGTTGCACATCTGTTTCTGGGGCGCAGGGCTGGCTTGGCTGGCGTCTCCGCGCGTCTGGAAACGGTTCTGGCCCTTGTTTATCGGGATCGCCGGGATCGCGCTTCAATCCGGAGTTGTTTGGATTGGCGCGCACACGAATCTCAAGGGAACGCTCGTCTATGCGTGGCCGGCACAACTCCATCCACTGATTCTGCTCGCGGTTGCCTGGTGGCGGCACGGGACGGGTGGATGGAAGGCTTGGTTTCGTCTCGCCGGGCTGTTGCTGCTGATGGTCGTTGTGCTGGGCGGCATGATGGTCCCGTTTGCGGCGGCATCCAAGTTCCTCACCACATTTTCACTCGGCAGCTGTGATGCGGCGGACTATGCGGCCGGTGCGCGGGTGTTGACGGAGTTCGCCCATGGCGATCGCAGCGGATTCATTGGACTCACCGAGGTCGTGCGCGTGCACTCGGTCGACAACTTTTTTGACTACTGGCTGCGCCTGAATCATTTTACGCCTTCGGCGGTCCTCGCTCTGAACGGTGCGGTGTTCGGACTTGAGGCTTACCAACTGGTCTCGGTCAGCGCGGCGGTGTTCCTCGTCCTGGGCATTCCGATTGTGTTTTGGGTGGCGCGCGCAGGATTTCGCTATCGATCGGGGGCAAGCCTGCTTCTGGCGGTGATCTATGGCGTCAGTCCGTTGATGTGGTATGCGGTGGCACATGCCTCGATGAGCCAGCTGCTGGCGGCACCGGCGATCGCCCTGATCAACCTGGGTGCGGTGGCGACCTGGCGCGCGGGCGCGTCATGGCGTCGCCTGCGGTCGATGATGGGACTCCTGGCGCTGGGCTTCTGGCTCATTCTCGGCGCCTACAATTTCATCGTGGTGGTGTGTTGCGTGCCTGCTTTGTTTTATGCCGGTGGTCAGGCGGTCTGGTTCGGCGCCAGCCGAAAGTTTCTGCGCTGGCTGGCCGGTTGGCTGGCTCCGCTGGTCCTGGTCTCAATGTGCGCGCCGGCGCGGATCACCGGATTGCTCGAGCGTTTTCTCCTCTTCCGGGAGTACGACTTCGGCTGGAAGATTCCCGCGCTCTCGCCGGAGGGTTGGTACGGTCTGGTTGGCACGACCACGCTGGATGCCTATGGCGGTGCGGTGCGGTGGATACTGAGCGCGGTTCTTATGCTGGCCCTGCTTCCGGCCTTCATCGTTGGAGCGAAACGCCGGCAGGCACAGGTCTTCATGGCGATCTGCTTCAGCGTACCGATCCTGCTGGCATACGCCTTTCTCCTGATTCGGGGCGAGACCCACTCGACCAATGCAAGCTACGATGCCTACAAGCTTCTGGCGGTTTTCTATCCGGGATTGCTGGCGGCGCTTTGCTTCGGCCTGTTCCGGTTGCGCCGCACCGGTGCCGTCCACCGGGCGATTGCCGTGGGGCTGGGGGCCGGGGTGCTCGCGGGAAATCTCCATGGAGCCGTCCGGTTTGCGGTGCGCCTCGAGAATCCGCCACTCTTGGTTGACCTTACCTTGCCGAAGCTGAAGGCCATTGAGTCCGTGCCCGAGGTGAATTCGATCAACATGAAGATCGCGGACTTCTGGGAGCGAATCTGGGCCAACGTGTTTCTGCTGCATCGCCCCCAGTATTTTCCCACCCACACCTACGAGGGGCGCCTCAACACCGAACTGAAGGGCGAGTGGGACCTCATGGGCGGTCTGGTTTCGGTGCGGCTGCCGGATGATCCCAAGGGACTGGAGCTCGGGAAGCCCTATTCACTGGTGAAAAACAGCAGTCCCTTTTTCCTGAAGGCGCGCTTTGGTGAGGGATGGTACGACATGGAGCGGATCCCGCGGCACAACGTGATGTGGCGATGGACGAAGGGCGATGCGGAGCTGATCATCGACAATCCGCAGTCCCATCCGCTGAACGTTGCGTTCCGATTCGAGGTGCGCAGCGTGGTGAACCGCGACCTGGAGATCTGGGTGAACGGTCGACGCCTGCGCCGGGTGCCGATCGGAACCAGCCTCGCCTGGGTGCGGGTTCCGACCATCACGGTGGAGCCGGGATCCACCGTGGTGCGTCTTCGTTCCAATCTTCCGCCCCGGCAGGCAAGCGCCAGCGACACGCGTCTGCTTGGATTTGCGGCGTATGGCATCGAGGTGGACGTGAAAACCACCCCCGATCCCATGGATGATTGACATGACTACCTCCCGCTCCGCCCTCCACGCTGCCTTCAAGGGCCGCCATGTCCTGATCACCGGCGGACTTGGCTTCATCGGCTCCAACCTGGCCAGGCGCCTGGTCCGTTACGGATCCAAGGTCACGCTCGTCGACTCGCTCATTCCGGAATACGGTGGCAACCTGCACAATCTGGCCGGGCTCACGGGGCGGGTGCAGGTGAACATCTCGGATGTCCGCGACCGGCACTCGCTGCCGGTGTTTGTGCGCGATCAGCATTACCTGTTCAACCTCGCCGGGCAGACGAGCCACATGGATTCCATGGCGGATCCCGAGACCGACCTGGAAATCAATGCCCGGGCCCAGCTTTCGATCCTCGAGGCATGCCGGCGGCACAATCCGCAGATCCGGGTGGTCTTCGCCAGCACGCGCCAATTGTATGGCCGCCCGGACGCGCTCCCGGTGAACGAATCGCATCCCCTGCGTCCGGTGGACGTGAACGGCATCAACAAGCTCGCCGGCGAGCACTATCACCTCCTGTATCACCGCAACTACGGAATCCGCAGCACGATTCTCCGGCTGACCAACACCATCGGCCCGCGCATGCGGATCAAGGATGCGCGCCAGACCTTCGTCGGAGTCTGGATCCGCGCGCTGCTCGAACAGAAGCCGTTCGAGGTGTGGGGAGGCGAGCAGCTCCGCGACTTCACCTACGTCGGGGATTGCGTCGATGCCCTGATCAGGGCCGCAGCCAGCGAGGCGGCGGAAGGCGAGGTCTTCAATCTGGGCGGACCGCCGCCCGTGACGCTCCATGAACTGGCGGACCTCATGGTGGAGTGCAACGGAGGGGGGGAATACCGCGTGAAGGCCTTTCCTGCGGATCGCCGGAAGATCGACATCGGCGACTTCTATGCGGATTGGAGCCTGATCCGATCCAGGCTGGGATGGCGGCCGAGGACGAGCTTGAGGAGCGCCGTGATCAGGACGCTTGCCTTCTACCGGGACGAACTGGCCAACTACCTGTGAAATGATGCGCGCGTCCGCTCCGGCCCTCAGTTTTGTCATACCGCTCTTCAACAGCGCGGAGACGATCGCGCCGCTCGTGAAGCAGATCGAGTCACTCGCGGTCGAGGGCGGCCACGAGATCGTGCTGGTGAATGATGGCAGCAGCGACCGCACCTCCGAAGTCTGCCGCGAGCTGGTATCGCAGGCCCGGATACCGGTCACGCTGGTCGAGCATTCGCGGAATTTCGGCGAGCACAACGCCGTGCTCACCGGCTGGCGCCACGCGCGGGGCGACCATATCGTCAACCTCGACGATGACGGCCAGAATCCGCCCGACGAGGCGCTGCGGCTCTTTCAGCATGCGCGCCAGAACCGGCTCGATCTGGTCTTCGGCGTCTACGAGGTGAAACAGCACGCGGCCTGGCGGAATGCGGGGAGCTGGCTGACCAACCGCATGACCGACCTGGTACTGGACAAGCCGGCCGGACTTTACCTGTCGAGTTTCCGCTGCGTCACGGCGTTCGTCGCGCGGCAGGTGGCGGCGAACTCGGGACCCTTTCCCTACATCGACGGCCTGTTGCTGCAGGTGACCCAGCGCATCGGTTCATTGACGGTCCGCCATGATGAGCGGCTGGGGGGCGCCAGCGGATACACCCTGCGCCGCCTGGTCAGGCTCTGGCTGAGCACCTTCGTCAACTTTTCGGTGATCCCGCTTCGCATTGCGACCGTGCTGGGCATCCTCATGGGATTCTGCGGCTTCGTGGCGATCGGGGTCGTGACCTGGTGGTGGTGGCATGACAGGGGCCCCCAGTTTGGCTGGGGTACGCTGATGGCGGCGCTGCTGACATTCTCAGGGGTGCAGCTCATCATCCTCGGCCTCGTTGGCGAATACATCGGCCGCATGTTCATCACCATGAATCAGCGGCCCCAGGCGGTGATCCGCGAGGTGATAGCGTCTTCGTCCCCTGCGGACCGGGGCTGATCCGGAGACTCGCGCTTCGGTGGGGAGCGTTGACGTTGGGCGAAACGGTGCCCGCAGCCTGATCGACGCCACCGGCGGCACAGACATCATGCCCGCCCATGGCAGGCGAGTCTGCCGCGATCATCGAAACGGTGCCCGCGCGTTCCGCCGGGGAATCAGGTCGTCATGGTGAAGTATCG
>CAZOXB010000048.1:0-10152 GCA_964583635.1 uncultured Opitutaceae bacterium | reverse complement strand
CGAAACGGTGCCCGCGCGTTCCGCCGGGGAATCAGGTCGTCATGGTGAAGTATCGAATGAGATAATACACCGACCATCCGCCAAAGAGGACGAGCAGGATGATCACCCACGAAGGAATGCCACGCGGACTCTCGCTGCCGTAGATGATGAACTGCTTCTGGTCCCCCTTGCCGTACGCATTGATCATGAGGGGAATCACGCCGTCGACGGTATCGTCCGCCTTCAAGCCCTCGACATCGATCGCGGGTCCGTTGCGCACGACGAAGGGCAGGATCCGGATGCCTTCGCGGCCGCCGGTGTCCCTGCTCACGATCTTCAGCACGTGCTTCCCGTCCGCCAGCAGGCGGGTGTCGAGTTCGAAGGTGACGGGCGAGATGAATTCGCCGATCGGTGCGGGCTCGTCGTCCAGAAACAGCCTGACGGTGCCTTTAGCTTCCATAGGAATTCGGATGCAGGATGGTGCGTTTGATGTGGGCGGGATCCCGCTCCCCGGGCCGAACCAGGCATTTGACGGCCCAGACCAGGGCGAGGAGCACGATGACGACGGCCACCGCGGCGATGAGGTAGTCAAGGCTGCCCTGCGGCCCCGTTCCGTGGACGAGTCCGCGCAAGGGCTTCGGCTGCGGCGCGGAGCATAGCTCGCAGGCGAGGGCAGGCGACGCCAGGAGGGATGGGAGCAGGAGGAGATGGCAGCGGAGCGGTTTCATGGCACCAGACTGTGAAGGATCTTCTCCACCTCCTCGACGGGCACCTCACGGGCCTGGTTTCCCCAACTGCGGCGCTCGTGATTGATGATGGCGTGAATCTGGGCGGGCGTCAGTTTGTTCATCGTGCCGATCGCCGGCATGGACGGGTAGCCTTCCTTTTCCCGCGCATTGTAGCCCTTCATGATGATTGTGATGATGCGGCCCGGGTCGTCGTCCGTCACAATCGGGCTGCCCTTCAACGAGGGGAATGCCCCTTTCAAGCCCTCCCCATTGGCCTGGTGGCAGGCCTGGCAATTGGCGGCGTAGAGCGCGGCCCCATCGGGAGTGGACGAAATCGACGCTCCATCCGCTGCTCCCGCCGTGACCTTGGCATAGAGGAATGCCGGCGACGCGGTTCCGTCAGGCAGCGGGGTCTGCCTCAAGGAAAGCAGGTAGGCGACAAGCTGCAGGGCCTCCCGGGTCGCGACCACCGTGAGGCCCGGAGGACTGAAGGATTCGGGGACATTCACCACGGTATCCCCGGGACCAACCTGAGCCTTTTCCTCAAACAGCCAGGGGTATCCCGGCATGATCGAGGCGGGCACGACGGACCGGGGCGCGTACAGGTGGAGGAGGTGCCACGCCGCGCTGGGCTGGCGGGATCCGATCGAGGTCAGGTCGGGGCCGGTGCGCTCGGTGCCCATCAGGGTGGCGGTGTTTCTCCAGAGATCGGTGCGGTGATTCATCGCATAGTCGGCGGCGATGCTTGGACGTTCGCCCCAGATTCGATCCATCGCCACATTGCGGACCTGCTGGGTGTGGCAGGCCACGCAGCCGTTGGCGACATAGACCGCCTTGCCCGCGCGCGCATCCGCAGAGAGCGGTTCGCTGCCGGGCAGCGGCTCGTAGTTGACCTGATTCCGCCATGCGGGGGTGATCGCGATGACGATCGTGAGGGAGAGGAAAAGGGCGGCGACCGCTCCGAAGAGCAGGCGGTGATCGCGGTAGAAGTTCATCTCAATTCACCGCTCCTTCCTCGGCGACCGGCGACATTTCCCGGCGGACACCACCCGTCATCATCCGGACCATGTTGTAAGCGAAGACGCCGTGCGAAAGCCACATCAGGGTACCGCCGATCGCGCGCCACAACCAGAAGGGGGCCATCAGCACAACCGTGTCGATGAAGGGCTTGCCCTCCAGCCACGCGAGGCCCCGCAACGTGCCCCCGAGCATGAGTGGTATCGAATAAAAAAGCAGCCCGATCAACGCCATCCAGAAGTGCGCGCCGACCGTGGCCTGTGGCGGTTCCCGGCCCGTCAGGCGTGGCACGACGGCATAGATGCAGGCCCAGAGCAGGAAGGTGATGATGCCGTACATCGTCAAATGGGAGTGGGCGACGGTGAAGTCCGTGAAGTGCCAGATCAGGTTGGTCCAGCGGAACGCCTCCGCCGTGCCCTGGAGCGAACCCGTGAAATAGAAGACGACGCCGACGAGGAAGAACGGCAGGGTGTAGCTGCCACCCAGTTTATGGAAGGCGCCGCTGAACGTGAGCAGGAAGTTCGCGGTTCCCGCCACGACGGGGATCACCATGCCCATGCTGCCGACGATTGCGATCGTCTGGAGGGACCATGGGATCGAGCTGAACACGAAGTGGTGGGTTCCGATGACCGTGTAGAAGAGAATCTGCGTCCAGAAGGCGAGGATGCCGAGGCTGTAGGAGAAGATCGGTGTGTTGAGCTGCTGCGGAAGGAAGTAATAGGTCAGGCCGAGCAGGTACATCATGAACCACATCCCGACGCCCTGATGCATGTAATATCCCTGGACAATGGTCTCGCCCAGTCCGTCCTGCCAGAACGGGAGATAGGCCACGAGGACAATGGTGATGACAAACATCAGGGCCGCCACCATGTACCAGTTGGAGATGTAGATTTCCGTGGTCCGGCGGCGCGCGATGGTGGTCAGGAAATTCCAGAGCGCCAGGACAATGCCGGCAGCGAACAGGAGCATGACCGGCCAGACGTATTCGCGATATTCGCCGCCTCCATTGTTGATGCCCGCCATCAGCGCGGCGCTCCCCAGCACGACCGCCGCGTTCATCAATCCGAAGGTCCACCAGCCGGCCCGCAGGCTGGCCAGTCGCACGTTGCTGACCCGAGCCACCACGTAGTACCCGAGTCCGATCATCGCGAGCGACGCCCATCCCCAGAAAACCGCGTTCGTGTGCACCGGACGGAGACGGCCGAAACTGAGCCAGCTCAGATGATCCGCGTCGGGGGCCACAAACTTGACACCCAGGTACTCCCCGACCGTCGTTCCAAACAGCAGCCAGAAGGTGGCCGCACCGAGGTACCACAGGATCAGCCGGGCCAGGGGGGCGTGTATTTCCGGCCGCCGCAAGGCCGACTTCTTGACCGGAAGGAAACGAATGGCGCCGCTCTGATCCACGTTGCGAACCAGGAGGTTGGGGCTCCCGGCGAATTCGGCGCCCGGAGCATCCGCATGCCATTCCGGCGCCACCTCATCCGGTGCTGTCGGCTCTCTCCCGTGCGACCGCGGTCCCCGTTCCGCCCGGGCCTTCACCCGCAGGAGCCATGCTCCCACCGCGACGGGAATGGCGAGAAGCACGAGCGTGATGATGATGCCGGGCTGGGTCCACAGGTGCGGATTGTCCGGCACAACGTTGGCGGCTAGGATTGGCATGGCAAAGGGATCGGTTCACGGCAGTGACTTTCGTCCGCGCGGGGAGGCCGGGCCGTCCACCTTCTCCAGAAGGAAGTCCCGCAGGGCCACCACGTTGTTGTGCTCGGCGTCGTGGGAACTGAAGAGGAGCGTGACCCGCCCCTTGGCCGCGGCGTCAAGGATCGGCTGCCACGCGTCGGGGTGCGACTTGAGTTCCAGCCGGTAACGGCGCTGGAATTCCTGCCATCGCTCGGGCAGGTGATTGAACCAGCGCCGAAGCTCCGTGCTCGGCGCGACCTCGCGCAGCCATCCGTCAAGGTGGGCGGATTCCTTGGTGAGGCCGCGGGGCCAGAGGCGTTCGACCAGCAGGCGGCAGCCGTCCTGCGGGGAATGGGGCTCATACACCCGTTTGATGGCGAGGGCGGAGGCGGACTTCGTTTTCATGAGCGACGGGACGGCGGGAGCGCAGGGAGGAATCCGTGAGGGTCAGTCCTCGATCTCGGGCATGGAACAGGGGGGACTGGCGAATGATGCCTTGGCGGGAATGCGGGAGGCCGCTGCCTGCAGCAGGGAGGCGAGGTGCGGGCCGCAGGCCTGCAATTCGCGGCGGTGCACCTGGTACAGCCGGGCCAGGAGCTGGCGCCCCTTGGGCGTGAGGGACACCTGGACACGCCGCCGGTCCTGCACGGAGGGTGTCCGCCGGACGAGGCGCATTGCCTGGAGGCGGTCAACGAGGCCAACCGCGCTGTGGTGGGTGACCCGCATGCGCTCCGCCAGCTCCCCCACGGTGATTCCGATGTGGCCGGGATGGCCTTCGATCGCGAGCAGCGACTGGTACTGCTGCGGGGTGACACCGTGCGTGCGCGCGGCATCCGCGCTGAAGCCGAGGAACTTCCGCAGGGCGTAGCGGAACTCCGCCAGGGTCTCATAATCGCTCTTGTTGAGTGTCCGGGACTTGGGAGGCATTGTCAGGCAGGTGTCATTTGTCGTTGCACGAATCCAATTGCATCGTATTCCGATATAAACAGAATGCAATCCGAAACATCATCGCAACAGACCGCGGACGCATCATCAGGCAGCCTGTCACGACCATGAAATCACCCCATCACCTCGCCACGCAATGTGCCCGGGCGGGCTCGGTTTCCCACCGCCCCGGTGCGAACGAACCCGTCCAGCCGCCGATCGCACAGAGCGCCATATTTGATCTTGGTGGGGCTGAGGATGCCGAGGCGATATTCTCCGGCGCCCGCAAGGGCTATGCCTACTCGCGCTTCGGCAATCCCACGGTGGAGGTCCTTGCCCGGACGCTCGCGGGTCTGGAGGGCGGGGCGGACGGGCTGGTAACGAGCTCGGGCAATGCCGCCGTGCTCTGCGCGGTGACCGCGGCCCTCCATGGGCGCTCGGGTCCCCTGGTCACGCATCCCGACATTTATGGCGGCAGCTTCGAACTGCTGCGGATCCTGACCGAGGTCTATCGCCTGCCGGTGGAGATGGTCGATCCCGGCGACGAATCCGCGTGGTTGGCGGCGGTGGACCGGGCGGGCGCCGTGCTCGTCGAGACTCCGTCGAACCCGATGATGAGGCTGGTTGACCTGAGCGCCGCCAGCAGGCGCGCCCGGGCTGCCTCTGCCCCGCTGATCGTGGACAATACGGTCGCCACACCGGCGGGCCAGCGCCCCTTCGAGCTGGGTGCGGACTGGGTCGTCCATTCCACCACCAAGTATCTCAACGGCCATGGCGATTTGATTGGCGGCTGCGTGATCCGGCGCGAACCGCTTGAAAAGGTGCACCGGGCGATCCACAAGAACCTCGGCGGAACGGTGAATGCCTTTGAAGCCTGGCTCACCTTGCGCGGTTTGCGCACCTTTGCCTTGCGCATGGAAGCGCACGATCGCAATGCCCGGGCAATCGCCGCGTGGCTGGCGACCCGACCGGAGGTCAAGGCGGTGCACTATCCCGGCAGTCCGTCCCATCGGCAGGCGGATCTGTTCAAGCGGCAGATGAGGCAGGGTGGAGGACTGCTGTCGTTCGAACTGGTCGGCGGCGAGGCGGCCGCGGTAGGATTCGTCAACCGCCTGAAGCTGGTCGTGCATGCCGTCAGTCTCGGTGGACCGGAAACGCTGGTCACCCTTCCCGCCAGATCCAGTCATCGTGGCATGACGCCGGAAGCCCGCCGCGAGGCCGGGGTCGGCGACGGCCTGATCCGGCTGGCTGCCGGTCTGGAATCCATTGACGACCTGCTGGAGGATCTGACCCAGGCGATCGCGGGGACCTGACGCCTACTCCTCGTCCTTCCGGTTGCGGTTGCCCGATCCCAGACTGGAGAGGTACTCGACCAGGTCACGCAGTTCCCCCCGTTTCAGGATCAATCCGAAGATGTCGGGCATGCTTGAGGGTGTCGACTCGCGCTTCACGACATTTGCCTTCTGCACCACGATCAGGCTGTTTCCGGTGGGCGGGCGCAGCGAGATGGTCTTCTCGTCCTCCGTCGCGATGCTGCCCACCTGCAGGCTGCCATCCTTGAGCGTGAGCGCAACGGAGTCGAATCCGGCGGCGATGGCGGCGTTGGGTGTGACGATTGACTCGAGCAGGTACTCGCGCGGCTTGTCGCGGCCGATGGTGTCGAGGCTGGGACCGGCGGCACCACCCCGGCCGCGCACCTCGTGGCAGCGAACACAGGCGAGGACCGGGTGCTCGAAAAACAGCTTGCGGCCCGCGAAGCTCCTTCCACCGCTGAGGGCATAGGAGAAGCGCTTTGCGGCGGGGGCGGTTGCCAGCGCAGCGGTCCGGTTTGCCAGCGCCTGCCGGAGGGCGGGCGTCCCGCGCGCCTCGGCGGCATCGAGGATCTCGACCTGGAGGGCGGCGAGCTTCTGGTCGTCATCAATGCGGGCAAGGTAGTCCCCCAGGATTCCGTCGACACGCGGATCGTCGAGTTTGGCGAGGTTGGTCAGCGCACTCTGTTTTTCCACCAGGGAGCCGTTCTGCAGGGCGTTCACGAGCAGCGGTACCGCTTCCGCCGGTGAAATGAGCCCGTAGTAATTTTGGGCGGCTGCGCGGAGCGACGCGTCCTTGGAGAGACCGGCTGCCTTGACAGCTTCCGGCAACCGGGCATGGCGCCATTCGGCCAGCGGCTTCAGCGCGGCGGCCCGGGCGGCGGGGCCGGCGTCCTCGCGCAGCACGAGTGCGATCAGCGGGTCGGCCGCCGTGGTAAGCTTGAGGGCGTCGATGGCGGCAATGGCGGCAAGCTGAAGATCGTTCCGGTCCTCGCGCAGGAGCTGTCCCGCATGGGGAGTCAGGGCGCGGGCCGCGGGGGCCGGATCGCGCGCGGGCAGGGGTCGATAGATGCCGACGATGCGATCGCGCGCCGGCGGCCGGGCCCAGGCGGAGAGATGGGTGAGCGCCTCGGCGCGCAGTTCCTCGGCAGCCTCCGTGCGAGAGGCAAAGGCGGCCAGCGCGGCGGCGTTGCCGGGCGAACCCGAGCGGAAATTTGCGTTGAGGATGCGCAGAGCGAGCCCGGACTCAGCGTGTGCTGGAAGTTGCGGCAGCAATGCGGCGAGCGCCGATTGCGCTGCGACCACCGGGGCATCGTTGATCGCGCGGGCGGCTTCGGCGACAAGGAATGGGTCGGAGTCCTTGAGAAACCGCGCGATTTCCGGGCGTTGCATCCGGCGAAAGGCGAGGAGCACGCCGAGGCGCACCGCGGGGGAGGCATCGTCGGCGGCCGCCAGGAGAGCCGGCAGGTTTCCGCTGCCTACCAGCCCCATGACTCCCGCATGGCGCAGATAAAGGTCCCGGTCGTCGTTCTCGCGGATGACCGTGAGCAGGGCGGCGGTGGCTTCGGGACGGCCCAGCTTGCCGAGACCCTGCGCCGCAAAAAACCGGACCCGGTTCGACGGATCCTGCAGCGCCCGGACCAGCGGATCGAATGCGGCGGGGACGCGCCCGTCGCCGAGCACCTTTGCCGACTGCGCGCGTATTTCCGCGTCGGTGTCGCTGAGTCCGGAAAGCACCGTGCGGTAGGCCTCCGGGTGCCTGCGGCCGATCTGGCCCAATGCCCAGAGGGCATGGATTCTCGCGAGCTGTCGCGAGGGATCGTTCGCGATTTGGGTGAGCACCGGAATGGCGGACGCGCCTTTTGCGGCGAGTGCGTATTGGGCCTCACGACGGACACGCTGGTCGGCATGTCCGATCAGTGCCGTGAGTTCGGCCTCCGACCGGCCGTTCATGCCCGCCGCGATGAGGCGCTGCGTCTCTGCGATGGCGGGATCGCCCAGGGTGGCTTCGCACGTCAGGGCATAGATGCGGCCCTTCTTGGGACGGTCCCACCCCAGTATCCAATCGGAAAAATAAATCCGGCTGTCGGGACCGAACTCCACATCGGTGGGCAGCACGCCGCCGAGAAAGAGCTCCTGACGGCGCATCTTGAACGAGGCCCCTTCCGGATCCAGTGCGTAGAGATAGATGCCGCTGTTGGTGTACGAGCCCTTGAAATGACACATGAAAAACACGTCACGGAAACTTTCAGGCAGGCCCGTGCCGGGATAGTGCACGAGGCCGGACGGACCGTCCGCCGTGTTCACGATCGGTGGCAGGAGATAGGCCGGCTGCCCGACATGCCGGGGATGCCAGAGCTTCTCGAAATTCCACGGTCCTGCCTTGCCGAGCGGGTTGTGTTGATAGCCCACGCGCCAGCCGCTGTCCCCGCCTTCGACGACTTGGACGAAACGCTCGACGTCGCCTTGGTCGGAATCGTTGTCACCGGTGAACAGGTTTCCGAAGTCGTCGAACGCGAGTTCCTGCGGATTGCGCAGGCCGCTGTGGATCAGCTCCAGCCCGGTGCCGTCGGGCCAGCAGCGGAAGACGGCACCGGTGTCGGGCGTGTCAACCATGCTGCCGTCCTTCGCCGTCGCATGGGCACCGCGGTCGCCGATCGAGAAATAAAGCATGCCGTCGGGCCCCATGATCAGGCCGTGCAGGTCGTGTCCCGAGAAACCGAAGCGCACGCCGTAGCCTTCGCTCAGCGAGGTGCGGCCGGTGGATTTGCCGTTGGAATCCGGGCCGTTGAGCAGCCAGAGATGGGGAATGTTGGTGAACCAGACCTTGCCGTCGCGGGCGAGCACTCCGGAGGCGATGCCGTCCAGCGCGTGGTTGAATCCGGCGGCAAATTCGGTCGACTCGTCGGCCACGCCGTCCCCATTGCGATCGACCAGGCGGCGCACCACCTCGCTCTCGATTGAAAGCTCCCGTTCCCCCTCCTTGCCAAATTGGTCGAGGATCAACTGGGCCCGGTCCTGGACGGTGCGTGCCGCCATGTCCTGCTCCAGCATGGGCATGTAGCGGCGGATATCCAGGACGCTCGTGCCCGACCGGTGCGTTTCGGAGACATAGACGGTACCCTTCTCGTCGAAGGTGAACGCGACCGGATTGATGAGCATGGGCTCGGCGGCAAATACCGTGGCCTTGAACCCCTCGGGCATCTTGAAATGCAGCATCGCTTCCTCCGCCTCGTGGGAGGCCGGGGCGGGGATGTCCTGGGGAAGCCGGTCGTAGGGGGCCAGCCGGAGCGGGGGCTCCGCGGCGGGGGTTGCCTGGGCCGAAAGCACCTGCCCGAGGCAGGGAAGGACGATCAGCCCTGTCAGGGCGCGGAGGGGAATCGGGAGGCGCATGGAGCATCCACTCTAAACAGGGGCGGGGCCGTGGCAAGCAGGGCTTCCGGAGTCTTGCCCGCCCGCATGGGGACGCCCAAGATCCGGTTTCCGACGTCCCTTGCGTTCACTTTCAACCCAATCATGGCGCTCACGCTACACGCCTCCCTCCAGCGCATCGGCGCCGCCGCGTCCGAAGTGATCGCCTTGTGCGACATCCTCGACGACGTGCCGCTGTGGATCAAGGACGTCTCCGGACACTATCAATGGGTCAACCGTTCCTTCCTGCTCAATTTTGGCGTGGAGGACCGGGATGCGGTTTTGGGAAAGACCGATTACGACCTCTGCGGCCTGCAACTCGCCGAACAATACCGCGTCGACGACGAACGCGTTCTGGGCGGAGACCCCATCGTCGGTCGCGTCGAACTGGTGGGACGTTACAACCATACCGCGCGCTGGTGCTCGACGACAAAAATCCCGCTGCACAACCGGAAGGGACGCGTGGTCGGCACCGCGGGGATCACGCGGCCGCTTGCCATTCCGGTCGAACCGCCGCGTCACGAACCAATGAGCATGGCCATCCGGCAGATCAGCGAACAGGTGGGCCGTTCGCTGTCCAACGCCGATCTGGCCCGGGCATGCGGGATGTCGCTGCGCGCCTTTGAGCGCCAATTCCAGGCCCAATACCGTTGCACCCCGCAAGTCTACGTTCGTCAGTTGCGGGTGAGGCTGAGCTGTCACGCGCTGGTCAATACTCGCAAGACCTTGGCGGAAATTGCCATGGAGTTTGGTTTTTCCGATCAAAGCCACTTCAACCGGGAATTCCGGAAATTCATGGCTGAGACCCCCGGTTCCTACCGCGATCGCCACCAACCTTGATGCCGGCGGCGCCCTTGGGAATGTTCCGTCCGCCGTTTTTCTTCCAAGAATTGCCGTCGACATCCTAGCCAAGGCGGGGCGGTTGGGATAAAGTCACACTCCGAGCAGCCCATGGCACCTTCGTTGTCGAGCACCCCATGCCCTCTTGTGCGGCACGCGCGTCTTTCCGCGTTTTTGAATCAACCCATCGATCAACCCTCCTCATACTCATGCCTCAAAACAACTATCCGAAACTGCACAATGCCATGTGGCCCGGCCTGGTC
>CAZOXB010000047.1:0-18908 GCA_964583635.1 uncultured Opitutaceae bacterium | reverse complement strand
GAATCTGGAGGGCCACGGTCTCTCGTGGCCGGGTTTGGGCGCAACGCCTACGACGAGGCGCGGTTGATGGCGCTCACGATCGCCTTGATGGAGGCGCGTTCGATATTTGTATCGGTGCCCGCGCCGAAATGAGTCCGGCCATCGTCGGTCTTGATATGGATGTAGCTGACCGCACGTGCTTCGGCCCCGCTGCCCAGGGAATGCTCCGAATAATTGAGCAACTCGAACCGGCGCAGCCCCGCCTCACGGGTCGCATGAACAAAGGCGTCGATCGGACCATTTCCCGTGCCACTGACGAGCCGGCGGTTGCCATTGATGATGAGCTCGGCCTGGCAGGTGATCTTGCCGTCATGTTCGATGGTGCGAAATTCGCCGAGCGAGACGGGTGAGGTGCGTTCGATGTAATCACGGACGAAGACATCGTGGATTTCCTGCGGTGTGAGTTCGCGCCCCGTGGCGTCGGCAAGATCGTTGATCGTGCGGCCGATCTCCTTGTGCATGAGCTTGGGCAGCTGGTAGCCGAATTCGTGCTCAAGAATGTAGGCCACGCCGCCTTTCCCCGACTGGGAATTGATGCGTATGATCGCCTTGTAGCTGCGGCCGATGTCGGCGGGGTCGATCGGGATGTAGAGCACGTCCCATGGAGCGCCCGGCTGCTGACGGTCCCATGATTTCCTGATGGCATCCTGGTGGGAGCCGCTGAACGCGGTGAAGACGAGATCGCCGGCGTACGGATGGCGCGGGTGCACCTCCATGCGTGTCACGCGTTCATAGACCTCGCGAATGTGAGGCAGATCGTCCAGGTCGAGTCCCGTGGCGATGCCGTGGGTGTAGAGGTTCAGTGCGAGCGTCACCATGTCCAGGTTCCCGGTGCGTTCGCCGTTGCCGAACAGCGTGCCCTCCACCCGGTCGGCGCCCGCCAGCAGGGCGAGTTCCGTGGCGGCGACGCCGGTGCCGCGGTCGTTGTGGGTGTGCAGGGAGACGATCGTGCATTCACGACGGGTGAGATGCGTGCACATCCACTCGATTTGATCGGCGTGCACGTTCGGCGTGGCGTATTCCACGGTGGCGGGCAGATTGAGGATGATCCTCTTCGCGGGGGTGGGTTGCCAGATGTCCGTGACCGCCTCGCAAATCTGCAGGGCGAAGGGGAGTTCCGTGCTGGTGAAGCTCTCGGGCGAATATTCGAGGCGGAGGTCCGTGCCCGCAGCGATCAGATCCGCGGAATGTTGCCTGAGCCAGGTGATGGCCCGGGTCGCGATCTGGATGATCTCCGTGGCGTCCGCGTTGAAGACGTAACGGCGTTGCGCCGGCGAGGTGGAGTTGTAGAGATGGAAAATGACGTTCTTGGCGCCGCGGAGCGCTTCGATTGAACGCACGATCAAGTCCTCGCGGCATTGGCAGAGGATCTGGATGGTGACGTCCGCGGGGATGCGATTCTCCTCGATGAGCCGGCGGCAGAAATCGAATTCGATTTGGGAGGCCGAGGGGAAACCCACTTCGATTTCCTTGAAGCCGATTTTGACGAGCAGTTCGAAGAACTCGAGCTTCTCCTCGACGCTCATCGGCTGGGCCAGGGCCTGATTGCCGTCGCGGAGATCGACGCTGCACCAGATCGGTGCGCGGGTCAGCGTGCGATCGGGCCACTGGCGTTTGGGCAGGGACACCGGCGGAAACGGCCGGTATTTGGAAATTGGCTGGGACTGCATGATGCGGAAAATAAAAATATACGGGATTCAAACGGGATTTTGAACAATCAAAGTCCGCGTCGGTTGATTCGACGCAGGCGCTGCTGGCACGCTTCCGGACGCACAGTCGACCGCTCACGCGGCATTTTACGGACCGTGCGTCTAGGTAAGTCGAAGCGCCTGAACGAAAATTCGCATCAGATCTCCTTCGATATCGGCGCATGCGGCCCCAAGTCAAGCCGAGGTCCGTGCTGAAATCGCATATTGACATCAAGACCGCACCCGCAGAGAATTGAAAGCGCTGTGGCGGGGCGGTTGTTCAACGCAGGACAGGCAGATCCCTCAAGGTGCGGGCGGACGAATGTTTTGAGGGTATTCGGCGTAACTGGGAAGACGAGTTGCGCGTCTTGCTCTTCGTGTATGCTCCCGTTCTCCTCTCTGCATGCCTGACTCCACCGCTGCCGACTTCGATCTGGCCGGTTGTCTGGAACGCGTGCGCCGCAATGACCAGGATGCGGCAAGAGCGCTGGTCGAGCATCTTTATCCGTTGGTCATCCGCATCGCCCGAGCGCACCTGCCACGCCGCGTATCCGAAGAAGATATTGCTCAAGATGTTTTCCTGAAAATGTTTGCAAGATTATCTCAATTCCAGGGGGCCGTTCCCTTCACGCATTGGGTGTCGCGCATTGCCTTGACGACATGCATCGACCACCTGCGGCAGCAGCAGCGACGGCCGGAGTTCCGATGGGCGGATCTATCGGAGAATGAGGCGGATGTTCTCGATGCGGTACTGACGGGGGAAAACGATCAAGGTCCTGACGATGCGTTGGCGGCGCGGGAGCTCGTTCACAAACTGTTGGAGCAACTGAAACCGGAAGATCGGCTGGTGATTCAACTTCTCGACCTGGATCAAAAAACAATTGCAGAAATAGCCCAGTTGACGGGCTGGAACACGTCCTTGATAAAAGTACGCGCGTTCCGTGCGCGCAGAAAAATGCGCAAAGCCCTGGAAGAACTCGAAAAATCGGAACACAAATGAAACCTAACTCTCAGGATCGTTGGAATCGCTTGGTGACCTTGGCGCGCTTGGCGCCGCAATCGGCCCCCGCCCGGGTGGATGTGCCGTTTGGATTCGTCACGCGTGTGGCGGCACGTGGGCTGGCAGCCGTGGAGAAGGGCGGGCTTGCGGGGTTGTTTGAGCCCATGGCGCTGCGTGCGCTGGGCATAGCGGCCATCGCGGCGGTGGCGGTCAGTGCGTTTGGCTACAATCCGGTCGTCCAGACGCTGCAGGAAGAGATCGCTGCCGTGGGTGCGGATCCCGTTTCCGTCGTGGTGGACTGAGCTCCCATGAGCAAGTCGGTGAAAGTCACGCTGGTCTTCGTTGGGATCTTTTTCGCCGGGGCGGTTGTCGGAGGTTTTCTGTCCCTCCTGGTCGCGCGGTCGTTTGTGCAGCACCGCGGGGGTCCGGCCGAGTTCGCAGTTTTTCACAAGGGGCGCTTTGACGGCGACCGCTATCAACTGAGCCCCCAGCAGAAAGCGCGCATTGATGCGATCATCGATGAAACCAGTGAGGAGCTGCGCAAGGCACGACGCGAATCGAGCCGGCTTTACCAAGCGATGGAAACGCGCATCTCGGCCGAACTCACTCCCCAGCAGAGGCGTGTTTTCGAGGAAATGCAGAAACGCATGCGGGAGCGTCGTTCGAAGAGTTCACCCGGTGGAGGCGAGGGGAAGGGCGGCAAGGCTCAGGGGACACCAGGCGGGCCGGCACATCCGCGCAGTCCGTAACGCCGGCAGTGCAGGTGTCGGTGGATGGCTGCCCATAGCTGCGGGGAAGCGACGGTCCCCGTGGCAGTCTGCGATGCCGGGTCTGCGGCAGGGTCAAATTCCCGTGCACAACTGCC
Organism: uncultured Opitutaceae bacterium; assembly: GCA_964583635.1. Taxonomy (GTDB): domain Bacteria; phylum Verrucomicrobiota; class Verrucomicrobiia; order Opitutales; family Opitutaceae; genus UBA6669. The sequence continues at coordinate 15,316 of CAZOXB010000047.1, read as the reverse complement.
TTCCATCGAGCGGATTAAGGCAGGCGCATTCCAACCGTAAGATTCCAGTTGCGCTGTCCTTGGCGACCCTCACCTTTCCCTCCGGCCAGGTGCCATGCATGAGCAGGCGCGTGAACTCCGCCAGGACCGGAAGGTAGCAACGGTAACGACGTTCTCTCAGTGCCGTGGAGTGCCTGGCCACTTTTTTTGGTAGGTGGAGTGGAGCGGGGAAGCCGCGGGGGGAGGATGGGAGGGCCACGGTCCCTCGTGGCCGCGTTTGCGGAATGGGAAATCGCAGCAGTTGACGCTCTGGCGTTGTCGAACGCGGTGCGTTCCCCGGCCACGAGGGACCGTGGCCCTCCGGACGTCAGCTGAGAGTTGTCACGGTGCCTGAGGTGATGAATGCATGCATGTCACGAGGGACCGTGGCCCTGGGGACGTCAGCGGAGGGTGACGCCTCTGGCCGTCGCGGCCCTGAGCAAGGCGTCCGCCATGTCCGACGGCGTAGCGGCCACCTCGATGCCGCACTCCCTGAATACTGCGATCTTGGCCGCGGCGGTGTCCTCCGCCCCGCCGACGATGGCACCGGCGTGCCCCATGCGACGCCCCGCGGGAGCCGTGGCGCCGGCGATGAATCCGGCGACGGGTTTTTTCACATTGGACTTGATCCAGCGGGCCGCTTCGACCTCGGCGTTGCCGCCGATTTCGCCGATAAGGACGATGCCGTGGGTATCGGGATCGGCATTGAACATCTTGATGACATCGAGATGGGAAGTGCCGTTCACGGGGTCGCCGCCGATGCCGACGCACGTCGATTGCCCGATATTCTTTGAGGTCAACTGGAAGACGGCTTCGTAGGTGAGCGTTCCGGAGCGCGAGACCACCCCGACGTGCCCCTTCTTGTGGATATATCCCGGAGCGATGCCGATGCGGCAGCCTCCGGTACTTTGCGGACCCGTGCCGGGCGTGACCACTCCAGGACAGTTCGGTCCGATCAGACGTGTCTTGCTGCCGGCGATCGCACGTTTCACCCGGACCATGTCGCGGACGGGGATGCCCTCGGTGATGGCAACGACCAAATCGAGCCCCGCATCGACACCCTCGAGGATGGCATCACCCGCAAAGGGCGGAGGCACGAACACGACGGAGACAGTGGCGCCTGTGGCCGCCATGGCATCGTGGACCGAGTTGAAGATGGGCACGCGGTGGCTGTGGTGTTCGAAAACCTGACCGCCCTTGCCGGGGGTCACCCCGGCGACGACCTTGGTGCCGTAGTCGAGGGAAAGCTTGGCGTGGCGACCGCCGAAGTCGCCGGTGATGCCCTGAACAAGAATCCTGGTTTCAGGCGTGATGAGAATGGCCATGGGAGTTGCGTGTTGAACGTCGGGTGGTGGGTGTTTCGCTGGCTTGGTCAGGCGACGAGTTTGACGATTTTCCTGGCGGCATCGGCCATGGTATCGCCGCTGACGATCGGAAGGCCGCTGTTGGCCAGGGTGTCCTTGCCCGCGGCGACATTGTTGCCTTCAAGACGAACGACAAGCGGGAGCTTGAGTCCCACCTCCTTGACGGCATCGACGATGCCCGTGGCGATGACATTGCAATCCATGATGCCGCCGAAAATGTTTACGAAGATGCCCCGCACGTTGGGGTCCCCGAGGATGATCTTGAAGGCAGCCACCACCTGATCCCTGGATGCGCCGCCGCCCACATCGAGGAAGTTGGCGGGATTGCCGCCATAGTGTTTGATGATATCCATCGTGCTCATCGCCAGCCCGGCGCCATTCACCATGCAGGCGATGTTGCCGTCGAGGGCGATGTAGGACAGGTTGTATTTCGAGGCTTCGATCTCCTTGGGATCCTCCTCATTGAGATCGCGGAGAGCGACAATTTCCGGGTGGCGAAAGAGTGCATTCGAATCGAAGGAAACCTTGGCATCGAGGGCGAGGACTTCACCCGCGGGCGTGCTGATGAGGGGATTGACCTCGATCATCGCCGCGTCGGTTTCCCAGAACATGGCGTAAAGGTTTCGGATGAGCTTCGCTGCAGCCTTCGCCTCTGCCGGGCTGAAAGCGAGGCCGGCTATGAGCTGACGCACCTGAAAGTCGGCCAGGCCGTAGGCGGGATCGACGATGACCTTGAAAATCTTTTCAGGCGTTTCGTGGGCGACCTTCTCGATTTCCACACCGCCTTCAGTGGAGGCAACAATCACCGGCCGGGAGCTTGCGCGGTCGAGCAGGATTGCCAGGTAGTATTCCTTCCTGATGTCACTCGCGGCCGTGAAATACACGGTCTGGACCTTTCGTCCGGCCGGTCCCGTCTGAACGGTGACCAGCGTGTTGCCGAGCATCCGGCCCGCGAGGTCCTTGGCCTCCGCCTTCGTCTTGCAGAATTTCACGCCGCCCTTGAAGCCATCGGTAAATGTTCCCTTGCCGCGTCCACCGGCGTGGATCTGCGATTTCACCATGGTCGGGCCGTCGGGCAGTTGCGCCAGTGCGGTATCGAACTCTGCGGCGGTCCGGGCGGGTGCGCCCTTGGGAACCGGAACACCGTATTTCTCGAAGAGAGCCTTGGCCTGATACTCGTGGATGTTCATGAATGCTCCACCGTGCCAGAAATCCACCCGGGAAGACACGATAAAAATTGATGGAGGCCGCCTGGCACGCAGGGTTGCCTTCGCCGGTCAACCTTGCTTGAAGAGCCCGATGGAATCCCACGAAGTGCTGCGTGACGTGCTCAAGAAAACGAGCGCAAAGCAGATTGCGGCCGATTTGGGTTTGTCTCTTTCGCTCATCTACAAATGGGCCGAACCTCCCGGTGATGCGACGGGCAGCGGCGCCCACAACCCGCTCGATCGTGTGGATCAGCTTCTCAAGGCCACCGGCGACAAGCGGATAGCGCAATGGGTTTGCGGGCGGGCGGGCGGGTTTTTCATTGCCAATCCGGAAACGGTCAAGGTGCATCCGAATTCGCTCATTCCCACCACGCACGCGATTGTGCAGGAGTTTGCGGACATGCTGGCGGTGATCGCCACTGCCGCGGCTGACAATCACATTACGCGCGACGAGGCCAAACAGATCCGCCGGCGCTGGGAAGAGCTCAAGAGCGTGGCGGAAGGATTCATTCGTGCAGCGGAGGAAGGCAACTTCGGCTCGCTCAAGGAATCGCTTCCGCCGGCGGACAAATCCTAGGCGCGGGGGCCTTGGCACCGGCGCGCCTGCAGGCGGGATTCCGCGCTCCGCTGCGAACCCCCTCTTGAGTCGAACCGACGCTCAGAATTTCAGGAGCTGTTGGGTGAGAAAGCTCGTCTGCAGGGTGGCGATTTCCTTCAGACCTTTCTTGGAAAGGGCCAGCAGGGATTGCAGTTGCTCATACGTGAAGGTGGCCTCCTCGCCGGAACCCTGCACCTCCACGAAGCGTCCCTGTCCCGTCATGACCACGTTGAAGTCGACCTCGGCGTCCTTGTCCTCGAGGTAGGGGAGGTCGAGAAGCTCGCGACCGTCGAAGAGTCCAACGCTGACTGCAGCCACGGAGTCGCTCAACGGATTTTCCGCGATCCGTTTGGCATCGATCAGTTTTTGAACCGCCAGGCGGGTGGCAAGATAGGCTCCGGTGATGGAGGCGGTGCGGGTGCCGCCATCCGCCTGAAGGACATCGCAATCGATCCAGAGCGTATTTTGTCCCAATTTCTGCAGATCGATGATGGCGCGGAGCGAACGTCCGATCAAACGCTGGATTTCCACCGTGCGTCCGTCCAATTTCCCCTTGGAAATGTCGCGCGCCTTCCGTTCGTGGGTGGAGTACGGCAGCATTGAATACTCGGCGGTCAGCCAGCCTCCCTTGATGCCCTGCTGTTTCATCCAGGTCGGCACGTTCGGTTCGATGGTGGCGGCGCAGATCACGCGCGTGGTTCCAAAGGAGACCAACACGGACCCCGTGGCGTGTGGTGCGATGTTGGCTTCAAACCGAATCGGGCGGAGTTCGTCCGGCCGGCGGCCGTCGGACCGAAGGGAGGATGTCATGAATGATGCGGGCGATGAGTGTGTGCGGGCGGGGGACGCAGCCGCTGGTCAGGTGCCTTGGGGCTTGTCGTCGTCGAGCACGAGCGGGTGCACCCGGACGGGTTTGCGCGATTCGGTGTTTTGGGACATGAACGCGATGAGCCGGTCATTGAATTCCTTGGCGGGGTCATGGCCCATTTTCTTCAGGGCCTGGGTGAGGGCGGCGACCTCGACCAGACGGGCGATATCCCGACCCAGGCGCACGTAGAGTTCAATATGGGGGAGCTCGATGCCGAGGATTTCATAGCGATTTTCCTCCAAGCCCGTGCGTTCCTCCACGGCTTCAGGCGTCCATTCATGCATGGAGATCACCATGTCGACCCGTTTGTCGAGGCGGATGGATTTCACGCCGAACATCTCCGCCACGTTGATGATGCCGATCCCGCGGCATTCCATGTATCCCCGGTTGAGCGGGCGGCTCGATGCCATCAGTTCCCGTTCGTCGAGCAGCCGGATGACCGTGAGATCATCCGCAACCAGCGAGTGGCCGCGTTCGATCAGGGCGAGCGCGCATTCGCTCTTGCCGACGCCGGAACTGCCTCGGAGCATCACCCCGATTCCGCGGATGTCCAGCGTCGTGGCGTGCTCGGTGCAGGAGGGGGCGAATTCATTGTCAATGCAGAGGGTCGCCATGTTCACCCAGTTCATGGTGATCATGGGCGTGCGGAAGATCGGCAGGTGCTTCTCCTGGGCGATGGCCAGAAGCGGCGGCGTCGGGATGTAGTTGCGGGTCAGCACGAGACAGGGCACCTGCCGTTCCACCATCTCGTTGAAAATCTCGATCTGACGCTGTTGCGACAAGGTCTTCAGAAAGGTCATCTCCGCCGATCCGAGAACCTGGATGCGTTTGTTGGCGAAGTAGCGGAAGAAACCGGTCAACGCCAGGGAGGGACGGTTGATGGAGCCTTCGCGGATCAGCCGGTGCAATCCACGTTCACCGGTGACAAGCTCCATCTTCAGCTTTTCCCGGTACGTCTCCAGGAAATGCGCAACGGTGATCCCATTGATGACTTTGGGCATGAGGAAAAGGAGGAGCCTGAAACGGTCGGCGACAAGTGCGATTGCGCTAGAGATCAAAATCCTTGCCAAGATAGTATTCCCGCGCCTGTGCGTCATTGATCAAGAAATCCGCGGGGCCTTGCGTCAACACACGACCTTGGTGGAGCAAATAGGCGCGATCCACGATGCGCAGCGTTTCCCGCACATTGTGGTCCGTCAGCAGGATGCCGATGCCCCGGGATTTGAGCTCGCCGATGATGCGCTGGACCTCACCCACGGAAATCGGATCGATGGCGGCAAAGGGTTCGTCCATCAGCAGAAACTTGGGTTCCGACACCAGGGCACGGGCAATTTCCAGCCGGCGCCGTTCACCTCCGGACAGGGTGTATGCCTTCTGCGATGCAACATGCAGCAGCTGGAGTTCGTTCAAATGCCGTTCGACCAGACTGGCCCGGTGCCTGCGCGGAATCCCGATCGCTTCAGCAATGGCGAGGATGTTCTCCGTCACGGTAAGTTTGCGGAAAACGGATGCCTCCTGCGGCAGGTAGCCGATCCCCAGCCGGGCGCGCTGGTGCATGCGCAGACGGGTGATATTGCGTTGGTCGATGTAGACGGATCCCGCAGTCGCTGGAACCAGTCCCACCACCATGTAAAAGGTCGTGGTCTTGCCAGCGCCGTTCTGTCCGAGCAATCCGACGACTTCGCCGGATGACAGCGCGATGTTGACACCGTTGACGACGGTGCGGGTGCCAAAGGACTTGACCAATCCTTCCGTCCGGATTGCGGACATCGGTGCGGCGGGGATTGGAGGCGAGGTTGGAGGCACGCGGAAGCGGGGGTTGTGAGTCGATCCGGAAAAACGCGAAGGCACAAAGAGGCGAAGGAAGACGCTGAGGTGCGTACTTCAGCAAATCATGTTTTTGTGCTGTGACTTCCGTGCGATCAGTGGATCACCTCTTCTCGAAAGCGTGGAGCAGGGGTTGGATAAAGCAGAGAGGTTGGTGGGAGGATCACGATCCAAGGGGCTGGCTCATTTTGCAGGATGATGAGTAATGAGTTTTGGGGAATTGATTGAACGGCATTTGGATCAGCCCTTCTTTTCGGGCTCAGGGGCGGGCGGTTTCATCGGGGATTCCTTGTCGAAACCCATGTCCTTCAAGGTCGGACCGGTCAGTTTGATGTTGTCTCCGAAAAGACGACGTTCCCCCCTCAGGAGGACAATTCGGGTGCCCGTGGCGACATAGGGACCGGATTGGTCAATCACCACCGGTGATTCGGTGAGGATGATTTTTTCCTCCCCGGGCAAGACTTCCGCTCGACCGCATGTGACCTCGCGGTCGCCCTGGAAAATATGGACCCGCCCGATCGCGATGAGTGACTTGAACCGGTCAAGTTTGGCAACCGTGGCATTGAGGTCACCGACGCGCGTGGCAACCACCTCGAGGTGATCGCAGGTGATCTTCAGGTTGTTCGCCGTCACGATCACGTTCTGGTCAAAAACCGCGGTGGTTTCCGTGTCCGTGCTGCGCATCTCCAGTGAGGTGCTTTCAATGATCGTCGGAGGCGGGGGAGGTGGTGGCGCAGCAAAACTCAGGGCTGCCGTGACGAGATTTCCATAGAAGATCAGGAACATCGGAGCGTGTGTACTGAGTGTCATTTGACGATGTCCTTGAGTTCGATGTGAAACACTACACGTGCCTGTTTGGAGATTAAAATGGTTTTCTTCCGGTGATCGTAACGCCAGTCCGTGCCCAGCAACTCAAGCTCGTCACTGATGACGCGGACGGTTTCGTCCCCAAAGACGATCTGCTTGTCGACTTGGACACTCGCGGATGGACTGACGAAGACGGTCTCCACGCGGGCATCGGCGTCGCCCGAAAACAAGGTCAGCGTCATGTCAGCCAGTTTCACCTCGTTGGCGCTCAGCAGTCTCGCCTCGCGGCCGCGGATCAGCATGGTGCGGAAACCATGCTCGTCGAATGACGGCAGTGAAAAGTTCTTTACCGGCGCATTCGTTGTGATCTGAGGTCCGGCGGCCGGCAGCGCGGTGGCAGCGGCAAGGCAGAGGGCGGTGATGCCGACGAGGGGTGGCGCGCCGCGCTTCATGATGTCACAACGCGGCTTGGCGGGCGTGAAATGCCGTCAGAATGCGGTCGCAAACCTCCCGCACGGCACCGCGGCCGGCCGCCCGGTGGGGAATGTACCTCGCAGCGGAGGTCGCGGCGGGCATTCCGTCCCGCACGCTGACTCCGATCCCAGCCCATCGCAGGGCAGGGGCGTCGATATCGTCATCGCCCATGTAGCAACAGGCGACAGCGGAGATGTCCAGGCGCGCCGCCAGCTCCTGCAAGGCCGCCAGCTTGTCGGTACGCCCCTGAACGAGGTGCGGAATCTTGAGTTCCCTTGCTCTCACCAGGGTTGCGTTTGACATCCGTCCGCTGATCCAGGCGACAGCGATGCCGACCTCCCGCAGGCGGACCAGACCGAGTCCGTCGAGGATGGAAAAAGCCTTGGACTCCGATCCGTCCGAGTGGATGAGAACGGTGCCGTCGGTCAGCACGCCGTCGACATCCATCGCAAAAAGCCGAATTTCATTCCAAGGCAAGGCGATGGCATCGGAATCGGAAGTGATGGCGGCGGCATGCATGGTTGCCCGGTCGGCGAATGGGGCTCACGCCATCCACGTGGAGATCCGCTCCACCGCTTTGGCGAAGGTGGGCCGGTAGGCCGCTTCGAGTTCCGCCGCAAAGGGAACCGGAATGTCCAGCGCGGCAATGCGCAGGGGAGGGGCCTCAAGTTCGTAAAAATGACGCTCTGCCAGGCGTGCGACCAACTCCGCACCAAACCCGTGGGTCAGCCGACCCTCGTGCAGAACGACAAGGCGGTGAGTTTGCGTAAGTGATGCCGAAATCTCGTCCAGACACAGGGGTGCGAGTGCCCGCAGGTCCCAGACATCGAACGTACATTCGTATTCAGTCTCAAAATACCCGGCGATCTGCAGCGCCAGGTGGGTCATCTCTCCATAGGTGATCAGGGTCGCAAAGGTGCCCGCTCGCAGATGGCGCGGCCGCCAGACGTCGCGATAGGCGGGATTCCAGGCGATTGATTGCTTCTGGCTTCGGTAGAGGGCCTTGTGTTCGAAGAGCAGGACCGGGTTGTCGTCTTCGTAAGCGGCGAGCAGGCAATCAAAGGCGTCCTGTGGCGTGCTGGGGTACAGGGCCTTCAACCCCGGAATGGAGAGAAACATCGATTCCAGCTCTTGGGAATGGAAGGATCCAAGCCCCACGCTGCCGCAGGGGAGCCTCAATACGAGCGGTACCGCCGCCCCGGAACGGAAGTGATAGGTGGCGGCGTTCTGGGTAATCTGGGTGACGGCCTCGGTGGCAAAATCGGCAAACTGAAACTCCTCGATGGGGCGAATACCCCCCAAAGCCAGCCCCGTGGCATAGCCGGTGCACGCACTCTCCGCGAGCGGCGTGTTCAATACCCGGGTGCGCCCAAATTGTGCGAGCAGATGATCCGTCACCTTGAAGGCTCCGCCGTAGGTGGCGATATCCTGGCCAAGAAGCATGGATTCGGGTCTTTCTGTGAGGATCTTCTTCAAGCCATGGTTGAGGGCTTGGGCCAGGGTGAGCGGCTCCGTGGTGACAGGCGTCGGCTGCCAGGGCAATGGCGGTCGGGCGGGGGCAAATACGTCGTCGGAGATGCCGTCGGGCGATGGTCGTGGCTGTGGCAGCGATCGCTGAATGCATGCCTCCAGAAAGGCGTTGAGTTCGGCTTCGATGGCCAGGATTCGCTTCTCCAAGCCTGCCTGGCACAATTCCGCCCGATAGCGGGGCACAGGATCGGCGGCTTGGAACGCATCGGCTTCACCGGGAGCGAGGTAGTTGCACGTATCGTAGGCGGCATGACCACGGAGCCTGAGGACGTGTGCTTCGATGAGCACCGGGCGGGATGTCTCCCGGACCTTCCGGATGGCATGATCGAGAGTGTCGACGATGTTTTTGAGATCGTGGGTTGCCGTCAGTGCCATGCCCTCGATGCCATAGCCGGCGGCACGGGTCCAAAGTTCCGTGCCGCTCGCGTATTGTTCGCTGAGTGGCGTGGAGTAGGCGTACCGGTTGTTTTCGATGACAAAAACGATTGGCAGCGAGAGTACCGAGGCGAGGTTCAGCGACTCATGGATGTCGCCGGTGCTTGATCCACCGTCGCCGAAAAAGGCGAATCCGACGGCCGGTATGCCTTGCCGGCGTTGGGCGTCGGTTCGACCGAGAACATTGGAGATCATGGTGCCCAGATGGCTGATCATCGGCAATGAACGATTCAGCGGATCGCCATGGTGCACATTGCCTTCGCGGGCGCGTGTCGGACTGAGAGCATTGGCGAAGTACTGGTTGAGATGTTCGCAGAGATGCCCGCTCCAGATAAGGTGTCCACCGAAGCCCCGGTGGGTGAATGAAATCACGTCGCGATCCTTGTCCGCCAGCAAGGCCAGTGGGATGATGAGGGCTTCGCTGCCCTGTCCGCCCGTGACGGTTCCCTTGATGAGTCCCTGGCGAAACAGCTCAAGGATCCGGTTGTCGCCCGTGCGGGCGAGGTGCATCCATGCGTAGACCTGAAGGCGTTGTTCGACATCTGCAGGCCCGAAGCGTCCGGGGCGCAGATTGCGTTCGGACAGGATGGAGGGAACAGGAGGGAAATCCATGTCTTGGAATGACGGTGAGCACCTTGGTGCGACGGTGCAAGGTTGGGCTCATGCCGAATGTCGGTCGCTGAGAGCGGAAGGATGGAACGGCGTGGCAGGGCCAAAAAAAAGCGGCCCCGGAGTTTCCGAGGCCGCGAAAAATGGAACTGCCGGGAGGTTATCTTGATTTGCCGGTAACGACGGGGATGGTGGGTGGGCGAACGAGCGAGCTGGCGGCCGCCTTGTCGGCGATCATCCGGTACATGCGCTGGATCTCCAGTTCGGAATTGCGTTTGTCGATGAGGGCGAGCTCGACCTGCTTCTTCAAGTCAAACGCCTCGCGGATAAGGGTGTCCTTCTTCCTGCGAAGATCGGCCAGTTGGGTCTCCAGTTCGGTGACCTGTTTGGAATACTTGGCTGCTTCGGCGTTGTACTTGGCGGTGGCGTCGGCGATCTCCCTGCTCTGTGCCTCCCACTTGGCGCGGCGATCGTCATCCTTCTTCTTTTCTTCGGCCAACCGCTTTTTCTGGCGTTCGTCAGCGTCTTGCCGCGCCTTGTCCTCGATCTCCTTCTTCTTGGCAAGCTCGGCATCATGCTTGGCCTTGGCTGCCTTTTCGCGGATCTCGACCTTGACCTTCTCCTCCTGGATAAACTTGTAGTAATACGCTCCGAAAAGGGCGCAAAGTACGATGGGAACGATGACGTAGAACTTGTTCATTGAGAGCGGTGGGATGAGGTTGGGATTAACCCTTGGATTTTGCAGCGGCGGCAGCAGCGGCAGCGGCGGCGGCCTCGGCAGCTGCGCGGGCGTCATCAGCCGCCTTGATCTTGTCGATCACCGATTGGAGGCTCTTGGCGTTGGCGAGCGCTTCCGCGGATGCCTTCTTCAGGAAGGCCTCCTCCTCAATGTTCGCCTTCTTGGTTTCCTCCACTTTGGCGATGGCCAGCTTCTCCTCCTCAATGTCCTTGCCAAGGCGGTTGACCTGCTTGTTCAGCTTCTCCTGATCGCGCCCGGCCTTGTCCCTGGCTTCAATGGCGGCAGCGCGTGCTTCCTTCTCGCGCTGATCCTTTTCCTCCTTCTCCTTTTTCTCGCGGATTCGCTGCTCGGCCGCCCGGGTTGCATCCTCGATCGCCTGCTTTCTGGCGTCCAGTTCCGCCTTCTTCTTGTCCTCGATGGACTTTTTCAGCGCGGCCGCCTTGGCCGCCTGCTTTTCTTCGTAGCCTTTGGAAAAGTTCCAGTAAACACCTCCGAAGGCCAATAGCATGATCAGAGGAAAGATGAAGTAAGCCTTATTCATGAAACGTGGTGATGGGGAAATTATTTCTTCTTGGTATTGGACTTAGCCGGAGTCTGAGGATGGGCGGCAGCCTCTTTGGCAGCAGCTTCCTTGGCAGCGTCCTCGCGGAGAGCGGCCTCCTCCTTGATGGCATCTTCAATGCCTTTCTTGATTCTCTCCGCGTCCTTGGCGCCCTGTGGATAGGCGGATGCCTTGTTGACCGCAACCAAGGCTTCATCGTACTTCTTCAGCTCATATGCGACGTAGGCGAGGAAGAGCTGGGTGTTCCAAGGTTTTTCCAGCTTCTTTTCGACTGCAATCTTGGCGTAGTTGTAGGCCTGTTCGACCTTTTCCAACTGATAATAGGTCTGGGCGATCTGGGCAGGGAGGGAGCCCGCGTCGGGGAATAACTTGGATGCTTCCTTGAGGACTTCGATTGCCTTCAGTTCCTGGTGTTCCTGCATGTACGCGGCGGAGAGGAGTTCCCAGTTGCGCTGTTCGTTCTCAATCGAGCCATCTTTCAGGCCCTTGGAGAGCAGGTTGATGACGTAATCGAACTGGCCCAGATTGAAGTAAAGGCCCACCAAGGTGAAATTATCCTTCGGACTGGCCATCAAGCCGAGCTTTTGGGCGCGCTCAATGGTGAGAATCACGCGGACATCCTGCTGGGCATTGAGATAGAGTGAAGCGAGCTGGGGCCAGTAGCTCTTGGCGTCAGGCTTGACCTTGAGGTAGAGCTCGAGGACGTCGATTGCCTCCTTTTGCTTTTCCTGCTGTTGGAGGCAGGCGAAAAGCAACAGGTAGAATGTCTCCTTCGGTCGGGGCGACATGCGCAGCCCCTTTTCAACCTCTTCCTGCGCGCGTTTGAGCAGCTTGCGGTCCGGATTGTTCGGGTCCAGTTGCGCCTGATAGAACAAAAGCGTCGCGTAATAGAGCTGAACATCCGGATTGGGCTTGGTATTGCGCTTTGCCCAACGGTCCATGTACGAAACCGCTTTGCCATAAAACCGCTTTTGATCGGCCAGAACCTTGCTTGTGGTCGCCTCCTGATAGTAGAGCTGCGAAAGGTAATACGTGAGGTCCTGGGTCTGTTTCTCATCGAAGAATCCGTACTTTTCCGACAGCGTGACGGCCGTCTCAAGCGGAGGGATCGACTTCGCGTATTCGCCCTTGGTCAGGAGTATCTGCGCTTTGACCTGTGTCAGTATCGCCGTATCGTACGTTTCGGGGCCGGCCGAGGAGAGGAGCCCGTCGATGATTGCCAGGGCCGCATCATAATTCTTTGCGTCTGTCTGCGTGCGGATCTTGGGTAGTTCCTCTGAAACCTTGTCGCTCAGCTCCTTTTTGGGGGCATTGGACTGGTTCTGGGCGAGACCAATCGCCGGCAGGCACAATCCGAAGGCGAGCGCCACCAGACCGGTTCGCAGGGATGCGTGGAACGTTGAGGGGAAAAGCGGCATGATACGATAAAGCTTATTCGTCCGTGATGCTGAATACGATGGGTACCTGCATCTTGGTGTTCACCGCGCGACCGCCTTTGCGACCGGGCTTGAACTTCCATTTCGATACCGCCTGGATTGCGGCGGCCTCGAATTCACGCTGCGAGGACTTGATCGCCGTGGCCTCCACGACGTCACCGTGGGAATTCACAATGAATGCGACGAGAACATCGCCGGTGATGCCGGCACGGCGCATTTCGAACGGATAGTTTGGCTTCGCCTGAACTCTCGCCTGGGGGGGCTGGTCGAGATTCGCCAGGTCGAAGAGATCCTTCATGCCCTGACCGATATTGCCGGTGTTCGGGCGCCCCGTAGGAATGGTGATGTTCCCCGTGGGTCTTTCCAGACCCGGGGGCGGGGGAGGCTGCAGTTTTTGGACGAAGGAATCAATAGTGACGACCGAGGGAAGGTCGGCAGCCATGGGTGGAGCGAGCTCCGCCACTTCGGGAGGGGCCTCGTCGGTGCTTTCCTGCACTTCCGGCTCCTCCTCAGGAGGCGGTGGAGGCATCTCCATGAGCTCGATCACGGCTTCCTCCTGCTTCTTGGGCGGTGGGCCGGACTTGGAGTTGAACAGATATTCTCCGAAAAGTGCGCTGGCGTGCAGTACTGCAGAAACTACGAGGCCAATGATGAGGTCGCGGTTCATGACGTAGGGAGATTACTTGCCGGTACCGCGCCAGATGGTTTCGATGGAAACCTTGCTGATGCCCGCCTTGCGGACCTCGTCGAGGACGAGGATGGTCGCACCGTACTTGGCACGATCATCGGATGTCACCAAGACTCGGGCATCCGTCGGATGCTGTGCGGCATAATTCTGAAGTCGCGGTGCGACCTCCGAGGTTTGAATCAGCTCCCGGTTCCAGTAGACCGTGCCGGCATCGGAGACTTGAATGGTAACGCTTTCGTTGTCCTCCTGGGTTGGCGGAGTGTTGGTTGCCTGGGGAAGGACGATATCCAGCGACTGGATCTTGTTCAACGAGAGAGTAAACAGGACGAATGTCGCGAGAAGGAAGAAGATGACGTCAATCAGCGGGACGATTTCGAGACGTGCCTTCTTGGGTGTGCTTTCGAGAACGGGTGCGGGAGCGCCTGCCATGGTGAATTGGGTGCAGAGTATTGACGTGAATGCCCGTGATTCTCAGGCGAAAATCAGTGGGGCGGACGCACGCGCGTCTCGATGAACACCTTCTGAATCCCCTTCTTGCGGACCTCGTCGAAAACGTAGCGAGCCTGTGCGAAGAAAGCATCTTCGTGGCCGTTGATGAGCACGCGCGCATCCGGACCGGCGGCGGCCTTGTATTTTTCGAGGCGCAGGAGGAAATCGTCCAGCGTGATCGGATCCTGGTCCCAAGCGAGGGTACCTTCAGCGGTGACCGTGATGGTGACGGATCCGGCGGGATCGCGGGGAATGCTCGTTTCAACCTGGGGCAACGTAACGGGCAGCCCCTGCGATTTGTTGAGCGAAAGTGTGAAAAGGACGAAGGTGGCGAGCAGGAAGAAGATGACGTCAATGAGTGGGATGATCTCAATGCGCGCCTTCTTCGGCCCGCCTGCACTGCTCTGTCCTGATGAACCGCCTGCCATAAATGTATACTGGGGAAGAAACGATGGATCCGATGCAGGAGATCAGACGCTCGCTTCGTTCTTGTTGATGATCAGGGCAAGCGCGTTGGAGGCATCGGAGACGTCGTGCTTGGCTGCTTCAACCTTCGCGTTCATATAATTGTAGGGGAGCAGGGCGACAATGGCGATGACAAGACCCATGGCCGTCGCGACCAGCGCCTCACCGACACCGCCCGTGATCGTGCCGGCGGCCGAGGCGATATCGCCGCCGGCACTGCCGAGCGCGCCGAAGGTGTTCATCATGCCGGTGATCGTGCCGAGCAGGCCGAGGAGCGGTGCCGCCGTGATGCAGGTGTCCAGCGTGGACATTCCCTGCTGGTAACGGCCAATTTCCTGATTGGAGGCGCGGACGAACGCATTGTGCAGTGAATGCTCGCGGTGGGTGAGAGCGTAGACCAGAATGCGGGCAACAAAATCCTTGCTCTTCTTGCCGAGGGCGAGCGCACCGTCGAAATCCTGATGCTCGACCTTCTCCAGCATCTTCGTGACCACCTCGGGCTCACGGGACATGTTTTCGCGGATCGCAAAAAGAATCCGCTCAATGACCGCCGTGATCGCCAGGAAAGAAAGGAGGATGATCGGCCACATGATGGGTCCTCCAGCCTTGAAGAGCTCCATCGGAGTATGGCCCATGAGGAATGCGAGAGGCAGATTGAATGCAGTCATGTTTTAATGCGGTGGATGAGTTTTTGGGAGAAAGAGGAAGGGTGTGAAATACCGACAGGGCGGTGAGCTTTTGACGGGGGCCGGGTCGATTCGCTCAAAAAAATTTACGAATCGCTTACCGTAGGTGAGCAGCGCGTGAGCGAAAGAGAACTAAAAAAACGATTTTGGGAAGGCTATTAAAAAAGTGCATGCTCTTAGGAAGGCAGCTTGGCAGGTTGTGTCGTTCAGGAATACCGGAGATGGGGGATGGAGCGGGATGGGGAAGGAGCTGTGTCGGCAAAAGCCAGTCGAACTTGCTCGACGATTGCCATCATGAAAACTCGAGGGAGTCAGATGGCTGCCCGGCTAGGGATCGAACCTAGACAAACAGAGTCAGAATCTGTTGTGCTACCATTACACCACCAGGCAGTAAATATGCGCTGACGCAGAAGGGAAAGAAGGATTGGGCGTTGGAAACGGCGGAGGAAGACTGGAGCCGGCGACGGGAGTTGAACCTGCAACCACCTGTTTACAAAACAGGTGCTCTGCCAT
>CAZOXB010000046.1:0-19032 GCA_964583635.1 uncultured Opitutaceae bacterium | reverse complement strand
CTTTCCTGAAAGGCCGCGCCCAGCGCGCGTCCTCGCTAATGGGTTACATCCTGCCTTGGCAGTGCCGCGGGTGGATGGTTGCGGCGGTGGCGGGTGGGGCTACGCGGCGGGGTTTCGCCAGCGGAAGAACGTCAGCAGCAGAATCTGCAGATCGAGCCAGAGGGACCAGTTCTCGATGTAGTAGATGTCATGCTGGATGCGGCGGGCAATGGAGGATTCACCGCGGAGGCCGTTGACCTGGGCCCAGCCGGTCATGCCGGGGCGGACCAGGTGGCGCGGCAGGTAGTGGGGGACGACGTTCGAAAGCTGCTCCACATGATGGGTGCGCTCGGGACGCGGTCCGATCAGGCTCATGTCGCCCCGGAGCACGTTCCAGAATTGCGGCAGTTCATCGAGATTCCAGCGTCGCATCCACGCCCCGATCCGAAGCAGTCGGGCATCACCGGATCTTGTGCTGACCTGGAGGTGATCCTGCGATGCGGCGTCGGGCGCCATGCTGCGCAGCTTGAAGAGAATGAACGGGGTGTGCCGCGCACCGACGCGTTCCTGCCGAAATAAAACGGGTCCGCGGGGTGATTCGCGCTTCACGAGGAGGGCGAGCACGGCGATGATCGGGGCGGACAGGATCAGCCCGATGATCGAACCGAGGACGTCGACGAGTCGTTTGGCGAGCCGGTTGAAGAGCCGGCTGATCGCAAGATCCTCGATGCCGAGAATGGGAACACGCCCGACCGTCTGCAGGCGGAGGCCGCTGATGAGGATCTGGAACGAGGATGGCACCACCTTCCATTCGATGTAGGCCGACTCGCAGGTCTCCATGACCGTCCGCAACTGCTCGCGAGGAAGATCGGTGCGCGAGGCGATGACCACGTCGATGCGTTCCGCAGTGAGCACGGAAGATAGTTCGTCAATCGAGCCGAGGCAGCGTTCGTCGCAGGGTGTGTCGCCTTCCATGCGGAGGTAGCCGACAAATGCGAAGGGATGTGCGGAGGTGATCCGGAGATCGCGAACGAGATTGGCTGCGTCCTCGTTCCAGCCCAGCACGGCGGCGCGCTGGCGCAGGCGATCGACCAGCGGCGAACGGACCAGGCTGTAATACGCCACCGTGCGCCAGACATACATCAGGATCAGCACCGAGAGCGTCGCGAGGATCACAAACCAGCGCGACACGGGTGGATCAAATTTCAACACCAGGGAAAGTCCCAGATAGGCGGCGAGCCAGAGAACCGTTCCCTTGAGGATCAGGTTCAGCGACTGCAGACGGCGCAGGAGGAGACGTTCGGTGTACAGGTCGAGCTGGAAGTAGGCGGCCGCCAGGAAAAATGTGCCGATGAGCAGCAGCGGCAGGTAGGAACCGAAGGTGGCGTCGGGCACGGGTATGCCGAGTCTGCCGACGGGTGACGAGTAGCGCAGCGCGTAGGCGGCGCAGAAACCGGCAAAGACCGCGAGGGTGTCTCCCACCAGGAGACCGAGGGGAAGCCAGACACGCCGGAGGCGCTGGGATCCGATGTTGCGGGTCATGGTGCCTCCGTTCCCATTTCACCGAGGGAGAGCGTGAGCAGCCGCTCCCCGTTGATCCAGCCCGGTCTGGGCAGTGAGGATTGGATTTCGGGGGGCAGTTGCGGCGCCGCCATGATGTTCATGTCCGCGGGAGGCCGGCCCTCGGGGAAACCCATCAATACGCCGTAACCGGGCCGCACGCGGCGGAACGGGGCGCCCGCCGGGATGTTCCGGAGGTCCTCGCGATTCCACGCCGCCAGAACTTGATCGACCCGACGACCATCAAGATGACCGTGGTTGACCTGGTCGCGGAGAAAGTCCCGTGCCCGCGCGGCAATGCTTTGATGCAGTGTGGCCAGTTCCGGCTCGCGGAAGATTGGGTCGAAGGCTTGGCGGGGATCATTGACCCATTCGGCGGCGAACGCCGCAACTGTTCCGGCAGGGCTCTTCAGGGCCATGCGCGCGAGACCCATTCCCAGGTGCACCCCGATGCGATGCGGCGCGAGTCTGGCCGCCGCCACAAAATGCCTCTCGGCCTCTGCGGGCTGGGTCCCGAGATGGAGCCAACCGAGATTGTAGTGGGCGTATTCGAGAAATGGATTCCTCAGGAGCGAGGCTTCGAGCAGCGCGATGGCCGACGCCTCGTGGCCGGCGGATGATTGCTGTGGGGAGAACGGTTGTCCGGTCGCCATCCACGAGGCGAGGACGTGGGAGGGATAGGTTGCATCGGGCATGGCACGATCCGCGCGTCGCAAGGCGGCCTGGAAGCCGGCGGGATCGCCCCGCGCGACGCAGTCGAGCGCTTCGGAATAGGCGCGCCGGGCGAGCTGATCCTGAAGGACCCCGCCGGCCAGCGGAATCGCGAGGGCGGCGACAGCCAGGGGCAGGAGCGTGCGGGCGAGCGAGGGTGCGGGAGGATCCACCCGGGGAAATCCGATGGCGCCCAGTGAGGATGTGGCCATCAACGCCATCGCCGGGATGTCCAGGGAGTGATCGAAGAACGAGTAAATCGCAAATGCGGCCAGCCCCGCGCCCAGTACGCCGTTCTCCCGTTTTTCCACGGGGTCGGTGGCGCAGGTCGCACGGCCTGCCCGCAGGAGTGCCTTCGCCGCGCCCGTTGCCAGCAGCAGGGCGCCGATCACACCCGGAATACCGAGGGTTGCCCAGGTTTGCAGCAACGAGTCGTGCACCTGGATCACGTTGTCGACGTTCCCGGCGACAGCCGCGCGGACCGATGGGAAAACCTGCGGCACGGCACCCGGTCCCCAGCCGAAAGCGGGGCGTGCGAGCCCGAGGGCAACAGCCGCCTGCGCCATGCCGAGACGCTGCTGATTGCTTTCCTGGGACACGGCATTCCAGCGGCCCTCAAGCATGAATTCCCTCAGACGCGAATTGGTGAACACGCCGGCGGCGATGACGAGCAGGATGCTGGCGGCAGCGAGCGCCCCCTTCCGCCGTGAAAGGCGTGGCAGGGTGTGCCGCGAAACGAGTAGGAAGACGCCGATGCCGCCGAACAGGGCGATGAGGCCGGCGCGGCTGCCGGATGAGAACAACACGGCCAGGGCGACCACCCCTCCCGTCGACCAGCCAAGGCGGGCCCATCGATGGGTGGAGCGCATCAGACAGGCGCCGGTTACACCCATGGCGAGCAGGGAAAAGGCGGCGACGTAGTTGCCGTGTCCGAACGGCTGATCGTTGCGGGCGGTCCAGGCTGCGCCAAGCGATTGTCCGCTGGCGAATGCAGGCCCGACGCGCGTGGTGATCCAAAGAAAAAATGAAACCAGCGTGATCACGACGGCCGTGAGGCCCAGGATCCGCAGCCACATCCGGCGTTTCGTACCGTGCAAGAGCGCATGGAAGGCGAACGGCGCACAGCACCCGGCAAGCACCGGCACGGCGGCGGGCCGCGAGCTGCCCGGCAGGAAGGCGACTTGGGCCGAAATGACGGCGGTCAGGCCGAGCAGCGCCAAGCCGGCGCCCGTGCATGACTTCAGCAGTCGCGGGTTGTTGGCCAAGGTGAGGACGCCAGAGACGATCCAGGTGAACCATGCAACCAGAGGGAGCAGCGACCAAAGCCAGGTTTGCATCCGGCTGGTCGAGGGCGGAAGCAGCGTCACCCATGTGGTTGCGACAATGCCCGCTCCAATGCAGATTGCACCGAATCGGTTCAAGCGGGGAAACGTTTCTTCTCTGGTCGGCAACAGGTCAACACTCGGTGCTTTGCGGGCAACATGTAGCGCTAAAAGCGAAAAACACCCTGGGTCGGGAGCGCGCAGCGGGATGCGAGGACGCTAATGTTGTTGAATTGAAACTGTGCCGGCTTCGCCTCCCTTGACGCCATTGGCGCCTGGCGGGCATGGTGGATGAATGCAGGGAACCCCGTCGCGTGGAAACAAAGGGCTTTTGATCAAGCTCGGACTCGTGGCAGTCGTTGCGATCGTGGTGATCGCGCTGCTCCTGTACGGAGTCGATTTGAAGGGAGCGATCCACCGGACGATCGAATACGTGCGGGCTGCGGGCCCGTGGGTTTTCTTCACGGCCATGGCTCTCCTGCCAGCGATTGGATTTCCCCTGATGGCGTTTTGTTTCACGGCCGGTCCCGCGTTTGGCAGTCAACTCGGCCTCGGCGGCATCCTGGCTTTTTCGGCCGTCGCCATCCTGGTCAATGTGCTGCTTACGTATTGGCTCGCCCGTTACGCGTTGCGGCCGGTCTTGGAACGGTGGCTGTCCCGACTTGGCTACAAGATTCCAGTGGTTGACGCGGCGGACCAACTCGAGGTCACGATCCTCGTGCGCATCACTCCGGGACCGCCTTTTTTTGTACAGAGCTATCTTCTGGGGCTGGCACAGATTCCGTTTCGAATCTACATTCTCCCCTCCCTGCTTGCTCCCCTGTTCAACGTCACGGGCATCGTGATGTTCGGTGATGCCATCGCCCAGGGAAAGGTGAAGTGGGCCGTGGTGGGCATCAGTCTTCTGATCGCCGCCGCACTCGGGGTGCACATGGTGCGCAAGCACTATGCGAAGCGCAAAGGGGCATCCTCTTGAAGCGCATGCCGGCGTCCCCAATCCGGAGCGATCGACGCATGCCGTCAACCTTTGAGATTCCTTCCAGCCAGGAGAGGATTTCCTCCGTCACGGAATTCACGCGGAGGGTCAAGGCTCTGCTGGAGTCCCAGGTCCCACCGGGCTGGGTGCGCGGCGAAATATCGAACCTGCGCCAGCAGGGCAGCGGTCATGTGTACTTTTCGCTGAAGGACGCCGGCGCCCAGATTTCGGCAGTACTCTTTCGCGGCGATGCCCAGCGGCAGACGGTGGCTTTGCGGGATGGCCGGCAGGTCGTGGTGTTTGGCGAGATCAGCGTCTACGAGTTGCGGGGCAATTATCAGCTGATCGTGCGGGCGGTGGTTGACGACGGAGTCGGGCGTCTGCAGCGCGAGTTTGAGGCCTTGAAACGGCGGCTGCAGGACGAGGGGCTCTTTGCCGGTGAGCGCAAACGGCCCTTGCCGGCGATGCCGCGCACCGTCGGATTCATCACGTCGCCGACCGGAGCCGCGGTGCAGGATTTCATCAGGATCCTGCGGCGGCGGGAATGGCGGGGGCGCGTGGTGGTGCTGCCGGCGAAAGTCCAGGGCGAAGGGGCGGCGGCAGAGCTGGTGGCCATGATCCAGATGGCGGCGACGCTGAAGATGTTTGACGTGCTGGTGATCGGTCGGGGCGGCGGCAGCCTGGAAGACCTGTGGGCGTTCAACGAGGAGCCGCTGGTGCGGGCCGTGGCGGCGTCGCCGATCCCGGTGATTTCCGCAGTCGGGCACGAGATCGACTTCACACTGTGCGATTTTGCGGCAGACGTGCGCGCGGAAACACCGAGTGCCGCGGCCGAATTGATATCGAGCCATTTTGTCGAATGCTGCGAGCGCCTGGATCGGGCGGGCGGGGCCCTGCAAAGCCGGGTGGAGACCGATCTCGCCACCTTCCGCCGCACCGTCGATCACCACCGCGCGCGCCTGCGCCTGCTCTCACCTGCCGCGCAGGTCGAACAGGGCTGTTTGCGCGTCGATGATTTTGCCAACCGGCTTGCCCATGTGCTGCGCCAGCGCCTCCAGGATGCGCGCCACGCCCTCCAGGATGCCGCCCGGCGGCTCGAGCATCGATCGCCCGAACTCCGCGTGCAGCAGCAGTCGCAGCGGCTTCTGGCCCTCTGGAAGCGCCTTCAGGCAGCAAGTCCGGCGTCCGTCCTCAACCGCGGTTTTGTCATCCTCCGCGATCCCCAGGGGAAACCTCTGCAACACCGCAGGGACGTCAGACCGGGGGCATCGGTACAGGCGGAGTTTGCCGACGGCATCGCGAACCTGACGGCGGACAGACAGACATAGGATCATTCGGCTGCATGCCTGCGGGTGATGCATCTTTCAGGATGTAACCCATTGGGTTACATCCCCTCCGGAGGACTCCGCGAAGAGCCATTGCGCTTTACGCAGCGATACCAGGTTCGTTTGCCACCGCGATGCGAGGGGCGGGGCGGATTTGCAGATCGAGCCGTTGCCCGCAGATTGCAGCCGACGCAAGGAGGGCATGGAAACGGAAGTGGGTGGATCCACGAACACCTGCCCGATTCGGCGAAATCCGTATCCTGTTCGGGGTCGGGGAGTTTCCTTTCCCGGGTATGAAGGAGTGCGCTCAGTCAATTTCATTGGAATGGCAATTGGGCGGCGGAAGATTCGACTGCACGCGAATCCGGATGTGGAAATTTTCAAAATTTGGGCTATCGTGGAGCCTACATGAAACCCCGCCTTACGACCCTTATGATCGGGCTTGGCGTGATGGCCTGCGGCAGTGTCCTCTGCGCGGCGGGCGACAAGTCCCCGAAGAAAAAGCCTATGGCCAAAGATGCCCTCGAATGCAAAGTCGGTGAAGTCTCCGCATGCGGACTTCCCTCCAATGTCGTGATCGACATGAGCAAGGTGAAGGTGCAGCGCACGGATGAGGAGTGGCGGAAGCTGCTCACGCCCGAGCAATACCAGGTGGCGCGCAAGCAGGGCACCGAGCCGCCGTTCCGGAACGCCTATTACAACAAGAAGGCGGACGGGGTTTATTTCTCCGTGTGCAGTGACACACCGCTCTTCGACAGCCGCGACAAGTTCGACAGCGGTACCGGCTGGCCCAGCTTCACCAAGCCGATCGAGCGGTCGTTTGTGGGGGAAACTCGCGATTCCAGCCATGGCATGGAAAGGATCGAGGTCCATTGCATGGTCGATGGCGCGCATTTGGGCCATGTTTTCGATGACGGTCCGCGGCCGACCGGCATGCGGTACTGTATCAACAGCGCATCGTTGCGGTTCATGCCCCGTGCCGAATACGAGGCCTGGGTGGCAAAAAATCAGCCGAATCAGAACCCCTGAGTGCCGGAGGGCACGGTCCTCCGGAGCTGGTGTGCGGGATGTGACGTCGTATGGGCTTGTGCGCCGGCGTCGTCGGGCGAGGCGTGTCCCCGCGGCCACGAGGGACCGTGGCCCTCCGGAGGCGGCGTGTGGGATGCGACGTCGTATGGGCTTGTGTGTCGGCGTCGTCGGGCGGGGCGCGTCCCCGCGGCCACGAGGGACCGTGGCCCTCCGGAGGCGGCGTGTGGGATGCGACGTCGTATGGGCTTGTGTGTCGGCGTCGTCGGGCGGGGCGCGTCCCCGCGGCCACGAGGGACCGTGGCCCTCCGGGGTTTTGTCAGAGGGCGGGAAACTTCACCCACCTCGCGCCTTTCCGGGCGCTCTTCACGGCGGATTCGATGAAGGCCATCCCATCGACCCCGTCGTCGATGGTGGGGAAGTCGTAGCTCTTCTTCGGCTTGCGACCCTCGATCTGGTCTGAAATGGCCTCGGCGGCCGCGAGGTAAACATTGGCAAAGGCCTCGATGAATGCCTCGGGGTGCCCGAAGGGCGTGCGCGAATACTTCTGTGTTATCGGCGAAAGATAGCTGTTGCCCCGGCGAAGCACGATGCGCGGCTGGTTCACTTCCTTGATGACGAGCTCATTGGGTTCCTCCTGGTGCCACTCGAGCGAACATTTCGTGCCATAGACCCGGATGTTGAGATTGTTCTCGTCGCCGTTGGCGATCTGCGAGGCGAAGAGAACGCCCTTGGCGCCTCCCTTGAAGCGCAGGAGGCAGTTGCCATCGTCGTCCAGCTTGCGTCCGGGGATGAAGACGGAAAGGTCGGCGCAGATTTCCTCGATCTGCAGGCCGGTGATGAAGCGCACCAGATTGGCCGCGTGGGTGCCGATGTCGCCCATGCAGTTGGAGGCGCCGGAGATGTTCGGGTCCATCCGCCAGTTCGAGATTTTTCCGTCGGCCTTGTTCTGCATGGCCGTGATCGCGTAGCCCTGGGGATATTCGACGACGACCTTCAGGAGGGTGCCGAGCTGGCCGGTTTGCACGCGATGCCGGGCCTCCTTCACCATCGGATAACCCGTGTAGTTGTGCGTCAGCGCGAAGACCTTGCCGGTCTTCTGCACGACCTTGCGCAGGGAACGCGCCTCCACCAGTGAGAGTGCCACCGGCTTGTCGCAGATCACATGGAAACCTGCCTGAAGAAAGGCCTTGGAGATGGGGACGTGGGTGTTGTTGCGGGTGACGACCGAGACAAAGTCGATGCGCTGGTCCGCGGGCAGGGCGCTTTCCGCCGACACCATTTCCTGATACGTGCCGTAGACGCGTGCCGGATCCAGGTTGAGGTCGGCGCCGGAGAGCTTCGATTTTTCAGGGCTGGCGGAGAAGCAGCCGGCGACGAGTTCGATCTTGGAATCGAGGGCGGCGGCCATGCGATGCACGGCGCCGATGAACGCGCCGCGTCCGCCGCCGACCATGCCCATGCGGAGTTTGCGGGAGAGTGCCATTGTTGGGAGAGGATTGAGGAAGGAGCGATTGGTCAGACCTTGACCGGTCTGCCCGAGGCGGCGGATTTGTAGGTGGCGTCGATGATCTTCATCAGGGCTACGGCCTGGTCCGGCGTGTTGAGCGGACTTTCGGATCCGGCAATGGTGGCGATGAAATTGGAGGCTGAACGATTGCGGCCCATGGTCTCGTCCAAGGGCACGACGATCGAACGGTTGACCGAGCGGCCGTTCTCCTGCGTGTAAAGCTCGCAGGTGTCGATGGACGTGTTGTCCAGTCCGTCGCTGCCGAAGAGGCGCTGGACGAGTCCGCCGCCCTTGGTTCCCTGGAACGTCACGGACACTTCCTCGCGTTTGACCATTTCGGCCCAGGAGATCTGCAGGGTGACGACCTGGCCGGTCTTGAAGCGGATCATGCCGTGGCAGGCGTTTTCCACGTCGGTCACTCCCTTGGCGACATCGGGAATGCCCCAGGGGCCCTTGAAGCTCTTGTCCTGGATGAAGTCGCTGAAGGTTTGGGCCATCACCCACTCGGGCTCGGGATAGCCCATGAAGTACAACGACAGGTCGAGCATGTGCAGGAGGTCGATCAGCGGACCGCCGCCGGACATGGCCTTGTTGGTGAACCAGCCGCCGAAGCCGGGGATGCCGGTGCGGCGAATCCATTTGGCCTGGGCGGAGTTGATGCGTCCGATGGAGCCCTGGCTGACATAGTCCATCATCGCGTAGGACTCCGGACGCGCCCGATTGTTGAAGTTGAACATCAGCGTCTTCTTGGCGGACTTCGCGGCGGCAGCCATGGCCGCGGCCTCGCGGGCGTTCATGGCCGGCGGCTTTTCGCAGAACACGTGTTTTCCGGCCTTCAGGGCCTGCAAGGCGAGCGGAGCGTGAAACTTGTTCGGAACGATGATGGAGACGGCGTCGAGGCCGGGCAATTTCAGGAGATCGGCGGTGTTGCCAAAAGACGCGCCGATCTTCTCGCGTTCCGCCGCCCGTTTGGCCGCGTCGATGTTGGCGTCGGCAACCCCGACGATTTCCGCTCCCGCCGCGCGGAAGCCTGCGGCGTGGTAGCGAAGCATTCCGCCTGCGCCAATGATGCCTACTTTGATGCTCATAAAAGGGAGATGGTTAAGGTGGGAGGAGTCACTGGTTCTTCTTGTCGAAGGCGGCGTCGAACGCGACGGTGCTGGAAGGGAAGTCGGTCTTGCGCACGAAGGCCGCGGCCTCCGTTGCTCCGTGCACGCGGTCCATGCGGATGTCCTCCCATTCCACCGACAGCGGTCCCCGGTAGGCGACGTCGTTGAGGGCGACGATCACGTCCTCGAACTTGATGTCACCGTGCCCGAGTGAGCGGAAATCCCAGAAGCGGCGGGCGTCGCCGAAGTCGGAATGTCCGCCGAACACCCCGATGCTGCCGTCACCATGACCCCACCACACGTCCTTCATGTGAACGTGGTGGATCCGGTTGCCGAAGGCGCGGATGAACTTCACGTAGTCGACGCCCTGATAGCCGAGGTGCGACGGATCATAGTTGAAGCCGAACCGGCGGTGTCCCTTCACGGCATCGACGGCCCGCTGGGCGGAGGCGATGTCGAAGGCGATCTCGGTCGGGTGCACCTCGAGGGCGAAGTTGACGTCGAGCTTGTCGAAGGCATCGAGGATCGGAGTCCAGCGCTTGCCGAAGTCGGCGAAACCCTTGTCCCAATACGCCTGCGAGGTGGGCGGGAACGCATAGATGGAGTGCCAGATGGACGATCCCGTGAAGCCGTTGACGACTGCCGGGAAATCGTCGGTGCCCTTGCGGCCCGGCTTGGCGTTGAAGAACGCCCGCGCGGCCTTGCCGGTGAGGATCATCTGCCTTGCGGCGCGTTTGCGCACGCCCTCGGGGTCGCCGTCGCCCCAGATAGCGGGTGAGAGGATCGCCTTGTGGCGCTCGTCAATCAGATCGCACACCGCCTGGCCGACGAGGTGGTTCGAGATGGCGAAGGCAGTCAGGCCATGGTCCTGCAGCAACTGCCACTTTTCCTGGATGTACTTTTTCGAGGAGGCAGCGGCATCGACATCGAAATGGTCTCCCCAGCAGGCAAGCTCCAGGCCGTCATAACCCATGCTCCTGGCGAGCGGGGCGAGTTTTTCGAGGGGAAGATCGGCCCATTGGCCGGTGAAGAGCGTGACGGGTCTTGGCATCGGATGAGATCGTTGCGGGTTGAGCGTGTTGAGGAAACCGGGTGAAGGCGACGCGCGCGGATTGCCGGTCATCCCGATGGTTTTGCGGCCGATTGGAAAGCGGCAAGAGGAAAGGGTTCACTCGCCGCGGAAAACTGTGCAATCTTTGTTTTCATGTCCTATCTGCGAGCCTTTTCGACCTTGGGTTTTCCGCATGCCTCCCTCGAGGACTGCATGTCTTTGGCGCAAAAGTTCGATCTGGATGGAGTGGAGATCAGGGCCCTTGAGGGGCAGATCGATTTGCCGGCGGTCCTGGCCAGGACCTATGGTTCGCCCGAGGCGCTGGCGGAAGCGCTCGGCGATCCGTCGAGTCCCCGCCGCGGCGTGCCCATCGTGGCATTTGGCACTTCGTGGCGGCTCATCGGGTCCACACCGCAGGAGCGGGATGCCTTCCTTGCATTTCTCCCCTGGTCCGAAGCGCTCGGGGTGCGGTGGCTGCGGGTGTTCGACGGCGGAAAACGGGCCGACGCGGCGGAAATCGACGAGGCGGCTTCCATGGTGAGATGGTGGCAGACGGAGCGGGCATGGCGCAAGGTGTCCGCGGAGATCATGATCGAGACCCACGACTCGCTTTTCAACGCGGCCGCCATTTCCCGTTTTGTCCATGCGGCACCGGGAACGGCCATTCTGTGGGACACCCATCACACCTGGAGAAAGGGAGGCGAGGATCCGATGGAAACCTGGTCGCGAATCAGCGCGCATGTGGTGCATGTGCACGTGAAGGACAGCGTGTCGATCCCGAGCGCACGGCATCCCTACACCTATACCCTGCCGGGCAGCGGCGAGTTTCCGATGCAGCCCTTGATCAGGGAGCTGGACCGGCATTTCCGCGGGGTTGTCAGCCTGGAGTGGGAGAAGATGTGGCATCCGGACATCGCACCGCTTGAGGACGCGCTTCAGTCCGCCCGGGACAAGGCGTGGTGGTGAGCGTGACCAAGGATACGGACCCGTCGCGTCCCGATCCCGATGGCAAGAACACGGGAGTGGACCGCCATGTGCTTCCATGGACGTGCCCACTGGCCCGGTCGGCGGCCGAGTGGCTGGCCCGTGACTGGCCGCGCGAAGGGCCGCTCGATCTGAGTGACTGGCTGGTGATCGTGCCAACCCGGCAGTCGGGCCGGCGCCTGCGCGAAGCACTCGCGATCCTTGCGGCCGAAGCCGGGCAGGCCGTGCTTTCCCCGAGGGTGGTGCTGCCGGAGACACTGGTTGCGCCGGATGCGGGGGCGGTCGGCGTTGCGTCCCGTGCGCAGCAGATGCTGGCGTGGATCGAGGTGCTGCAAACAGTCGATCTCCAGGCGGTGCGTGCGGTATTCCCGGTCGATCCCGCCTCGCGGTCCTTCACCTGGGCGCGGGAGCTGGCGGGTCAGTTGATGGAGCTGCAAGCCACCTTGGGCGAGTCGGGTCTGACCATTGACTCCGCCCTCCGGCCCATGCAGACGGGCGCGCAGGCATTTCCGGAGATCGAGCGATGGACGCAGCTGGCCTGGCTGGCCCGCATGACCGGGCGGCTGCTTCGGCAGCATGGACTGCAGATTCCGTCTGCCGCCGCGCTGGCGTGCGCAAGGGATTCCGCGCTTCCGGCCGGGGTGAGACGGATCGCGTTGCTGGCGACGCCCGATCCGCTGCCGCTGGCGGTGCAGGCACTCGCGCGGCATGCGGAGCGGGTGCGTGTCTCGGTGGTGATTCACGGTCCGGGCGACGAGCCCGTCGGTCACCTGTTTGACGAATGGGGCCGGCCGCATCCCGAGGTCTGGTCACAGCGTCATCTGGACTGGCCGGATTTCCGTCAAAGGATCCACCTCTGCGCCGATCCCGCCGATCAGGCGGACCGCATCGCCGCCCTTGCCGGCCGCAGTGTGGGTCCCCCGGGCGACCTGGGTATTGGAATTTCAGATACCGAAGTCCTGCCCGTGCTCCAGCAGAGCCTCGCGAGTGCGGGCATCGCGGCCTACAACCCCGCGGGACGTGCCTGGCGGCTGGAAGGATTCCATGCGCTGCTCGCCTGCCTGGCGGAGTTTGCGCGGTCGGCGTCCTGGGATGCGGTGCGGGCGTTGCTGCGCTGCCCGGATGTCCTCACCTGGCTGCAGTCGGCCGGCCCGGCAACGATTTCCGGCTCCGGGATCCTCCGCGATGTCGATGCGCTGGGTGAGGAGCATCTGCCCCCCACGCTGGCCGAAGCGTTGCGCCATGCGACTGCGGCTGGCGGGCCGGCGGGGCGCTTCACGAGTGCGTTCGCCGTGCTCGCCCGCCTCGATGCGCTCCAGCGCATGCTCGTGGCCGGCCGCTTCCCGGAGAACGCGGTCGGTGCGCTTCAGGAGGTCTTCTCCGGTCGCAAGGTTGAATCGGGCACGCTCCTGTTCGAGGCGATCGAGGTGTGGACCGGCACCCTGCGGGATGCCGGTGCGGCCCTGGCCGCGTTCCGTCAGTCCCGGTGCGGGTTGGGTGAGGCTTGGGAATTCGCACTCTCCCTGTTTGGCGAACGAATGCGTTTCGAGGAGAAGGCGGAGGGCGCGCTTGAGCTCAAGGGCTGGCTGGAGCTCCTGTGGGAGGATGCGCCGCACCTGGTCATCGCGGGGATGAACGACGGATGCGTGCCGGAGGCGATTGTCGGGGATGCGTTCCTGCCGGAGGCGGCGCGCATGGCGCTGGGGTTGAAGACCAATGCGATGCGGTTCGCTCGGGACGCCTATCTGCTGCATGCCCTGGCGGCTTCCCGCCGCGGCGCGGCCGGGAGACTGGATCTGCTCGTTGGCAAGGTTTCGAACACCGGAGATCCCCTGCGCCCGTCGCGCCTGCTGCTCCGATGTCCGGATGGGGAACTGCCCGACCGCGTTGCGTGGCTCTTCCGCGGGGTCGACACGGCCGAGGCATCCGTCCCTTGGACAAGAGCGTGGTTGCTGAAGCCGAAACGGGTGGATCCTCCGAAACGCGTATCCGTCACGGCCCTGCGCGACTGGCTGGAGTGTCCGTTTCGATTTTACCTCAAGCATGCGCTGGGCATGCGGCGCGTGGAACTTGAGAAGTCGGAACTGGATCCGCGCGATTTTGGCAACCTGATGCACGGGACCCTGCAGCATCTGGCGGATCGCGAGGCAAAGGATCTGATCGATGCCGGCGACCTTCGAAACTTTCTCCTCGCGCATTTCGAGCGATCGGTGCGGGACCGCTATGGGGAGCTGTTGACGCTGCCCCTGGTGATCCAGTTCGAATCCGCGCGGCAACGGCTCCGCCGGGCCGCCGAGATCGAGGCGGAACAACGTGCCCTCGGTTGGCGGACGGAACGCGTGGAGTGGAAGTTTGAGCTTCCGCTCGGCGGAGTCCTGATCCGCGGAGTCATCGATCGGTTGGATCGCAATTTGAACCATCCGGGCCGGGTGCGTGTCCTGGACTACAAGACGTCGGACAAGGCGGCGACTCCGGCGTCGGCCCATTTGCGGGCGATCCGTTCCGCGGATGCGGACCGGGACCCCTGGCAGCGGGCGTTTCCGGGCGACAAGGAACATGTTTGGACGGACCTGCAGCTGCCCGTGTACCGGCGGGTCCTGGCTGCGGAATGGGGGGACGACATCGCGTGCGGCTATTTCAATCTGCCCAAGGCGATCGGCGAATCCGCCGTCTCCCTTTGGGAAGATTTCACTCCCGGTCTGCAGCGTTCGGCAGACGCCTGTCTCGAGGGGGTGGTCGCCGCCGTTGCTGCGGGAAGATTCTGGCCCCCGGCGGAAACCGTGCGGCGGGGGGAGGATGCGTGGGCTGAACTTTTCCATCATGGAGCTGCCGACAGTATCGATCCCGCGGCGGCAGGGTGGCTTGCGGGTGGGACGCAGAACCCGGGAGGAGGATCATGAAGCCGGACGCGGTGCGTCACACGATGATCCTTGCGTCGGCGGGTTCGGGAAAGACCTACGCGCTGACCAACCGCTTTCTTTCCCTGCTCGCACGGGGCGCGGCCCCCGAGCGGATCATCGCGCTTACCTTCACCCGCAAGGCTGCCGGCGAGTTCTTCGACGGGATCCTCAACAAGCTGGCCAGGGCGGCCGGCAGCGATGCCGAGGCGGCCGGACTCGCGGCCGCCATCGGTTCCCCCGGACACACCCGGGCGGATTTCCTCGCGATGCTCAGGGCGGTCATCGACGCCATGCCCCGCCTGAATTTGAGCACGCTCGACGGCTTCTTTGCCCGCATCGTGAGGAGCTTTCCGCTGGAGCTGGGCCTGAGCGGAGAGTTCGAGGTGTTGCAGGAGCATGCCGCCCGGAGCGCACGGAGGCCGCAAAGAGTGAACGCAACACGCGCCTCCGGAAAACCCAGCCGGGATCAGGCGGAGTTCTTCGAGGCGTTCAAGCGCGCCACCTTCGGCGTCGAGGAAAAACAGCTTGGCCTCAGGCTGGATCACTTTCTCGACGAGCATGCCGAAATCTTTCTGGCGGCGCCTTCAGAGGGCACCTGGGCGGACAGGAATCGGATCTGGCCGGAAACCAACCCGTGGTTTGGCGCACCGCCCGTGACCCGCGCAGATGCCGAGGCCGACCTGCGCCAGGCGCTGCCATGGGAGACGCTGACGCTGCCACAGCGGAAGCGGTTCGACGATTTTTTTGAGGAGTGGAGACGCTGGCGGGCCGGTGCTCCGCTGGAAAAGCCGATGACCTACCTGATCGAGAATGCCTTCAGGATCTGGGACGACCTCAAGGCGGGGGCCGGCAGCCTGGTGGTCGAGAGGAAGAAGGTGGCGCTGTCGCCGGCGGCGGCGCGCGCCCTGCGGGCCATTGTCGTGGCGATCGGACGCGAGGAGATCGAGCGGCGGGTGGAGATGACCCGCGGGCTCCATGCCGTGTTGAGGGGCTACGAGCGCATTTACCATGACAGTGTCCGGCGGGGCGGTCACCTGACCTTCGCGGATGTGCAGCGGCTGCTCATGCCGGCGGCCGGCGGGCCGATCCTGCATGCGGGCTTGCCCGGCGAGGACCGGGACGGATTGCGGCTGGCGATCGATTGGCGCCTGGACGCGCAGTTCGATCACTGGCTGCTGGACGAGTTTCAGGACACGAGCTTCGGGCAATGGAGCGTATTGCGGAACCTGATCGACGAGGTGGTGCAGGACCCCGAAGGACGACGCTCCTTCTTTTACGTCGGTGACGTGAAGCAGGCCATCTTCTCGTGGCGGGAAGGCGATCCCCGCCTGTTTCGCGAGATCTTCAATCACTACAATGCCGTGCAGGCCGGCGTGATCGAGGAGGTGCAGCTCAACCAGTCGTGGCGTTCCGGGCCCGCGGTGATCGACCTGGTCAACCGTTTGTTCGGCGATGGCCGCGCCATCGCGGCGGTGGTGACTGGCGGTGCCGCGGCGGCCTGGGCGCGCGAATGGCGGAATCATACCTCCGTGCATCCGGATATGGACGGGTTTGCAGCCGTGTTGCCCGCCCACGACCAGGAGGGTCGTTTTGCGGAGACGCTGCGCATCCTCAGGGAAGTCGAGCCGCTCGAGCGCGGCCTGACCGCCGCCGTCCT
The DNA here is from genome assembly GCA_964583635.1 of uncultured Opitutaceae bacterium. Taxonomy (GTDB): domain Bacteria; phylum Verrucomicrobiota; class Verrucomicrobiia; order Opitutales; family Opitutaceae; genus UBA6669. The sequence goes on along the minus strand of CAZOXB010000046.1, from coordinate 2,922 downwards.
CGTGCAGACCAATGACACGGCGACGGATCTGGCGAACTACCTTCGCACCGCAGGAGGCCTTCGGGCGGTGGCGGAGAGCGACCTTGCCGTATGCACGGACAATCCCCTGGGTGCAGCCCTGCTGGCGCTGGTCCGTGCGGCGGCCTTCCCCGGAGATTCCCTGGCGTGGCAGCATGTCTGGATGACGCCGCTGGCCGGCGCGCTGACTGACCGGGGCATCCGCACCCCCGACGAACTGACAAGACATCTTCTCGGCGCCATCCACCAAGCGGGCTTTTGTGGTGCGATCGAGCCATGGGTGGCGGCGCTCACAGCCCGCCTTGCTCCTGCCGACGAATTCAGCCGCGGTCGGGCCGGGCAGTGGCTGGAGGCGGCTCACCTTTTTGACGAGACCGGCAGCCGCGACGCCATTGAGTTCCTCGAGTTCGCGGAACGTCACCTCAAGCGCGAAGGCGATTCGGCTGCGGTGATCCGGGTGATGACCGTTCACAAATCCAAGGGCCTCGGGTTCGATCTGGTGATTCTTCCGGATCTGGAAGGGCGCAGCCTTGGACAGCGGCGCAGAGGCCTGGCGGTCAGGAAGGCGCCTGACCGTTCGGTCGACTGGATACTGGACTTGCCTCCGCAGGCCTTTGCCGAGCGGGATCCGGTCCTGTCGGCGTACCTGTCCTCCGCGGAGGAGGACGCCGCCTATGAATCGCTTTGCCTGTTGTATGTGGCGATGACGCGTGCGAAACGTGCGATGTACATCCTTGTCGAGCCGGTCGGCAAATCCGTCGCCCGCTCCTTTCCCCGGCTGCTGCAGGAGGCGATCGGTGAAACCTATGCCGAGGGCAATCCCTCCTGGTTTGCGGGGATTGCTCCGTCAGCGCCCTGCACCCCCGGGCGCGATGCGCTGGATCCATGGCACGCCTCGCCGCACGGCGCGACATCTGCGGTGCGGCGGACGCGCCTGGCGGCGCGCACCCCTTCCGGCACCGAGCGGGCGTGCCTGCCCGCCGCGTCGCTGTTCGATTTGGACAGTCGGGACCGCGCGGCGTTCGGCACTGCGGTGCACGCGCTGTTCGCAGAGGTGGAGTGGGGCGACGAGGGATGGCAGGAGCGTGTGGTGGCGGTGCCGCTGTCGCCGGACGTGGCAGAGGCGGCGCAAGCTGAAGTTGCGGCGTGTGTGGGTGCGCAGGCCCTGGCGGGCGTGTTTGCGCGTCCCTCCGTCAGCGGCCCGGTGGCAGTGTGGCGGGAGCGGGCGTTCGAGATTGTTCTGGACGGAGTGTGGGTGACGGGCGTCTTCGACCGCGTGGTGCTCGAGTTCGATGCGGGGGGACGAGTGGCCCGTGCCTGTGTCCATGACTTCAAGACCGACCGCGTCGGGTCGCGGGCCGATGCCTTGCTTGCCGGCCGACGCTATCTGGGCCAGTTGGACATTTATCAGAAAGCCGTGTCCCGCATCACCGGACTTGCTCCCGGGCAGGTGGCGGCGGCGCTGGTCTTCACGGCGATCCGCGAGAGTATTGGGATTACGGAACTCGGGGGCATTGCGCAGGGACGCTGATACTGGTGGCGCATCCGACTCAGCCCATGACTCACTCTTGACGGCTCATCGATCGCAACCGGATCTTCAACACCTTGCCCATGCGTCCCAGATCAAACCGGAAGATTCCCCTGATCGTGTTGCTGGTGAGCGTGGTGACCGGCAACGGCACTCCCGCCGCCAGCCAGTCCCCGGACCTGCGGTCCCGGGTCGCGGCGATCACTGCGAGCCTGACGCTGGACGAGAAGATTATGCTTCTCTCCGGCCGGGATGACTGGCACGTGGGAGGAATCGAGCGGGTGGGCTTGCCCCTCATGCGAGTCAGTGATTGCGGGCATGGCGTCACTTTGGCCGCGCCGCCGTTCGGCAGCGCCACGTGTCTGCCGACCGGCGTCGGCATGGCCAGCACCTGGGATGAAGATTTGCTCTTCGAGGCGGGCGAGCTGCTTGGCCGTGAAACCAGGGCGAAAGGCTGCGGTCTTCTGCTCGGGCCGATGGTGAACCTTCATCGCCATCCCTTGGGCGGGCGCAACTTCGAGACTTTCTCCGAGGACCCGCTCCTCGCGGGCAGGATGTCGGCAGCCCTGATTCGCGGCATCCAGTCCGCCGGCACGGGCGCCTGCATCAAGGCCATGGCCGGAAACAACCAGCAGAAGGCCCAGCATTCGACCAGCGTCGAGATGGACGAACGAACGCTGCGGGAGCTCTACCTTCGGGCGTTCGAGATCGCCGTGGACGACTCCGCGCCGTGGGCCATCATGACCTCCTACAATCCGCTGCGTGGCATTCAGACATCGGAAAATCCGCACCTTCTGACGGAGATCGTGCGGCAGGATTGGGGCTTCAAGGGAATGATCGTCTCGGATTGGCGCGCGGTTGAGAGCATCCGGGCCCTGGGCGCCGGGCTGAATCTGGAAATGCCCGGACCGGGCAGGCAATTGACGGCGGGCAACGTGCGGGAGGCTCTCGCCGACGGTCGGGTGACGATGGATCAGGTGGATGCGGCCATTGCGCCGATCATCGAGGTGTTGCTAAAATATCAGGCGAATGTCCGGGGGCCGAGTGAGCTGGATTCGCCCCGGCATCGGGATATCGCGCGTCGACTGGCCGAGGAGAGTCTGGTGCTCCTGAAGAACGAGCAGCTGCTGCCGTTCGACTCCTCGCGACTGAAGTCGCTCGCGGTCATCGGCCCCAATGCTGCCCATGCCCGGCTCGGGGGTGGAGGGAGCGCGTCGGTCACGCCGTTCTATGCGGTGAGTCCCCTGGATGGGCTGCGGCGGCTGGTGGGAAGCGGCATTCGGATCGACTATGCTGAAGGCGGTGGCATGGAAGGAGGACTGCCCGCAGTTCCGACGGCAAACCTGCGAACCGGCGCACTGGAGACGTCTCCGGCG
>CAZOXB010000045.1:0-19205 GCA_964583635.1 uncultured Opitutaceae bacterium | reverse complement strand
GCTTGATGCCGTCGTCGGATTGGAGAACGGAGTCCAGGTCTTCTGGTTTGAACAGCCGGACGGCGATGCGACGGAGAACTGGACGCGCCATCTCATCGGCGAAGTCCCGGGACAGGGCTTCAGCCTCGATGTGGCCGACTTCGACGGCGACGGAGACATGGATGTGGTCGTCGGAGAGCATCGCAATCCGGACAACATCAACCGTGTCATACTGCTCGAAAACACCGATGGCCGAGGGGGCGCCTGGCGCGAGCATGTCATCGATCGAGGCCCGGCAAACATCATTGATCATCATGACGGCACCGTGGCCGTGGACCTCGATGGGGATGGCGACCTCGATATCGCCTCCATCGGATGGCACAATTCAGCGGTCTGGATCATCGAAAACAAAGCGTTGAGTCCGCGCTGAATGTCATGGAATTCCCCAAACACCCCCGAGTCCCCGCCATGCTTCGCGCCCTTCCGCTCCACTGCACCGCACTGCTGCTGCTCGCGTCGCTCGCCTCCGGAGATCCCGTCCCGGGTGACGTCTTTCGCGAGGCCCTCTGGCGTCCCGAAGGGAAGAACATGCATAGCCGGTGGCAGCGTGTCACCGGACCCGCAGCGACGGCCGAGAGGGCAAAACGGTTCCTTCCCAACGCGGTCAATCACCTCGTGGTGTCCGATCTCGACAAGGCCATCCGCGCGGAGCTGCAGGTCGAATTGCTTCAGTCCCACTTCGGCACCGTCGGACAGGCCTTCCGCCTGAATGGCGGCGCATGGATCGAGATTCCGCCGTCGCCCTTCATTCCGGGCAAGGCCGGAGCCGGCGAAGGGGGACCTCATCATTGGCTCAGCATGCGCTATCCTGCCGTCGCGGTGCCGCTGCCGGATGTGCGACCGGGATCCAATACCCTGGAATTCACCACGGCACCGGGTTTCGGCCTGGGTGAACGCTGGCCCCAGTCTCTCGTCAGTGGTGCCATCCTGCGCGTCTACTATGATGCCGCGGCCAAGCCGCATCCGACCGGCCACGTGGAACTGCTGCCGGCCGAGGATACTTCCGCCATCGGATTTGACCTGAAGTTTGTGCCAGACGCGGGCTCCGGTGAATCCGTTCAACGGGTGGACTTCATCGGCCGCTACAAGGGGTTCGACTGGAGGGGGGAGGCCCAGTATCAATCCTGGCATTACCAGTTTCGACGCGGCGAGCTGCGCCGGAACCTTGCCACTGTCTGGCGGGCGCCCTGGCGCGCGCTTTGGGACACCTCCTGGCTGCCGGTGCAAACCGAACCCGTGGCGATCGCGGCGCGCCTCATGGATGCGACGGGCCTCTATCACCTGACCCCCGCGCTGGAAGTCCCGGATGCCGTGCACCCGCGCAGTTCACGGATCGAGTTGTTGAGTCCTCACGCCGTCTCACAACGCTGGCAGACTCGCGCCAAGCGCCGTCACAGCTGCAAGATCACACTCCCGGAAAGCCTGGCGGGTCTGCGTGAGGCGCGGGTCATCCTCGCCACCTGGAATGGATACGGAGCCGATGAGATTGGAGTCAATGACACCGTGATTTGCAGCAACATCGGCCTCAATCACGACCTCAGTTACGACACGCTGACCGTGCCCATTTCCGCGCTCCATCCCGGGGAGAACGAATTCTTCACCGCCAGCAATGACAAGGAACACGGCATCGAGGTGCAATGGCCCGGCTTCGTGCTCCTGCTGCGATTTGAAGAGCGCCATCCGCCCGGCGGGACGGAGTGATGCCAAACTGCCCGCGCTCCGGGAAGCTGCGTCGAACCCGACCGGGATCTGGCGCTCTTGACGGCAACCCGCGCCGTACCGTCCGCCGAACCATTCCACCCGCGAACGGGTATTTTCCACGGGCGCCAAAGACAATCTCGCCGGGCATCGTTAGGCTGCACGGATCCCATCGCATCCTGCCCTCGTTCAACTGCCTGATCATGTCCAAGCTTCCGCCATTGCTGCTTCTTCCCGTATTCTCCCTCCTGTGGGCCACCTCGATGGTCGCCGCGCCGTCCCCGGATCCCGGCATCGAAATTGTGGATGCCGACTACGAGGGGCGCCCGCATTTTAAGATCATCACGCCGATGGCCACATGGTTTTATGACAAGGCCGGCGGCGGCTTTTCACGACTCATCGATCCCGATGGGCGCGACTGGATCGCCTTCCGCATGAAACCCGCTGGCGGCTCCGGGCCGGCCGCTGCCGCCGGAGCCTATCGGGGGATGCCCAATGCAGTCCATGGCAAGGGCAATCCCGATGCGGGGGTCGGCCATCCCGGGAAGGACCGCTGCGTCAGTACCCGCGCCGGAGCTGACATGATCCGCACCGTCAGCAAGTCCGGGACCTGGTCATGGACCTGGCGCTTCACAACAACGCAGGCCATCTTCACGGTCGAAAAGGCGGACGCGGAACGCCCGTGGTGGTTCCTCTATGAAGGCCCGCCGGCCGGTCGCTTCGCTCCCCACCAGCAGTACTGGGGCACCGACCTGGGCGGACCGCGTCGGGAGGTTCCCCAAACCAACGGTCTGGCCGGCCAGTGGCGTTGGGTCTATTTCGGTGACACCGAATCACCCCGGGTGCTTTTCCTCGCCCAAATGAAGGGCGATGCCATCGAGGACAGTTTCCGCTACATGGGGGCCACCGAGGCCGGTATCGATGCTCCCGACGGCATGGCCGTATTCGGCTTTGGCCGGACCGGATCACGTCCCTCCTTGAAGGGCGCGGGACTGGAGTTTCGTGTCGGCCTGATCGAAATGGCCGTGCCCGATTCCGCATCCCACCAACGTCTCGCAGGCAGGATCGCCACCCTGCTGGCACCCTGAAAAATCCCCCGGCGTCGGTGCTGTGCGGGAGGTCTTCCTCCTGACGAGGCCAGGGCATGCGCCGTCAACTTTCGCTTGCGAAGCCGCGGCCAGCCTCGGGAGCCAGCATCGCATCAGACATCACATATGCGCACCGCCTGCCTGAGCGAGGCCATGTCGTCGCCACGGCTGGGCCTGAACTCCTGGGCGACAAACCCCTTGAAGCCTGTCGCCACAATGGCCCGCATGATGGCCGGATAGTTGAGCTCCTGGGTGTCGTCGATCTCATTGCGGCCCGGCACCCCGCCCGTGTGATAATGGGCAAAGCTCCCGTGATGAGCCTGGATCGTCGCGATGATGTTTCCCTCCATGATCTGCATGTGATAGATGTCGTACAGGAGCTTGAAGCGCTCCGAACCGAGACGCTTCACCAGTTCGAGTGCCCATGCCGTCGAGTCCGCCATATAGTCCTTGTGGTTCACCTTGCTGTTGAGCATCTCCAGGCAGATGGTCACCTTGTGCCGCTCCGCCAGGGGAAGCACCCGCTTGAGGCCGACCACGCAATGCTCGAGTCCGAGCTCATCATCCATCCCTCCACGGTTGCCCGAGAGGCAGACAAGATTGGGAACCGCTGCCGCTGCGGCCAGAGGAATGATGTGGGTGTACCGTTTGACAAGGTCATCGTGGTTCTCAAGGCGGTTCCATCCCACCGCAATGCGTGGGTGGACACTCTTGGCCATCGCACACATCATTCCGTGTTTCTTCAAGGTCGGCCAGCTTTCAGGTCCCACCAGCTCGATTGAGGCGAGCCCCATCGCCTTGCCCGCTTTGCACAGGTCCTCCAGACTCACGTCGGGATAACACCATTGGCAGACCGAATGATTGATGTGCCCCTTCAGGCCGCTTCCCTTCCCGTCGGCTGCAGCCAGGCGGGAATCCAGCAGCGCGGAGAGTCCAATCAATGCAGAGCCGTGAGAAAGCCTGCGCAGGGAGGAACGGCGGGAAATCGGTGTATTCATGATCAAACGTTGGGAGTGCCGATCACCGGTTCACCGTTTGGCGGGGTCCCGTTCCATCGCCAGTTGCAGCAGCAAGGGATCATGGATCGCCCTCTGCCACCCGTAAAGCCGGTCCTGCAGTTCGGCCCGGACCTTGGGGACATCCACGCCCGGGGCGATGTGCTCCTTCGCAAGATGTGGCCGGTACAGGTTGTACTCCTCGTGGGGATCGTTTTCCAAGTCGTACAGTTCATCGCGCTCAAGCGAGAGATAGTGACGGACCAGCTTCCAGCGATCGGTCCGGATCATTCTCATGTAGTCCAGCCCGCCGCTGTGCAGATCATACTGGGCGAACATGGCGTCCCTCCAAGGTATCGTCTTGCCGCGAAGCCGCGGTGAGTAGTCTTCGCCCTCCTGCTCGACGGCGGCCGGAATCGGGATGCCCATCAGGCCAAGCATGGTGGCATAGACGTCCACGGTCGAAAACGGCTCCTTCGTCTCCGTACCGGCCGGGACCACGCCCGGCCAGCGAACGATGAACGGGATGCGGAGGGATTCCTCGAACAGGTTCGGCCGCTTGGTATTGTGCGGCATGCCTTCAAGCAGCCACCAGGCATTGCCTTTCGTGTACAGACCATGCTGCCCGATCATGTATCCATGGTCGCTGGTGAACACGACGATGGTGTTCTGCGCCAGGCCGAGCTGATCCAGCTTCGCGAGCAGCCGCCCAAGGTTGCGGTCGACCGCGTGGATGGCCGTGTAATACTCGCGGGTGAACTGCTTCACCTTTTCCGGATTGAGACCGGGGCGGTCAGGCACCGTGACATCGCGGTCCCTGAACACGGCCATGTCCTCCTCCGGCTGGGGCACATATTTCATGTGCGGCTCGCGGTAGTGCAGAAACAGCGCAAACGGCTGCGCGCGATGCTCGTCCAGATAGTGGAGGGCCCGTTCCGTCAAGATGTCAGCAACCGCGCCCTTGAACCGCTTCATGACGCCGTTCTCCTCCAGCATCGGATCCATCGGTGTGGTGCCCCAGCCCAGGAAGCCGAAGAACTGGTCAAAGCCGTGGCGGGTGGGATGGAACTGCGGCTTCGTGCCGAGATGCCATTTTCCAATGAGACTCGTCTGATAACCTTGCTGTTGCAGGATCTCCGGCCAGGTCACCCGTTCCGGGGGCAGGCCAAAACCCGCCTCCTCCTCCGAGCCCGCCAGAAAATCGGTGATGCCGACTTGGGTGCCGTACAAGCCGGTCAGGAAGGTCGCCCGGCTTGCCGAACAGACGGGAGTGGCCGCATAGGCATTTCGCAGCAGCACGCCGTTTCGCGCCAGTCGATCCATGTTGGGCGTCACCACGTCGGGATTGCCGTAGGCTCCCACTCCCCAGGAAGCCTGATCGTCGGTCAGGATGAACAGGAGATTGGGCTTCGCCGGCGGCGTGGCGCCCCGGACGATCACGGCCTGGGTCGCCCAGGTCAGAAGAAGCGCGAGAAGACAAGGGGCGAATGGGTTTCGCATGAAGGGGGACGGCCTGCGAAGCCCGCGACGTGCGGGTGTAGGCTCGGCTGAACCTTACGCCATTCCCGGTTGTTTGTCTTTTCCACCGACGGAAATTTATCCGCCGCGCATGGAATTCCGTTCCGCGGCATTCCACGGGCGGCACGGGACCGTCCGCACGGCGCAACCGATTCCTGAGGGCAGGCAGCGCCCCGTCGGGCGGCCGGATGATGTCACAACGAAATGTGCGGCCGTTCCTCAGGTCCGCACATTGAGCGCGGCTCCATCGCCAGGAATCGGCGGCACCTCGTCCGGAAGGCGAAGGTCCTCGCTCCGTTCGTAATCGGCGGCAGCCGGCGTCAGGGCGAGATTGTAGTGGGGAGACTCCGCATTCTGCATCAGATCGACCCAGCGCACGAGCTTTCCGGTATAGGCCGATATTCGCCCCATGATCGCGACCATCGTGGATTCGGCGACCTGTCGCGCGTAATTCACGGGCGTTCCGGACAACACGCTTTCGATCAGATGCACGTGCTCCTGCACCATCGGGTTGTCGCTCTTCACATGAATTTCGGGGACGCTCGTCTCCTTTCCGGTCAGCTTCCCTCCGGCATGCACCTCGCCCCTGCTTCCCCGGAAGAATTCACCGACCCGGTCGTAGCAGCCGGAAATCTGGCGGCACTGGCTGTGAATGTGCACTCCGTTGCCGTAGTCAAAATCCACGCTGAAGAAATCGAACTGATTGCCGGTCTCACGGCGCATCCGTGCGCCGAAACCGATGGCTGACACCGGCGGGCGTCCGATGAACCAGTTGGCGACATCGATGTTGTGGATGTGCTGTTCGCAGATGTGGTCGCCGGACAGCTCGGCAAAGTTGAGCCAGTTGCGCAGCAGGTACTCACGATTGCTCCATTGCGCGCCGCGGCGTACGATCCACGGTACTTTGCCGTTCCAACTCACCGTGCCCCCCAGGATCTCGCCGATCGCGCCCGCATCGATCATCGCCTTGTTCTTCAGGTAGCCGGCCTGGTGCCGGCGCTGGGTTCCGGCGACGACGCTCAATCCCTTCGATCGCGCCCGCTCGCCGATCTCGATGACCTTGCGCACCCCGACCGGGTCCACCGCCACGGGCTTTTCAATGAACACGTGCTTTCCGGCATCCACCGCTGCGGCCAGGTGGAGGGCCCGAAATACCGGAGGGGTCGCAAAAATGACAAACTGCGCATCGCTTTCCATGACCCGCCGGTAGGCATCGATGCCACTGATCACCCGGTTGGCCGGCACCTCGAAATTGCTGGCCGCCGTCCGGGCCTTTTCAGGAAAGACATCGGCCAGTGCCACGATATCCGCCTTTCGGCCAAGGAGGCCGGCGGCTTCGATGAAGTTCGCCAGGGCGCCCGCACGGGGCCGTGCCCCACGGCCTCCACAGCCGATCAGGGCAACCTTGAGCGGGTCGCCGCCGGAAGCGGCTCGAGCGAACGGGGGGATGCCTGCGGTGGCCGCCAAGAGGGCTCCGCGCTTGATGAATTCCCTGCGGGATGGATCGTGTTGCATAAGTTGGATGAGAATATTCGCGGATTCCTGCGCATCAACTCTTTCCCGGGAATCCCTGTTGCTGGACGCAAAGGCGCATACCGTCACTGTGCCTTGAAGTTGGGATTTGGCATCGGCATCCGGGCTCCGACATCGTGGCGCCACTGGTCCAATCGAGCGCGGAGTGCCGCCGCCCGCTGGGGTTCAACCGAGGCCAGGTCAAGATTCTCGGAGGGGTCTCGCCTGAGATTGTAGAGCTCCAGCCTGCCATCCTCCAAATACTCCAGGAGCTTCCAGTCCCCCGCACGCACCGCGCTGACCGGCTTGGTCGTCGCATAATAATGGGGATAGTGGAAAAACAAGGCATCCCGCCCGATCCGGGCCGCCGGATTCCTCAGCAGCGGAGTGAGGTCGACCCCGTCCAGGACGACGTTGTCGCCTGCACCCTGTCCGACGAGTGTCGGAAACAGGTCCGCCAAACTGACGGGCTGATCGCATTCACCCCCGGGCGCCGTGAGGCCCGGCCACCTGATTATCAAGGGAACGCGGATTCCTCCTTCGTACAGCGAGCCTTTGCCCGATCGCAAGGGAGCATTGTTTGTCACCGGCGCTCGCGGACCCTGCTTCTGGCCGACCCCGATGAACCCACCGTTGTCGCTTGCGAAAATGACGATCGTGTTCCGATCAAGGCCCCGTTTCTGAAGGTGGTCCAACACGCGGCCGACGTTTTCATCAAGATTCCTGACCATGGCGGCGTAGGTGGCATTCTGGTGCCGCATCTCCGGTCGGAGTTTGGCCGCAAAGTGGTCAATGTCGGCCGGTTTTGCCTCTGCCGGGATGTGCACCGCATACTGGGGGATATAGAGGAAGAACGGCCGGCCTTGCGCTGCGTCGATGACCCGCAGGGCCTCGTCTGTCAGACGGTCGGCCAGGTAGTCGCCCGATTGTCCAAAACCGAGCCCAGGCACATAACGGACTTCAAAGCTGGCCGGATCGATCGCCGTCGCACGGGACGCCACCTTGCCGCGAAAGGGCCACCAATGGGTCGCCGGGGCTCCCCAGTGGGTGCCTCCAATGTTGATGTCAAAGCCATGCGCCTCCGGATGAAAACTGTCGCCTCCCAGATGCCACTTGCCGATGAGCGCCGTGAGATAACCCGCATCCCGCAGGCGCGTGGCCAGGGTGGTTTCACTCAGGGGCAGGTCATGATGTGACACTGCCTCGAGAAAGCGCCCTTCAGTCGGCGGCCTGAGCGCCTTTTCAATCCAGATCGTGAGTCCCAGCCGGGCGGCGTGCCGTCCGGTCAGCAGCATCGCACGGGTCGGAGAGCACACCGACATCGCATACGCCTGGGTGAAGCGAACCCCTTCGGAGGCCATGCGGTCGATGCGCGGGGTCTCGATGAGATCCGCGCCCTGACACCCCAGATCGCTCCAGCCAAGATCGTCCGCCAGAATGAGCACGATGTTGGGCGGGGGCGACTTGCCCGCCGCTGCCACGCAGCCGCAGAGAACGGCAATGACGACAATCGGCTGAAACAGGCTTCGCATCGTGGAGGAAAGGGGCGCGGGACAAGCCGTGGGCCGGAGAGGTACGCTGGGACTCCCGTCACCGCTTGGTCCGGACCAGCCTAGCGGATGCCCCGGGAAATGTCTGCATCCACCGTGGAATTTTTGTGGATGCCCGTGGAATTCCGGGCGAGGCTGGCTGACCCTCGTGGACCCAAAGTCCTGGCCGACCACTCCACCACGGCAGCCCCCCAATGACACATGGATCGAGCGAATGCGTTTTCTCATCGAACAAGCGCAAGGAAACATCGGATACCGCGAAAGGAACCGCCTTCGTCCCCCTCACAAAATGTCGCCGTGGCACTCTTGAAAATAGGTTCCTGGATCGTCCTTCGGCTGGATGGAACCCTTCCCACCCAAACGGCATCTTCCGCGGGGTTGAATCGGTGGACTTCCGAACCCGGCCACTCCCGTCTTCCGCATGCGTCAGCTCAAATTCCGTAATGGACGACGACAGACAGTTTGGAATCAACTAGGATTGCGAACCCACCGCAGTATGGGGCTCACTTTCTCCAGCACATCACCGCGTGTGCTCCAAACCCGCGTTGGCCTTTTTCCGAATACAATTCCATGAAACCCATCGTCCCCTCGTTCCTCGGCATCGCTGCAATGACAGTCCTCCTGCTGTCCGCCTGCAACCAGCCTTCCGATCCGCCAAGTTGGGTCGAACTCTTCGACGGCAAGTCCTTGGACAACTGGGCCGTCAAGGGCGGCATCGCGAAGTTTCACGTTGCCGATGGCACCATCGTCGGAACCACCAGCCGCGAGCCCACGATCAATACCTTTCTCTGCACCACACGCGACTACGGGGACTTTGAACTCCAACTCGATGTGCTGTGCGACAAGGAGATGAATAGCGGCATCCAGATTCGCAGTCATACCTACGCGCAGGACCTTCCCCAGCCGTCGAATCCCGACCGCATCCGGAAGAAGGGCGAAGTCTACGGCTATCAGTGTGAAATCGCCGAGAACGACAAATGCACGTCCGGCAATTTTTGGGATGAAGGACGCTGGACCAAATGGTGGGACGATCTCACGAACAAGCCGGGTGCCTGCACCGCCTTCAAGGCCGGGGAGTGGAACCACTATCGCATCGTCGCCCAGGGGGACCACATCCGCTCCTGGGTGAATGGCGTGCCCTGCGCCGATTTTCATGACTCCACCGATGCCACGGGCTTCATCGGGCTCCAGGTTCACCGGATCAGGTCGGGCGCCGGTCCGTTTCATGTCTATTGGAAGAACATCCGAATTCGTGAGCTGGCGCCCGGAAGCAGGATCGACTGATCCTGTCACCCGCGACAACCGGAGATTGCCCACCGCAAGCCCACGCATCACGCCATGATGGCCCTTGTCAAAACCGCACCCGGCGCCGGCCACGTGGAGCTGAGGACCGTTCCCGATCCCGTGCCGTCGGATGATCAGGTGAAACTCGAGGTTTCCCTGTGCGGCATCTGCGGCACGGATCTCCACGTCCTGCACGACACGTTCCGGAACTTCCCCCCGGTGATCCTCGGTCATGAATTCGTCGGCCGAGTCGTCGAGGAAGGAAGGAACGTCCGTGGCCAGACCGATCCCGCCGCCCGCTATGCCGTGCTCGGCGCCACCGCGGTGACCTGTGGCCGGTGCAGCCACTGCCGCAGCGGCGATTTCATGCTCTGCGAGAACCGGAGGGGCATGGGCCACGGGGTCAATGGTGCATTTGCCCGCTATGCCTGCGTGCGGCCGGACCAGCTCTTCCGCCTGGATGACGGGCTTCCCGAAGAGGAAGGGGCCTTGGTCGAACCGCTCGCAGCGGCAGTGCATGCCGTGACCGAGATAACCACGGTTCGCCCGGGTGATATCGCCCTGGTCTCCGGACCGGGACCCATCGGATTGCTCTGCCTGCTTGTTCTGGTGCACCAGGGCATTCGCACGATCGTCGCGGGCACGAGCGCCGACGCGGCCCGGCTGGAATTTGCGCGCCAGTTGGGAGCCGCACGCGTCGTGGATGTGCAGACGGAGAACCTTGCCGAAGCGGTCCGGGCTGAAACGGGCGGCAGCGGCGTGGATGCCGCCTTCGAGGTTGCGGGCGCCGCCGCGTCCGCCGTCGCCTGCCTCAACGCGCTTCGTCCGCTCGGCCGCTACACGCAGGTCGGACATTTTGGCCGCGACATCACCGTCCCTTTCGATCGCATCGGGTTTCGCCAGCTCACCGTCGCCGGTTCGGTTGGCTACACGGTCGCCACCTGGACGCGCACGTTGCGCCTGATCAGCCAGGGATTGCGCCCCAGCCGGATTGTCACCCATCGGCTGCCGCTCAGCAGCTGGCAGGAGGGCTTCACGCTTTTTGATCAGAAGAAAGCGGTCAAAGTCCTCCTCAACCCCTCTGCCTGAAATGCGCCTCCTCGACAAAACCATCCTCATCACCGGTGCCAGCAAGGGCATCGGCCGCGCGCTGGCCCTGGGCTGCGCGCGCGAAGGTGCCGACATCATCGTCAACTACAATTCCGATCGGGCGGGCGCCACCGCTGTCTGCGCCGACATCACCGCCCTGGGCCGCCGGGCCGTCGCCCTCAAGGCGGACCTCGCCAAGGTCGCACAGATCGGGCGGATGTTCAGCCGCGCCCGGAACATGTTTCCGCGCCTCGATGTCCTGATCAACAATGCCGGCCTGACCGGATGGGGCGGCCTCTTCGACCTGACGCCCGAAAAATGGGACCGGGTCATCGACACGAACCTCCGCGGAACGTTCTTCTGCAGCCTCGAGGCGGCCCGCTGGATGCGCGAGACGAAGACGGCCGGCTCCATCGTCAACGTCTCCACCAACTGCGCGCAGCTCGGCGTGCGCAACCTCGTCGCCTACGCGACCAGCAAGGCCGGCATCCACGGGCTGACCAAACAGCTCGCCATCGAGCTGGCGCCCTTCGGCATCCGCATCAACACGTTCGCCCCGGGACCCGTCAATGTGGAGCGAAACCTCGCCGATGATCCCGATTACCGGCAGACTTGGGGGAAGGTCATTCCGCTCGGCCGGACGGCGGATGCGGACGAGATGCTCGGACCGGCAATCTTCCTCGCTTCATCCGAGTCCAGCTACATGACCGGCCAGACCTTTTTTGTGGACGGCGGCTGGACGGTGCAGGGCATGGTTCCTCTTGGCAACCTTGAGAAAGCCGCGAGGAAAAACCGATGAGAAGACTGAAGATAGGGATCGTGGGCTTCGGCTTCATCGGCCCACATCATCTGGATGCAATCCGGCGTCTTGAGTTCGCCGAGGTGATTGGCATCGCCACCCGGTCCGCGGACGGTGCGCGCCAAAAGGCCGCGCAGCACGGTATCCCCCGTCATTATGCGACCTGGCAGGAGCTCGTCGCCGATCCGGAAATCGATGTGGTGGATGTCGCCACCCCCACCGCCCTTCATGCCCCGATCGCCCTCGCCGCCATCCGGGCGGGCAAACATGTGATCGTCGACAAACCCCTCGCCCTCACCTCGGCCGAGGCCAGGGAAATGCACGACGCTGCCTGCCGCGCCGGCGTCGTGCATGCCCTCACTTTCAGCATCCGCTACAATGTCATGTTGCAGCACGCGCGGGCCCTGATTGCGCGGGGAAGCGTGGGTGAGGTTCGTTTTGCGAGCGGCCACTATTGGCAGGAATGGCTCCTCCGTGAAACCGATTTTAACTGGCGCCTCGATCCCGATCAGGGCGGCGCCTTCGGCATGGTCTCGGATGCCGGAGCCCACTGGTTCGACATGGTGCAGCATGTCACGGGCCTTCGGATCACACGCGTGCTGTCCGATCTCGCCACCTTCATCCCGGTGCGGAAACAAGCCAGCGGAGGCGGTCGCAGCGTCGACCACCCGGCGCGTGTACCGGACCTCGGCCTGATCCTGTGCGAGTTCGACAACGGGGCGCGAGGCCTGTTCAGCACGGGCGCCATCTGTGCCGGTCACAAGAACGACCTCACGATTGAAATCTGCGGCTCAAAATCATCCGTGCGCTGGCAGCAGGAACGGCCCGATGAACTCTGGATCGGCCACCGCGACGAACCCAATCAAACCATGATCAAGGACCCGGCGCTGCTCGATCCCTCGATCCGGCATCTCGCCGCCCTGCCCGCGGGGCACTGCGAGGCATGGAGCGATGCCTTCCGCAATCTGATGCGGAACATTCTGACTTTCATCGCCGAGCGGCGCCCACCCGCCGGGGCCGACGGCAGCCTGTTCCCCACCTTCGCCACCGGACTGAATATCGCCCGCATCATCGACGCCATCGGGGAAAGCTCAAGGGCCGGGGGCGTCTGGAAGTCCGTCAACCCGTAGCCCGCCCATGTCCACGTCACGCATCAAGGCCGCCATTCTCGGCACCGGCAACATCGGTTCCGACCTCATGTTCAAGCTGCTTCAGGATCCGGGCCCCCTGGAACTCGCCTTGTTCGCCGGAATCGATCCGGCTTCGGAGGGCCTGGCCCGCGCCCGGACACTCGGTGTGCCCACGAGCGACCGTGGCATTGCCGCCATCCTGGAGGACCCGGCGATTGCAATCGTGTTCGACGCCACCAGCGCCAAAGCCCATGCGCGTCATGCCCCGGCACTCGCCGCCGCCGGACGGGTCGCCGTCGATCTGACGCCGGCGGCCTGCGGCCCCTGCGTCGTGCCTCCCGTCAACCTTCGGGCGCACCTCGGCGCCCCGAATGTCAACCTCATCACCTGCGGCGGGCAGGCGACCATTCCGCTCGTGCATGCGGTCAGCCGGGTGGTCCCGGTCGAATACGCCGAGATCGTCAGCACCGTGGGCAGCCGCTCGGCCGGCCCGGGCACCCGCCAGAACATCGATGAATTCACCCTGGTGACGGCGCGCGGACTCGAGTCGCTCGGGGGCGCCAAGTCAGGCAAGGCGATCATCATCCTCAATCCTGCCGATCCGCCGATCGTCATGCGCAACACGGTCTACGTGATTCCCGCGGACGATTTCCCCGAAGGTGCCGTCGTTGATTCCATTGAGAGGATGGTCCGTGAGGTCCAGGGTTATGTTCCCGGCTACCGCCTGAAGGGGGAACCTCTTTTCGACACGGTCAGAACCGCCGGCGGGCAGAAGCGCATGATCACCCTGCTGCTCGAAATCACCGGTGCGGGCGACTATCTGCCCGCCTACGCCGGGAACCTTGACATCATGACCGCGTCCGCCCGGCAGGTGGGTCGGATCATCGCCAACTCACTCCTCAGCCAAACCACCCCGCCCAAGCCATGACCTCCCCCGCCGTCACCACGGATGCATCCGCCCGCTCCGACGATTCCGGCGCGGCCCGGAAACCGGCGTCGACCCCGACCGTTCCGAGGATCACCGACAGTTGCCTCCGCGACGGATCCCATCCGATGCGCCACCAGTTCACGACCGAACACGTGCGCGCCATCTCGCGGGCCCTCGATCAGGCGGGCGTTCCGGTGATCGAGGTTTCCCACGGCGACGGACTCGGTGGTTCCTCGCTGCAATACGGCTTTTCCCTCGCACCCGAACTCGACCTGATCTCCGCCGCCCGGGAGGAATGCACGCGCGCCCGGATCGCGGTCCTGCTGCTGCCCGGCGTCGGCACGCGCCACGAACTTCGGGAGGCCGCCCGCCGCGGCGCCACCGTCGTGCGCATCGCCACGCAATGCACGGAGGCGGATGTCTCCCAGCAGCACTTCGGCCTCGCGAAGGAGCTCGGCATGGAGGCGTTCGGGTTCCTGATGATGGCCCACATGCGTCCGCCCGAGGTGCTGGTTGAACAGGCTGGCCTCATGGAGGGGTACGGCGCCGATGGCGTCTATATCGTCGACTCCGCCGGCGCGATGCTGCCCGGTGATGCCGCTGCACGCGTGCGGGCATTCAAGACCGCACTCCGGGGACAGGTCGGCTTCCACGCCCACAACAATCTCGGATTCGCCATGGGCAACAGCCTCGCGGCACTCGAGGCGGGCGCCACGCTGATCGACGGCTGCCTGCGGGGACTCGGTGCCGGATCAGGCAACGCCCCGACGGAGCTGCTGGCGGCGATGCTCGACAAGCTCGGGATCCCGTCCGGCATGGACACCTTCAGGCTTTGCGACGCCGCGGAGCAGCTCCTCGCACCGATGATGCCCTTCCAGCCCATTCCCAATCGCGACGCGATCACCATCGGCTACGCCGGGGTGTACTCCACGTTCCTGCTGCACGCCCGGCGTGCCGGCGAGCGCTACGGCCTGGATCCGCGCGACATCCTCGTCGAGCTTGGACGACGCAAGGCCATGGCCGGCCAGGAGGATTGGATCATCGATGTCGCCCAGGACCTTGCCCGCGAACGGGCGGCTGCTTCCAAATGAATCCCGCTCCGTCAAAACCTCCGCCGCGCCACGGCATCTGGCGCATCATCCCCTCCCCGTCGTTGAGCGAGATCCTGGCCCAATCCGGCTTTGATTTCCAGATCCTCGACTGCGAGCACGGCGGCTACGACTACGCCAGCCTGCTGAACGACATCCTCGCCTGCGAACTCCACGGCAGCGCACCCTTCGTGCGCGTAAGCGGCACGGACAAGGTTGAAGTCCAGCGCTGCCTGGACCTCGGCGCACGCGGCATCGTCTTCCCCCAGCTCTCCAGCCTCCCGGACTTTGCCGCCGCCGCCGGTATGATGGACTACGCCCCCAAGGGCACCCGCGGCTACAATCCGTTCGTGCGCGCCGGAGGTTACGGCATGCCAACCACGGCACCGGGGCGCCCCTGGTGCATGCCCATTGTGGAGACATTGGCCGCGGTCGAAGAAATCGATGACATCCTGAAACTGGAACGTGTCGACCTCATCTACATCGGCAGCTATGATCTGTCAGCGCAGTTGGGCGTGACCGGCCGCATGGACGCACCGGAGCTCACCCGGGTGGTGGACCGGATTCTGGCCGCCTGCCGGCAGGCGGGAAAGCCTGCCGCCCTGATGGTGCTGACCGAAGAGGCGGCGCGGATGAGAAACGCCATGGGCGTCCAGACGCTCGTGCACGGCGTCGACAGCCATCGGGTGAAACAAGCCATGACCGGAATCGTTGCGCCGTTGCGCGAACTCCGCCCGCCGGACGACGGGCTGGTCAGCGCCACATCATGAACGCATCCATCCCCATCTTGACGGTCACCGACGGCGGTGCGGGACCCGGCCACACGCACTCACGGACATGAAGAACTCCATTCAAGGCCCCGGAATATTTCTGGCCCAGTTCATCCGCGACCACGAACCGTACAACACGCTGGACGGTCTTTGCCTCTGGGCGTCCTCCCTCGGATATGCGGCCGTGCAGATTCCGACGTGGGAATCCCCCCGCCTGCTCGATCTGCCGCTTGCCGCGGAATCCAAGTCCTACTGCGATGATTTTCGTGCGGCCCTGGCGTCCCGCAAGATGGAGCTGAGCGAGCTGAATGCGTCGCTGGCCGGGCAGGCCATGGCGATCCATCCGGCCTATGAAGCCGCGTTCACAGGTTTGTATCCAGACGGCTATGACGATCGGAGCAGAGTCGCCTGGGCGACGGAGCATCTCATGCTGGCGCTTCGGGCCGCGGCCAACCTCGGCACCCGGTGCGTACCGGTGTTGTCGGGAGGACTGGCGTGGCAGATGGCCTATCCCTGGCCGCAGCGGCCCGCAGGGTTGATCGATGAGGCATTCGCCGAACTCGCCCGCCGCTGGCGACCTGTCCTCGACCTGGCACATACGCTGGGACTGGCGATCGCGTTCGAACTCCATCCCGGCAGCGACGTGTTTGACGGACACACGTTCGAGCGCTTCCTGGCGTCGGTGGGCGATCATCCTTCCGCCTGCATCAACTACGACCCGAGCCATCTGCTCCTTCAACAGCTCGACTACTGCGAATTCATCCGGATCTATGGCTCGCGCATCCGCGGATTTCACGTGAAGGATGCGGAGTTCCGTCCGGACGGGCGCGGCGGGGTTTACGGTGGTTATCAGCCGTGGGCAAAACGCCCGGGCCGTTTCCGCTCCCCCGGCGACGGGCAGATCGATTTCAAACGCGTCTTCACGCTTCTCACCGAAACGGGCTACCGCGGCTGGGCGGTCATGGAATGGGAGTGCGCCGTCAAGTCACCCGAACAGGGGGCCCGCGAAGGAGCTCCCTTCATCGCCCGCCACCTGGTCGAAGCCACCTCCCGTGCCTTCGATGACTTTGCCGGCGGCCGGATCGATGCCACCACCAACCGCCGCATCCTCGGATTGGAGACGTGACGCCCGCCGCGTCGCCGCGACGACGGCAATAGGTGCGGCGAGCTTGTCGGCGCTGCTGAAGGGCGCACCCTGATCGATTTCCAATGCGATGACTGGCGCCAGAATCCGGTCTACGCCGGGCGGCGCCTGCAGATGCTTCGCCGCCAGATCAAGGGTATTCCCTGCAACAATGATCTACAGGACTTCGATCTGCCCTTGGAGCGAAGCGTGCATTTCGAGGTCCTCTTCGAGAAGAAGGCGGTCCCCCGCAGGCAATGCCTCAATTTTATGCGCTTAAATATTCTGCTCGTAATCGTCCGCAGAGGTTGTCCAAGAATCCGGTACCGATCATGCCCCCCTCCCGCCTCCTCCCCGTCTTGATGTCGTGTTCTCTGCCCATGCTTGCACTCGGTCAAACCACCCCGGCCGGCGCACCGAACAAAGATGATGTCGTCCAATTGGAAGCGTTCACCGTCACCGGATCGAACATCCGGCGGGTCGACGCCGAAACCGCGGTTCCTGTCACAGTGATTGATTCGGCGGAAATGCTTGACCGCGGCGCTTCCACAATGGCGGATTTCATTGAGACCCTTGGAATCGCTGAGATTTCCGGCGTGACCGAGATTGCCGCCGGAGCGCAAGCCGCGAAGGGCGACGCCGCGCTGGTTGACCTGCGCGGGATGGGCACCGGAAGCACCTTGGTGTTGTTGAATGGACGCCGCATGGCGCCCCATGCGATTTCGATGGCGGAAAACGGCGTACCGTCTCTCGCTCCGAACATCAATGCCGTACCGCGGGCCTTGGTCAGCCGCGTTGAAATCCTGCGCGATGGAGCCTCCGCGATCTACGGGGCCGACGCTGCAGCGGGCGTCATCAACAATCTGGTGTCGCGCGATTTCGTTGGAAGGGGGGTCACGTTCCGGTTGTCCGATACGCAGCATGGTGGCGCCGGCGAGGTGAACGTCACCGCCTACGACAGCTTCAAGCGCGGCGACACTCACCTGTCGCTCACATTCGATCATTTCCGCCGCGATGGACTGGCGGCCCGAGATCGGGTGTTTTCGCGCAACGACGACATGCGCCTGAGGGGCAACCTGCCCGCCCCTTGGAACGGCCTGCCGGTCACAGTCACCAATGCGAACGGCACGACAAGCGCTGTGCGCAACAACACTTTTGCAAACACAAATGCGATCAACCAGTGGGGACAATGGAAGCGGGGATTCATCCAGCCGGACTACGAGACCTTCGTCGGCTCGAGGCCCACGAGCAACCTAGGGATCTCGACCAGCGCCACTCCGCCCGCCGGGGTGGCCACGATGTCCGCTGCCGGTGTCTTCTACCTCGTGCCGACGGCCGACGGTGGCGTGAACTTCAAGCAGACGGCGCCTTCCAAGAATATCGACAACGCTGAGAACCTGACATACGGCAATGGAAATAACTGGCGCATGCTCATCCCAAATACGCAGCGAACCCAGTTCGCCGCGTTCCTGGATCGCACCCTGAAAAACGGGACGAGCATTTTCGGCGATCTGCTGTTTTACCACGCCCACAGCACGGGCCGTCGCCCTGGAGTGGACATCAAGGACCCTGCGGATCCGGGCCTCTATGTGCCGGCCGCCAGTCCCTACAATCCGTTTGGGGTGCGCTTCTACCATCCGACGGGCGCGCCGAATGCCGACGGCACACAGCGGCTCGTGGGCACGCCGGCCGACGTGTTGGTCGCCGGAAGCGTGTCGCCAGGTGCGAATTCGGATCCCTATCGCGGTTTCCGTCCACGCGAATATGACGTGAACTCCTACACATGGCGGATCCTTGGGGGCGTGCGCGGAAGATTTGGTCAGAGCTGGGAGTGGGAGTCCGCGCTGATGGCCTCCGCCTCGTATACGAAGGAACTCGAGCACTACATGATCCGCGAGTCTCGCCTCCGACAGGCGCTGCTGCGCACCGATGCCACGGCATTCAATCCCTTCCCGGTCACCTTCAAGATCGTCAACAACCAGATCGTCGTCGACAAAGCCTACTACAATCCCGCTTCGGTCCTGGACCCGCTCTACGAAGACGAGGACCGGCTGGGCCGGGCGGGGGTGTTTCTGTGGGACGCGAAAGCAAATGGTCGTCTGATTAGGCTCTTTAAGGGGGGAGAGGTGGGTGTCGCCACGGGCGTGGAGGTGCGCTACGAAACTTACTCGGACAAGCGCAGCGCCTACGTTGGGATGAACCCCCCGGGATCAGGCAGCCAATACCCGATTCTACGCGACAACGACAACGACATCGTGAATCTCAGCGCCAATGTTCCGATCGACGCCCAGCAGTGGGTCTACGCGGCCTACGCCGAACTGGCGCTGCCGTTTGTCACGCGTGAAAATCGATTGCCTCTCGTCCAGGCACTGGAGCTCACGGCTGCCGGACGTTACGAGTATTTTTCCATCTTCGGGCGCACGGCAAAACCCAAAATCAGCCTGCTTTGGAAGCCCGTCGACTGGCTCAGTATCCGGGGTTCGGTCGCTGATTCCTTCCGGGCTCCAAATCTGGTGCAGACCAACACCGCGGCACTATCCCGACGCATCGATGCGGACGATCCTTACCGCCTGGAAGTGACCAATTCGGCCGAC
>CAZOXB010000044.1:8363-19388 GCA_964583635.1 uncultured Opitutaceae bacterium | reverse complement strand
CCGGCGCGGGCGAGCGCTGCCTTCACGGGAATCGGGTTGGGATCAAGAAACAGGGCCTTGAATGTCGGGAAAAGTTTGCGGTGCAGCTTGCCGGCCCGCGCAAAATCATTCCCTTGGGCAGCCTGGGTGAGCTGGACGATCTCCTTTGGGAGCAGGTTCGACGCAACGCTGATCACACCTTCGGCGCCGACGGCCATGAACGGCACCGTAAGACTGTCGTCACCACTCAGCACAGTCAGGTCCTTGCCGAGCGCCTGCTTCAGAAGATCCACGCGCTCCACCGAACCGCCGGCTTCCTTGATCCAGCGCACGTGCCGGTATTTCGCTGCCAGGCGCTCCACCACGCCCACGCTGATCTCGATCCCGCATCGGGAGGGAATGGAATAAAGAATGATCGGACGATCCGTGGCCTCGGCCACTTCACAGAAGTGACGAAACAGCCCTTCCTGACTCGGTTTGTTGTAATAAGGCGCCACCACCAGCATCGCATCGGCCCCGGCCCGATGTGAATGTCGTGTCAAATCGACCGCTTCCTTGGTGGAATTTGAGCCGGTTCCAGCGATCACGGGCACCCGCCCGCGGGCATAGGCAATCACTTTCTCAATGACGGCCAGGTGTTCGGGGTGGTCCAAGGTGGGGGATTCTCCCGTCGTTCCTACGGGAACCAACCCATGGATCCCGCCCTTGATCTGGTATTCGACCAGCTTCTTCAGGTCGTCGTCTGAGACCTCCTGATTGCGAAAGGGAGTGACGAGAGCGGTGATGGCACCGGTAAGGGGACGAATCTTCATGGAGAGATACCTTGCCCAGCAAAGCAGAGCACTATAGCGAGAGCGCAACGATATTTTCTACGTCTCTTATGTCACCTCATACCGAAATTTTCACCGATCTGCTGAAGCTGGCCGTTGAGAGTGGCGCCAGTGACGTGGTCATCAAGTCCAACAAGCCGGGATACGTGCGCCTCTCCGGGCATCTGAAACCCGTGGACATGGACCCCATCAGCGCGGTGGAGGCGCAGGCCTTTGTGGATGAGAACGTTCCCAAAGTCTTCAAGAAGCGATGGGAAGAGGAGGGGCAGATTGATTTTGCTTATTCGGTGGCGGACGTGGGCCGCTTTCGTGTCAATGGCTTTCATCAGCGCGGATTGGTCAGCATTGTATTCCGCCACATCAAGAGCCGGGTGCCAACGCTCGAGGATCTCAATCTCCAGCCCGAGCCACTTCTGAAGCTTGCCCAGGCCAAGGACGGCATCCTGCTTGTCTGTGGCGCAACCGGATCCGGAAAGAGTTCCACCATGGCCGCCATGTTGGACTGGATAAACCACAACTTCGATCGCCACATTGTGACGATTGAGGATCCGATCGAATACACCTTTCAGGACGACAAGTCGGTGTTTCAGCAGCGGGAGATCGGCCTCGATGTCCAGAACTTCCAACTGGCGATCAAGTCGGTGCTCCGCCAGAACCCCGACATCATCCTCATCGGTGAAATGCGCGACCGCGAAACCTTTGAAACCGCAATCAGCGCCGCAGAAACGGGACACCTCGTGTTCTCGACAATGCACGCTGCCACGGTTGCGCAATCGCTCACCCGTCTGTTTGAATTCTTCCCGCCCGAACAGCAGTTGCAGGCTCGCCGGCAAATTGCCGGATCGCTGCGGGGATTCATCTGCCAGAAACTCATTCCGGCGATCGAAGGTGGCGGCCGTTATCCGGCGAACGAAATCCTCAACGCCGATGCCACAGTGCGGAACCTGATTCTTGAGGGACAATTCGAGAAGATCCAGACGTTGCTTGAGAGTGGGGCGGAAGCCGGGACTTTTGCCTTCAACAAGGACCTGCTGCGGCTCGTCAAGGCCGGCAAGATCTCACGAAGCGACGGGCTGAAATTTTCACCGAATCCGGCGCAGCTGGAAATGAACTTGAAGGGCATTTTTATCCGTACGTGACCCGGAAGGCCGAAAGAGGGCAGGGCGGACGGAGGCGGTTGACCGGCGACGGTTGACCGGCGGCCGCGCCACGAACTCTGGCTTGCTGAACCAGGCGCTCCATGCTGGCTCCTGCCGGTTCGGCGGCAAGGTCTGGACCGAATACGGTGGGAAGGCTCGCCAAGCACCGCATCCTTTGCACACTTGCATTTTCAATGTCCGCATCCGTTTCCCCGGCCAAGATCCCCGTCATCCTCATCATCGATGACGATGCGGAGATCCGATATTCGCTCACCCGTGTCCTGTCCTCGCGCAATTGGCAGGTCGTGGAGGCCGCCAGTGGAGAGCAGGGCATTGCGGTGGTGAAACAGTCCCCGCCCAACCTGGTGTTTCTCGACATCCGCATGGGCGGCATGAGCGGGATTGAGGCACTGCAGCACATCCGGTCGGCCAATCCGAAGCAGATGGTCGTGCTGATGACCGCGTTCGGCACGGCCCAGACTGCGATCGAAGCCATGAAGTACGGCGCATTCGACTACATCATGAAGCCGTTCGATTCCCAGAAAGTCCTGACGCTAGCGGACACCGCGCTGCAAGCGCATGCGGACATGCACGCTGCCAGCAGTTACAGGTCGATGCTCAACAGTGAGGACTACAAGGAAGGCATCGTGGGGAGTTCCGGAGTGATGCAGGATGTGTTCAAGACCATCGGTCAGGTGACCGCGAGCGATGTCACCGTGATGGTCACCGGCGAGAGCGGGACCGGCAAGGAGCTGGTCGCCCGATCAATCTGGAAGCACAGTCACCGAGCGGCCAAACCGTTCATTGCGGTCAACTGTGCGGCGATCCCCGACAATCTCATAGAAAGTGAACTCTTCGGCCATGAGAAGGGCTCGTTCACGGGTGCAACGGGGCAGCGGCTCGGCAAATTCGAGCTTTGCGACGGCGGTACCATTTTTCTCGACGAGATTGGCGACATGGCGCTGGCCACGCAGACAAAAATCCTGCGCGTCCTGCAACAGGGTGAAATCCAGCGGGTGGGGGGGACGGAAACGATCCGGGTTGATGTGCGCATCCTTGCGGCAACGAACAAGGATCTCGAGGCGATGGTCAGGGCAAAGACGTTTCGCGAAGACCTGTACTACCGGCTGAATGTTGTGCGGATCCGCATGCCGGCGCTGCGTGATCGCGGGAACGACATTCCACAGATCGTTGATTTTTGCCTGCAGAATCTCGTGAAGCAAAAGAAGGTGCGGGTGGGCAAGGTCTCGCCCGAGGCGATGACGGTATTGGAAGCCTATCGCTGGCCGGGAAATGTGCGGGAATTGGAAAACGTCATCTATCGCAGTGCGGTGATCGCCCAGGGAGACGCGATCCTCTTCAAGGATCTCCCGCCGGAAATCCGCCATGCAGTCGCCGGACTGCCTTCTGTAAGAGCGTCGTCTGGCATCGCGTCTTCGGGAGCAGGCGAATCGCCGCCGGTGGCACAGTCCGGTCAGGGCGCCGACGTACCTCCGAGGATCGGAACCGGCGCTTTGGGGGAGACACCGGCCAAAGTCGAATTTCCGCTGACCCTCGATCGAGCGCTCGATTTTCTGCACGCTGAATTGTCCAGGAATCCGGAGCCGATACTCGAACGGCTGGAGCGCGAAATGATCGAACGCGCCCTGCGGGCGACACAGGGCAATCAGCTTCGGGCGGCTGAGACTCTGGGCATCACCCGGACCACCCTGCGCAAGCGCATTGAGGAGTGGGGATTGAAATTCTGAAGGCAGAACGGCTCTTGCCCTCAGGCCCGTGGGAATCCGTCCGGGAAACGTGAATGCCAGCGCCATGCTGTCGCTACGATGGCGTCAATGTCCCGGTACCTGATTTCCCAGTTGAGTTCCCGGACGGCCTTTGAACTGTCCGCATAAAGTTCCGGCGGATCGCCGTCCCTTCGCGGAGCCACCGTATGGGGGACCTTCCTGCCCGTGGCCCTTTCGACCGCACGTATGACCTCATAGACGGAGGTGGGCGTGCCCGTGCCGAGATTGTAGAAGAGCCCGGTGCCGGGTGTCGAAAGCCGGTCGAATACGGCGATGTGTGCTCGGCTCAGGTCGTCGACGTGCACGTAATCGCGGAGGCAGGTGCCGTCCGGAGTCGGGTAGTCGGAACCAAAGACCTGCAGGGCCCCTCGCCGTCCCGTCGCTGCATCAATGGCGAGTGGGATCAGGTGTGTCTCCGGGTCATGCGATTCACCGATCAGGCCGTCCTCGGCGGCTCCTGCGGCATTGAAATAACGAAATGCCGCGAAGCTCAGCCCGTGCGCGTGGGACAGCGCCTTCAATGCATTCTCGATATCCAGCTTTGTCTGCCCGTACGGATTGATCGGCGATTGGGGAAGATCCTCGGTGATCGGCATCAAGGTCGGCACGCCATAGGTGGCGCAGGTGGAGGAGAAAACGAATCTCGTGACCTTGGCGGCCAGCATTGCCCGAAGGAGTCCGAGAGTGGCGACCACATTGTTGAAATAGTATTTGAGAGGGTCCTTCACGGATTCGCCGACGTAGGCGAAGGCGGCGAAATGCATGACGACGTCGATCCGCTCCCGACGCAGGATCTCGCCGACAGCTTGTTCGTTACCGAGGTTCTCCCGGTAGAGGACCACCGATGCGGGTAGCGCCTTGACATGTCCAAAGATCAGATTGTCCAGGACCACCGGCCGGTGTCCGGCGGCAATCAGTTGGCGGACACAATGGCTTCCGATGTAACCGGCACCCCCGACGACGAGAACATTCATGAAAATAGATGATGCGGACGGGAGGCTTGTATTGCGCTCGTGCAGGTGTTGGCTAGCCGTTTATCCATACTTGAGATGAGTCTTTCGCGCATCGTGATCACCGGAGTGGGATTGACTGCCCCGAATGGCAATAGCCTTGCGGAGTTTCGTGGCAATTTGCTGGCGGGCGTTGCGCGCATCGCCCGCACCGAAATCCGCTACATGGGACCGCTTCTGGCGGGTGTTTGCAACTACGATCCCCTGCGGCACCAAAAAAAGAAGGAACTGCGGGTGGGAACCCGTGCCGGCTCGATCGGGATTTATTGTGCACGGGAAGCGATCGCGGATGCAGGACTCACCGCCGACGCTTTGGCAAGGGATCGCACCGGGATTTTCATCGGAATCACCGAACATGGCAACGTGGAGACGGAAAACGAGATCTATGCGATTTCCAAATTCGGGTACGATACGAAATACTGGTCGCATTATCACAACCCGCGGACGGTTGCCAACAACCCGGCCGGGGAAATCTCCCTGAACCTCGGATCAACGGGACCGGCCTACACGATTGGCGCAGCCTGCGCGGCGGGGAATCTCGGGTTGATCCATGCAACGCAGATGCTGCGGCTGGGCGAGGTGGATTTTGCGATCTGCGGCGGGTTGAGCGAGAGCATTCACACCTTCGGCATTTTTGCGGGATTCAAGTCCCAGAATGCCCTTGCGCACCATCCTGACCCCAATCGCGCCTCCCGGCCGTTCGACAAGGCGCGAAATGGAATCGTCATTTCCGAGGGCGGTGCACTCTACACGCTCGAGCGCCGGGACGATGCCCTGCGCCGCGGAGCAAGGATCTACGGGGAAATTGCCGGCTACTGCGTCAACAGCGATGCCAGCGACTACGTGCTGCCCAATCCCGACCGGCAGGCGCAATGCGTGCGCGAGGCGGTGGCCCGATCCGGCATGCAGCCGCGCGATATCCATATCATCAATACGCATGCGACTGCGACTCCAATGGGCGACATCCAGGAATGCGAGGCGATCCGTGCGGTCTTCGGCGAAGGCTGTCCGGAGACGTACGTAAACAATACCAAGAGCTTCATCGGCCATGCCATGGGCGCCGCCGGAGCCTTGGAACTCGCAGGGAACCTTCCCTCGTTCGATGATCACATCGTGCATCCCACCATCAATGTCGATGAACTGGATCCTGCCTGCGCGCTGCCGGGCCTCGTGCTCAACCGCCCGCGGACCGTTGATCGGGTGGATACGATCCTCAACAACTCCTTCGGAATGCTGGGGATAAATTCCACGTTGATTGTGAAGCGCCATGGGTGATACTGGACAACCTTCACGCTTATGACCAAAGACGAAGTAAAACAGGTGGTGCTCGACATCATCGCCGATATCGCGCCCGACGAAGACCTGTCGAAGCTCAAGCCGGACGTCCGGCTGCGGGACCAGATGCAGCTCGATTCGATGGATTTCCTGGATATCGTCATGGAATTGCGCAAACGTCACGGCATCGAGGTTCCGGAAAAGGACTACCTGAATCTGGCGACGCTGGACAGCTGCGCTGAATACCTGACGCCGAGGTTCAACGACCTCCCGTCCAAGAGCTGAGCCTGCGGGCGAACATCGAATCCTTTCGTGGCCGGGCCGGGCGCCCGGCCTTTTTGCCGGCCTCCTGACCGCTTCACGACGCGATAATCGCCTGCGTGCATGAACAGCCAATCCCACTACGATGTTGTCATTATCGGTGCTGGCATGTCGGGACTGGCCGCAGGCATTCGCCTGGCGCATTTTGGAAGGAAGGTCTGCATTTTTGAGCGTCACAATGCCGTTGGTGGCCTGAATGGCTTTTACAGCATTGCGGGACGCAAATTTGACGTCGGCCTGCACGCGGTCACCAACTATGTGCGCCCGGGTGTGAAAGGAACGCCGCTGGGAAAGCTGCTGCGCCAGCTTCGCATCGAGCGCGAGCAGTTTGCGCTCTGCGAACAACGCGAGTCGCGTGTAACGTTTGGACCGGCGGGGGAAATATCCCTGCGATTCACCAACGATTTTGGCATGCTGGAGTCGGAGGTTGCGGTGCGGTTTCCAAAGCAGATGGACGGATTCCGCCGGCTGACCGCCTTGGTGCGCACCTACGATGACGTGTCGTTGGACGCGGCGCCGCGTTCCGCCAGGACAACGCTTCGCGAATTCATTTCGGACCCGCTGCTCGAGGACATGCTGCTCTGTCCGTTGATGTACTATGGCAGTGCCCAGCCGGGTGACATGGATTTGGGGCAGTTTGTGATCATGTTCAAGGCACTCTTCCTGGAGGGCTTCGCCCGCCCGTTCGACGGAGTCAGGGTGATTCTGCGCGTGCTGCTTGAAAAATACCGGATGGCGGGCGGCGAGCGGCGCATGAAATGTGGGGTCAGGAGGCTTGTCTCCCGGGGAGATCGGGTGACCGCGCTGCAGTTGGACTCCGGCGAGGAGATCACTGCGGACCACGTGCTCAGTTCGATCGGACTGACGGAAACCCTGGGGCTCCTGGGACCCGGGGAAGCGCCGGGCGGAGAAATGTCAGCGTCGGCTTCGACGGCCGCCAAGGACCAAGGACGACTGTCGTTTGTCGAAACCATCACCATCCTCAACCAGGAGCCCGCCCAGATCGGGTGGGGCAAGAATACCATCGTCTTCTTCAACGACTCGCCGCACTTCACCTACGCCCGTCCGAGCGGAATGGTTGATCTTCGCAGCGGGGTGATCTGCTTCCCCAACAACTTCGTCTATCCGGAAGGCCGACGCCTGCCCGAAGGCATTGTCCGGGTGACCTGCCTGGCGAATTTCCATCCGTGGAACGACCTGTCTCCGGAGGACTATCGAGCGGAAAAACAGAACTGGTATGCTGCGATGCAGCGGAGCGCCTTGCGGTTTCTGCCCAGACCGGCGGTACCGTCACTCGAAGCGAGCACGATTGCGACCGACATGTTCACGCCGCTCACCGTCCGGCGCTACACCGGTCATGCCGAGGGCGCCATCTACGGAGCGCCGGGGAAAATCCGTTCGGGGCGCACCCCATATGCCAACCTGTACCTGTGCGGCACCGATCAAGGGTTTCTGGGAATCATCGGAGCGATGCTGAGCGGAATCTCCATGGCCAACTTTCACATCCTCGCCAAGCCAGCGTAACCAGGCGGGCGGAAATTCGCCGATGGGGACCGCGAAAGCGCATCATGCCGGAGTTGCCCACGCTTTCGAACGCGCCACCGCGCGATCCCATTGCGTCCGCTGCGCCTGCATTTCACCTGCCGGGCGCTTTGGATTGACCGTCACATCGGCGCTCCAGTTGCGTGTGATGTCCGCGCGATTCTCCCAATAACCCACGGCCAAACCGGCCAGGTAGGCGGCGCCCAAGGCCGTCGTTTCCACGCTGCGCGGACGAATCACCGGTGCGCCAAGCAGGTCGGCTTGAATCTGCAGCAACGGCGCACTGCGCGAAGCCCCGCCATCCACACGGAGTTCGCTGAGCCGCAGCCCGCTGTCCTTCTCCATGCACGAGATGAGATCTGCCGATTGAAACGCGATTGATTCGAGTGCGGCACGGCAGAAATGCGCGCGATTGGTGCCTCGGGTGATTCCGACCGCCACGCCCCGCGCATACGGGTCCCAATGCGGCGCACCGAGGCCCGCGAAGGCGGGCACGACAAACAGTCCTCCGGTATCGGGCACGGAGGAAGCCAGTTCGTCGAGTTCGGCCGCCGACCGCACGAGGCCGAGCTCGTCGCGCAGCCATTGCACCACGGCACCGCCAATGAATACCGAGCCTTCCAGGGCAAATTCCGTCTGCCCGCCAATGCGCCAGGCGATTGTCGTGAGGAGGTTGTTGCGTGATGGGACGGCTTTCTCGCCGGTGTTCATCAGCAGGAAACAACCCGTGCCGTAGGTGTTCTTTGCCATGCCAGGCTTGAAACAGGCCTGGCCAAAAAGCGCGGCCTGCTGGTCCCCGGCCATGCCGGCAATTGGCACCCCGGAGATATTCGAATGGGGACCGGCCTGCCCGTAAACCTCGGAGCTGGAACGAACCTCGGGCAGCATCGGGCGAGGGATGCCGAAGAGCGCAAGAAGGTCATCATCCCACGTTCCCCGATGGATGTCGAACAACAGCGTTCGGGAGGCATTGGAGACGTCGGTCACATGCTTTCGTTCAGCTCCCGCGGTCAATTGCCAGAGAAGCCACGTGTCGACGGTGCCGACGAGGAGCTTGCCCTGCTCCGCGCGCGCTCGCGCGCCGGCAACGTGGTCAAGAATCCACCGGACTTTCGTGGCCGTGAAATACGGGTCGAGGCGCAGGCCCGTTCGCTCCGTCACCATGGGCTCCACGCCATCGCGTTTGAGCTGGGCGCAGTAGTCCGCCGTGCGGCGATCCTGCCAGACAATCGCGTTGTAGACGGGGACGCCGGTTTCACGATCCCAGACCAGGGTCGTTTCGCGCTGGTTGGTCACACCGATGGCGGCGATGGCGCGCGGGCCAAGGTTGGCTTTGGCCAGCGCACCGGAGAGGGTGGCGCTCTGGCTGGACCAAATGGCGAGCGGATCGTGTTCCACCCATCCGGGCTGGGGATAAATCTGGGGGAATTCCGCCTGGGTCAGGGAAATCACCTCGCCGGCGCGATCGAAGACCACGGCGCGGGAACTCGTGGTGCCCTGATCCAACGCGAGCACATAGTGCGGAGCGGACATGACGGAGAAGAGGTTAAAGGCCGAGGAACTTGAAAAGTTGCGCGCCGGCCACGCCGCCGCAAATCGGCGCGATGACCGGGACCCACGCATAGGCCCAATCCGACGAGCCTTTGGCGGGAATTGGCAGGGCTGCATGCGCAAGGCGCGGCCCCAAGTCGCGCGCCGGATTGATGGCGTAACCCGTCGGCCCGCCCAGCGAAAGACCGAGGGCGAAGACAAGGAGTCCGACAATCGCCGGCCCAAACCAGACACTCACTGCGGTCGCCCAGGCCTGCTGATCGGTTGCCGCGCCGGCGACCACCCGTCCGACTGCCAGCACCACGAAGACAAGCACCGCTGTCCCGATGAACTCGGTGATGAACGCCGCGTCGTAACGTCGCACTGCGGGCGCCGTGCAAAAGCAGGCGAGCTTGGATTCAGGCGATCCAGTGGGGGCCCAATGCGCCAGATAGGAGAGATAAACCAACACGGCGCCGAGGAACGCCCCCGCCATTTGGGCAGCAAGGTAGCCGGCGACCAGCGACGGTGAAAAGGCGCCAATGGAGGCCAGGGCGAGGGTGACTGCGGGATTGAGGTGTGCTCCGGAAATGCGCCCCACGGTATAGATGGCGATCGCCACGGCGCAGGCCCAGCCCGCGGTGATCACGATCCATCCACCGCCATTGCCTTTGGTGCGGGTCAGCACGACGTTTGCCACGACACCGTTTCCAAAGAGGACCAGCAAGGCGGTACCGACAAGTTCAGCCACATAAGGGTTCATAAGACAGGGCAGGGAGAGGTAAGGGGAAGAATCCGGCTCCGAAGCTCGGTCATTCTGGCAGGAACCGCAATCTTTTGCTGACGTGCCGTTTGGATGATAGCCGTTCAAGCAGCGGGTTTGTCCAGTTCAGAAACCATGGAAACACGTTTTTCCGGGCCATGGATTGCCACGCCCAAACACGGTCCGCTCGACTTCGTGCCTGATGTGGATTTGGATCGAATCCTTGATCTCAGACGCTCCTTGTTCCTCCCCGTTCCATTCCGTCGCCCGGCTGCCGGCGCCGGACGACAATGTGGCAATCGCGATTGGCCGGATTGAAGCCGGCAGTGTGGTGGCATTTGCACACCGGGAATTGACGCTGTCACACACGGTGCTTGAGGGACATCGGTTTGCCGTGCGCGAGATAGCAATCGGCCAGGAACTGCTTTCATGGGGGTTGCCGTTTGGACGCGCCACGCGTGCGATCGGACCGGGCGACTACGTTTGCAACGAGTCGATGCTGCGGGCGCTCCGGATGCGCGATCTGAATCTGGCCCTTCCGACGACACCGAATTTTGGGAATGAAATCGAGCCCCACACGCTCGACGAGCGGGAATTTGTCGGAGCCCCACCGGTGGAACGCGTGCTTCATCCACGCACGTTCATGGGCTATCGCCGCGGGGGCTTGCGCGGGGTGGGGACCCGCAACTATGTGCTCATCCTCGGCACGACGTCGCGCACGGCGAGTGCTGCGCGCGAACTGGCCAGGCGCCTGCGTCCGCTGGCCCGGGTGCACACCGGAATCGACGGCATTGTCGCCGTTTCCCACACCGAGGGCGGCGGCCCGGAAATGCCAAACAATGTGCTCGA
>CAZOXB010000044.1:0-8353 GCA_964583635.1 uncultured Opitutaceae bacterium | reverse complement strand
CATCCTGCATCCGAACGTCGGCGCCGTCATCGCGCTCGACCATGGTGTTGAACCCGTGAACAACCGCACGCTGGAGGCGTTCATGCGCGCCGAGGGCGACGGCCTCGATCACGTGCGGCATCGGTTTCACACGTTGACGGGGTCGCTTGTCGCCGGGCTCGCGCAGGCTGAAGCCTGGGTGCGCGGCTCCCTTGCCACTGTGGATGCCTTCGAACGCACTCCGGAGCCATTGTCGGGACTGAAGATTGCGCTGCAGTGCGGAGGGAGCGACGCATTTTCCGGCATATCGGGAAATCCCCTCGCCGGAGCGGTGGTGCATGAACTCATCCGCCATGGCGGCACGGGCAACTTGTGCGAAACGGACGAACTGGTCGGCGCAGAAGGCTACATGCTGGGGTCGGTCCGCGATCTCGGCACGGCGCGGGCGCTGTTGGATGCCATTGAGCGGTTCAAGCAACGGCTGGCCTGGCACGGCGTCACACCCGAGGCAAATCCGTCGGCCGGCAACAACCTTCGCGGGCTCTATAACATCGTGCTCAAGTCGCTCGGCGCCGCCCACAAGAAGGACCCGCGCACCCGTGTGGACCATGTCATCGGGTACGGGGAGCCAATGACCGGGCCGGGTTTCTATTTCATGAACAGCCCCGGCAATGATCTGGAGGGCATCGCCGGGCAGGTCGCTGCCGGCTGCAATCTCTTTCTCTTCGTGACCGGCAACGGATCGATCACGAATTTCCCCTTTGTTCCGACCCTGAAAATCACCACGACGACGCGCCGGCACCGGCTTCTCTCCCATGAGATGGATGTGAATGCGGGACGGTACCTTGACGGCGAGAGCATGGAGTCCCTCACGAAAGAGACCTTTGAACTCGTGATCAGCACCGCCTCTGGCCGGCGGACGCAGGGGGAGCATGCCGGGCATTCGCAGGTGTCCCTTTGGAGGAATTGGCGGCAGACCGACACGTCGCAATTATCGCAGTTGCGGATGCGGGGCACGCCGGACGGGGTTCCCTTGCTGGATGCGGCGGCCGCGGGAATGATCATGGATCAAACGCGCATCGCGTTGCCAGGCGGGGTGCTCACGGCGTATCCAACGGATGGAAACCGCTGGGCGACGGAGCGTGTGGGCCTCATCATTCCGACCAGCCTGTGTTCGACGCAGATCGCGCGCATGGCGGCGGAGCGACTCAACAGCCTCGGCCTGGGCCGCAGGCATGGAATCGCGCGGTTTGTTACGTTGATCCACACCGAAGGCTGCGGGTTCGGGGGAGCGGACCTGTACGAACTCCTGCTTCGCACCTACCGGGGATATGCGACCCACCCGAACGTTGCGGCCACCCTGTTTCTCGAGCATGGCTGCGAGAAGGTGCCGAATGACGCTATGCGGCGCCATTTCGAGCTCTCCTCGCTGCCGCTGGACCGTTTCGGCTGGGCCAGCGTGCAGCTCGACGGCGGGATCGATAGTGCCCTGAAGAACGTGGAAGCATGGTTTGCCGGAAGGCTTGATGGGCAAACCTCGCGGCAAAGAATGCCGGCCGACATGGGTGCGCTCGCGATTGCGCTGCAATCGGTGCCGGACTTGGCGGCAGGCACCTACGAGACGCTGGCGACACTGCTGCTGGGTATCGTTGCCGCGGGCGGAACCGCCTTCCTGCCCGATTCGGACCCGTTGATTCAACGTTCCCGCCGTCTCCGGGAGGCCCTGCCCGGATCCGTTGTGCCGAGCCTTTCCTACGGTGAGCCCTGCGCCCACCCGGGGCTGCACCTCGTCAGAACCGAAACCTCGGATTGGAGCGAGAATCTGGCGGGGCTCGCTGCGTGCGGGGCACACCTCGCTGTGACCGCGATCAAGGCGCAGCCGCACGAAGGTCATCCTCTGATTCCGGTCCTGCAATTTGCCGAAGCCAGTGCCGCGCCGTCAATCGCTCCAGAGAATGCCGACGGCGTGTTGCGGGGCATTGTGGAGCAGGATCTGGCCGGAATTGTTGACCTCGTCGCGGGGGTTGCCTCCCAGCGGTACACTCCGGTATCCACAGTGCTCGGAATGACCCATTTTCAACTGACACGTGGCCTGCTGGGGGTGTCCACATGATGAGGTCCAATGCGTGAAGCCATCTGCCGGCACTCGAACGGAGGGACGGTTGCCCGCGCCCCGTTTTCGCCACCCGGTTCGACGTTCAATTCGCTTCGTGGCCGTTCCCTTTTCCTGCTGACGGCCTCTGCCTGCAGATCGCTATCCCGCCGTGCGCACGACCCGGACGTGGCGTTCGGTCGGCCGGCTCAGCGTGATCGAGTTGAGATATTTGGTGTCGATGTAGAAGCTGATGGCCGAATGATAATTCGTGATTTTCGTATGCCGTCCATCGGGCGATGTGTAGAGGACCCAATAGTGCTCAATGCGACCGTTGTAGGCGATGGCGATGAGCTCGGTTTGGGCGTCAACCCGAGTGATGCCTGATAACCCGAGAAGAAGGAAAAGGAGAATGGATTTCATGGGATCGTACTTCGGAGTTCGGTTACCGCGGGAAGTCCTACACCCTCAATCGACACATTGCCGCGAATCTTGAGGACGAGCCGGCCGGCCTGGTGAGAATCAGCCATGCTCCATGGAGCTTGACCGCTGATTCCGAGCGGACGTTCTAATGACTGCAATGTGTCATGATGGAAGCGCCTGATACCCAAGGAATATGATCGGCATCGACTTTGTGCGAGATTTCGCGATCATCCTGACCGCCGCCGCGGCGATCGGGTGGGGGTGTCGCCGTGTCGGCATTCCGGCCGTTGCCGGATATTTGATCACAGGGATGATTATCGGACCAAACCCGCCGTCGCTGGCGTGGGTGTCGAGTGTGGAACGCATCCAGGTGTTTTCCCAGGTGGGGCTGGTGTTTGTCATGTTTGGCATCGGGTTGCGGTTGGGCATCCGCAGGTATTCGCGCATGGGGCCAGGGCTGTTTGCCGCAGTCGTCGCCAGTACGCTGCTGCTCTATTCCATGACCAGGCTGCTCGGCGCCGCGTTCGGCCTGAGTGGCATTGAAACGATGATCCTCGCCGCGATGATTATCAGCGCTTCCTCAACGGTCGTCGCGAGGACGCTTCAGGAGAAGGATCTGATGCATGAGCGGCATGGACAGATTGCCCTCACCATGGCGGTCCTGGAGGGGGTGATTGCGATCCTGGCGCTGACGCTGATGAATTCCTACGCGGAATTTGGAGCCGGCGGGAAACACACTCCACTCGGAGAGGTGCTTGGAGAACTCAGCGCATTCGTGGCGCTCACGGCGATGACGGGCTTCCTGTTGATTCCTTGGCTGCTTCAAAGGGTGACCCATGCGATGGGTGAAGAACTGCAGACAATCAGCCTCGTGGCCGTATTGCTGATGCTGGCCGTCGTTGCCAGCCATGCGGGGTTCTCCATGGCATTGGGCGCCTTCATCATGGGAGTGGTCGTGGCGGAAACGCCCCATCGTCACCAGATTCGTCGCAAGTTCGACGGCCTGCGCGAACTGTTTGGTGCGCTGTTCTTCGTCGCCATGGGCATGCTGGTGGACCTGCATCTCGCCCGCGAGCACCTGGGGTTGATCGTCGGCGTTGGCATCTTCACGGTCGTGGCGCGCAGCCTCGTGAGCGCCGGATCCCTCATCCTTGTGGGTACTCCGTTTCGAGACGCTTGCCGGGCAGGCCTGGCCGTCACCCCGGTCGGAGAATTCACCTACGTGATCGCACAGCTGGGCGTCGGCGCACTGCTGGTGCCGGACTACTTTTTCCCTGTGGCGGTGGGGGTGTCGCTGATCACTCTGGCGGTATCGCCGGTCCTCACGCGGCATGCTGACCGCCTGTCATCCCTCCTCGTCGCCATTGCTCCGCGGTGGATCGGAGATTCCATCGCTCATTACCACGACTGGATCGACCGGCTTCAGGCCGGACGCAAGCGCAATCTCCTCTGGCAGTTGAGCAGGAAACGGATCCTGCAGGTTATCGTGAGTGTTCTGCTCGTCTCCGGCCTGCTCCTTTTTTCCGAGCGGCTCTTGAGGGCAAATACGGAGTGGCTCGGGCTGGACTTTCCGGTGCGGGATGGTCTGGTCGTCGTCTATTGGGTTGTCCTGAGCCTGGTGGCGCTGGCCCCGCTGGTGGCATTGTGGCGCAACCTGTCCGCGATGGCGCTTCTATATTCTCAAGTGGCGACGCGGGGCATGCCGCGGCGTGCAAGAGTGCAGCCGATCGTCGAGGCGGCTCTGAAGATCGCCGCAGGCATATCGATATTCATATGGCTGTCGGCCTTGCTTCCCACCCATGGGGCGGGAAAGTGGCTCACGGTCCTGAGCGTGGTGGTAGCGGTCGTCGGCCTGCTCATGCTTCGGAGGCGATTGATCCACTGGCACAGCGAACTCGAGGCGGATGTGCAGGGGATGCTCGCGAGTAGTGAGGCCGGCATCACCCAGTCACAGGCTGCCTGGTTGCGACCGCACCTCGACTGGAATCTACGGATTGGCGAGTGTGTCCTGCCTGATCTGCCGGAATGTCAGGGCCGCCGGATTGCGGATCTCGACCTCCGGGCCCGTTTCGGCTGTACCGTGGTCGGCATCGAGAGGCAGGGCTATATGATTTCGCTGCCGTCCCCCCGGGCTGCGCTTTATCCGCGCGACAAGATCCTGCTTCTGGGCACGAGGGAGCAGGTGGCGGCGGGAAAAGCCTTCCTCATCGCGATAGCGGAGCAGCCGTCGATTGCGCCGGAATTTGACGAGGTTCGCATGGACCTCATCCCGGTCCCGGCCTGGAGTCGCGCGAACGGCTGCAGCCTCAGGGAAATCTCCCCTGCCGCCATCCACCGCGTCCAAATCGCGGGCATCCATCGTGGCGACATCCGCATCCTGACCCCGGGCGCCAACGAAATCATAAGGGGCGGAGACGACCTTCTGGCACTTGGCTCGCCCGATTACCTGCGCGATTTCAGGCTGTGGCTGCATGAAGACGTGAACGCGGGCAATGCCGAGGGGACAGGGGAATAGCCGGTGCAACAGGGTCCGTTGCCCGGGCGGCACCGGTGAACGGAGCTCGGCCACCAGAGGTTGTTTTGGTGCAAGAAATTAGTGATTTGCTGATGTTGCACTATCGACTTGCCTAAGTGCGGGGCTCGCATGGCGTTTGGCAATGCCGGTTGCGCTCCCTTTTTCCGCAGCAGGCAATTGATGGTACACCCTGAAATCAGTCATGGCAGGCGCGAGAATCGCCTTCGCATGGTTCCTGGACGTTTTACGCCTCTTTTGTCCAAGGTGCTCCTGATCGCCCTGGCGGTGGCGCCGCTCGGGTATGTCGCGTGGGAGGCGGCCATTCTGATGCGGAACATCCCAATGTGGGACGAGTTTGAGACGGTTCTTCAGTTTCTGGTGCAATACCGGGCGGCACACAGCTGGGCGGAGGTGTGGCATCCATTTTTCACGATGGCGAACGAACACTGCATGGTGACGAGCCGTGTGATGGTCGTTTTTCTTTATGAACTTACGGGCAAGGCGAATTTCATTCACCTGGCGATCATCGGCGACTTGTTTGTCGTCGGTGTTGTGGTCGTTTTTGCATTGGAGCAACAGGCGTGGCGAGAACGGCTGGTGGCATTGGCCCTTGCGAGTCTGCTCCTCTTCAATCTGCAGCATCACGAGAACCTCTTTTCGTCGTACGCCTCGATCGACCACTTTCTTGTCGTCCTGCTCACCACAACCACACTCGCGCTTGCCCGGCGTGGCGGACTTGGTTCGTTGGTGCTCGCGGGTCTGGTTGCAGTCATGGCGGTGTTCACGCTGGCGCATGGAATAGCCGTGCTCTTCAGCGTGGGTCTCATGGTGGCCCTTCAGTCGAGGTGGCGCCAACTCGCGGGATGGCTGCTGTTCTCAGGCGCAGTGGTTGCCGTATTCTTATGGAAGCTTTCGAGTGCATCGACGGCCTTCGCATCCGCGCCGACATTTGCGGGTGCAACCAAGACCGCGGTCTATGCCATCACCCTCCTGGGCGGGGTGCCGGCGGTTGGCAATTCCGGCCTGGCATTGGGACTCGGCATCTGCCTGCTGGGCGCGATGGCCTGGCTCGGCGGAAGGCGTGCGTGGCACCGGGAACCTTTTCTCATGGCCATGGCGGCAACAGCCATAATCTCCGCCACATTGATCGGGTACGGTCGGGCTCGCGCCACCGATGTATCGCCCCTGTCTTCCCGTTATATGGTCCAGAGCGCCGTGGCGTGGAGCAGTGTGCTGATGATCTTCCTGAAGTCCGCGGGATCAACCCGTGTTTTCAATCGGGGCGCGCTGGGGGTATTGTCATTTGCCACCGTCGTCAGCATTCTCTGCTCCCTCCGTTTTGAGGCCCCGGCACGGGCGTTTGTACAGCGCCGGATTGATGCATCGCGGTACTACGATTTCGCACGGACCATGGTGGGGAGTGTCAGCAGAATTTTTCCGGAAGGGAAACGCGCGGATTCCATTCTCTTCGCGGCGGGCCGTGACGGATTGTTTGTCCTGCGCCCGAGAGGGGCGGCGGAGGTGACAATGGATGTCCCCCTGAAGGAGCAAAAGCTGGCCTATTACATGGATCGCATCGCGGTGGGTCCGAGGAGTGTGCACCTGAAGGGATGGATGTTTGTCGAACATTACCGCTCCAAGGATTTTGTCCCGCACGTGATGCTCAAGGGCGGGAAGCACACCTATTTCTTTCGCGGTCGACGGGAGCGGCGTCCGGATGTCGTCACGGCAATGAAGCGTGAGGATGTGCTGGAAAGCGGCTTCTATTTTGTCATTCCGAAGAAGGCACTGCCGACCGACGAGTTCAAGGTGACGCTCGTTCTGAAGGATGACGAGACGGCACTGTATTCCAACACGGACCACCGCGTGCGCATCGAGAATCAGGGGGAGGCAGTCACGGCCGCTGGCGGAGAGGACTGAGGGGCGATGCATGCAGACCGTGCGCCCGCCTGACTTCCTCGGCGTGAATGATCGGGTGAGGGCAGCGCGGGGCCATCCTCGAACGCCATGATTCTGGAAGGATCGGCCTCCTGCGGGATTCTTTTTCGTTTTCCAATCCGCGTGCTGCCGGCAGAATCAACCCATGAGCGACTACACTCCCGATCCACGCCGTTATGAAACGCTTCCTTATGCGCGCTGCGGACAAAGTGGACTGAAGCTTCCCCGCATCTCGCTTGGACTTTGGCATAATTTCGGCGGCGTTGATCCGCTTGAGAACCAGCGGCTGATGCTTCGGCGCGCCTTCGATCTGGGCATCACCCATTTCGACCTGGCCAACAACTACGGGCCGCCGCCGGGTTCGGCGGAGGAGAATTTTGGCCGCCTGTTGCGGGAGGATTTCGCAGCCCATCGTGACGAGCTGATCATTTCGACCAAGGCGGGATACCACATGTGGGAGGGTCCCTACGGAGAATGGGGCTCGCGCAAGTACCTGCTCGCCTCCCTCGATCAGAGCCTGAAACGCCTCGGGTTGCCTTATGTGGATATTTTTTATCATCACCGTCCGGACCCCGATACTCCCCTCGAGGAGTCACTTGGAGCGGTGGCCGATGCCGTTCGTTCCGGCCGCGCGTTGTATGCCGGCATCTCGAATTACAAGGCGGATCAGACCCGTCGGGCAGCCGCGATCCTCAAGTCGCTCGGCGTTCCCCTGCTGATTCACCAGCCGGTTTACAACATGTTCAACCGGTGGGTCGAGCCGGAGCTCCTCCCGGCACTTGCGGAGAATGGTGTCGGCTGCATTCCGTTTTCTCCCCTGGCGCAGGGGCTGCTCACCAACCGCTACCTGGGAGGCATCCCGGCGGATTCCCGCGCGGGCAAGCCCACCGGGTTCCTGAAGGCCGACCGCGTTACCCCGGAAGTTCTGGCCAGGGTCCGGGCGCTCAATGAAGTTGCCCTGGCGCGAGGTGCCACGCTTGCGCAACTGGCCACGCTCTGGCTGCTCCGCAGGCCGGAGGTCACCAGCGTGCTCATTGGCGCGAGCAAGGTCGCGCAAATCGAGGACATTCGTCACGCACTCAGCCAGCCTCGGCTGGATGAGCGGGAACTCGAAAGGATCGATTCCATCCTGGGCAAATCATGAGCGTGTTCATCCCCATGAGCGGCGACGACTGGCACGCCAAGGGGAGTCTTCCCCAGCGTTCACTCACTGACTCCTGAAACGATTGCATCTCAATTCACATGGCCCTGACACCCCTCATTCGCAGGACGAGCGACGCGATTCAATGCCAGTTCAGCCATCAGCCGGCAACGCAGTGGAAGGGCCGGCGATGGTTGTGGGTCCTGGTGATCCCCTTTCTCTTCACGGCCGTGGGGGGCCGGGCGGCCCCCCCCCCCCCACCCCA
>CAZOXB010000043.1:0-19730 GCA_964583635.1 uncultured Opitutaceae bacterium | reverse complement strand
AGCCCGGCCACGCACCGACTTGGGTGCTGTGCTTAGGGGAGTCGCTTACCTCGGCTTTACCGCGAGGTAGCCCTGCATTTCCTGGTGGAGCGCGGAGCAGAAGTTCGTGCAATAGAACGGGAAGACTCCCGTCTTTCCCATCTTCAGGCGCACGGTCTTGGTTTCACCGGGATCGACGACGACATTGATGTTCTGTTCGACGATGCCGAGACCGTGAATCATGTCGGTGGTCTGTTCGACGTTGGTGACGTGGATGATGAGTTCATCCCCTTCCTGCGCGTCGATGCGGTCGGGGATGAAGCGGCTGCGAATGGCAATCATCTTCACTTCAACCTGGTTTCCCTTGCGCACCACACCGGTCTCCTTGGCATCCCAGACTGCATGCGGATGCTTGTTCTCAGCCTTCGGATACACCTCGATCGCCTTGACGGTGTCGGCTCGGATGATCTGGGCAAAATGCGGCTCCGGCTCGGTAAAGGCCTCGTAAAGCATAACCATCTTGTCGCCGGTCACATCGATGAGCTGGCTGGACTCCGGCTGTGATGGTCCCACCGACACGTGACGCCCCTTGGAGAGCTTGTTCATCGCGACCAGAAAATCTCCATACGGCTTCACCGTGTCGCTGCCACCGAGCACCAAGTGGCCAATGTTGTAGTGCACATCCATCTTGTCCAGGATCACCTTGTTGAGATCGGCCTTCTCTTCCGCCGTCCAGGGCGGGAGTTTCCATTTTGCAACCACGGACTCGATGTAGAGCGAAGTGTAGGCATTGCCCCGACCATCGAATTGGGTGTGGAGTGGTCCCAATCCCACCGGTACGGAGCCCTCGAGTGCAGACTCATAACGGATAATGGGCACCCCGCGGAATTCCCCCTCAAAATCCTTCTGGTCGATCGCCGCCTTGATCTTGTTGAAATCAAACACCGATGCGACCGGCTGCAGCTTGCCGCCGGCGGCGATCCAGCGCCCCGAAGGATCCGTATCGATACCATGGGGTGACTTGGGCACCGGCAGAAAATACAGCACTCCGGGCACCTTCGCGGGATCTATGATCGCGGCACCTCCCATCATGCTGACCTGTCCCGCCTTGACCGCGGCCTCCGCCGCCCGCCAGTTGACCACGGCGGCATAATCGCGCTCAGCCTGGGTTGATGTGGCCTCCAGCGTCTCATAGGCCATCTCGGTGTTGTACGACGTCCAGAACGCCCAACCGTCGCTGGGTCCCTTGCCGGTGGAACCGAGATCCCAATCGAACGGCGGGGTCAGGATCTGCCAGCCCACACTCATCTCGCCGGTCTGCGGATCGACCTTGATGCCGGAGACCATGCCGTTGAACTCCTTCTCGTAGTCCTTCGGATCGGCATAACGCCCCTTGGGAAGGGGCACCGAGAAGCGGCTCGCCACGAGCACGTACTCCGTGTTGTCGGTCACGAAGGAGGATCCGTGGTTGCCGGATGAGTTGGGGATTGGCCCCAGGATCTGATGGGTCTTGAAGTCGCGAAGATCGATGCGCGCTATGCGGTTGTTGGCATTGTCGTTCACGAACAGGTACTTTCCATCATACAAGCCGCCGGTCTTCGAAAGACCCGGATGGTGGACATCACCCCAGGTATAGTCTCCCAGCATGGCCTTCGATTCCTCGTCGAACCCGTATCCTGTTCCAGGATACGGCGCGAACACCGGAATGGTCGAGATGTGGCGCATCGACGGCAGGCCGGCGACATAGACCTGCCCCGAATGCCCGCCGGAATAGAAGAGATAATACTTGTCCATGTCACCCGGTGCCACCCAGGTGCGGGCGGCCGGGGAATTGGCCGCACCCTTCGATGAGGACCCCGAGGACCCGGACTTGCCGGGCGGATTGCAGCCGGTGAGAACGCCGAGGGCGACCGCCAGCGGCAAAGCGTAATGACGCGGTTTCATGGTGACGGTATGGCTGATGTTATTCAACGATGACTTCGCCCTTCATCCCGACCTGGTAGTGACCGGGAAAAGAGCAAAGAAAGACATACTTGCCGGGCTTGGTGGGGGCCTTGAAGTAGACGGTGTCCGACTCCTTGGGTCCGAGCAGCTTGGTCGAGGCCAGAATGCGATCCTTGTAGGCTGCTGGAACGTAGTCCGTTTTTGCGGAAGTCGACGCGGCGAGGTCGAACGCATGGACATCGACCCCCTCGGCGAGCAGCACCCAATTGTGCCCCATCGAGAATTTCGGCATGGTGCCCTCGTTCTTGAGGGTAACGGCCAGGGCCTCACCGGCCTTCGCGCGGATCTCGGTGAGGTTGAACTTCATCGTATCGTTTGCGGTGATCGTGACAGCGCGGCCTTCCTTCGGAGCCGCCGCCTGGCTGGACGATGCGGCTGCCGGAGCAGCCGCGCCGGCGGAGGCCTGGTCGGATTTTCCGCAGCCGCTGAGGCTGAACGCCGCGAGGACCGCGGTGAAGACCGTGAGGAATCTTGGATGGGTTTTCATGAGCATCCGAAGAATTTAGCCCACGCCCTTCCACCATGCCTTGATCTGCATCAAGCAAATCGGATGCCCCGACATACCCCCAAAAGATGCGGGCTTGATTTGCATCAATGCAGCCCGGAAGCACCCGCAATACAGTGCGACCATGACATTTCCAGGGCGAATCCTCCCTCCGCTGTCCATTCTGC
Organism: uncultured Opitutaceae bacterium; assembly: GCA_964583635.1. Lineage (GTDB taxonomy): Bacteria > Verrucomicrobiota > Verrucomicrobiia > Opitutales > Opitutaceae > UBA6669. The sequence goes on along the minus strand of CAZOXB010000043.1, from coordinate 17,075 downwards.
TGTTGGCCGCGGCCGTCATGGCGCCTATCGCAACCGCAGACTCGCAGGCAAGTTACGAGGTCACCGGGATTGTCCGGGAACGAATTTCCCGGACGAGCCTGCTGATCGCCCACGACGAGATTCCCGGTCTCATGGCGGCCATGACCATGGCCTTCGATCTCGCCGACCCACGGGATGGCGAGGCGGTCAAGCCCGGAGACCGGGTGCGCTTTCGCCTCCGCCCAATCGGCGATCGCTGGCTGGTGGATGGCTTCGTTGTGCTCGGCATGGCTCCAGCGTCTCCGACTTCTGCCAAGGTCGCGCGCCTTCGTCCCGGCGACAGCCTGCCCTCGCTTGCGCTGCGCGACGAGCGTGATCAGGCCCTCACCCGCGAATCCCTCCTTGGGCGCTTCACACTCGTCACGTTCATCTTCACCCGATGCCCGATACCCGAGTTCTGCCCTGCGATGGCCGTGAAATTCAGTTCAATTCAAAACCGGATAGAGCAATCCCGTGGATCCGCGAATCGTGCTCCGATGCTCCGCCTGCTGAGCATCACGCTCGATCCCGAGCATGACCGCCCCGACGTTCTGGCAGCGTATGGAAAGGCAATCGGAGCGAAACCGGAAATCTGGAATTTTGCCACGGGTGAAACCAGCGAGATCTCCGTCCTCGCCCGCCGTTTTGCGGTGTTCACGGAGCGAAAGGGAGTGACGCTTGATCATACGCTTTGCACGGCGCTGATTGGGCCGGACGGACGCGTGAGGGAGATCTGGCGGGGGAACGGATGGACCTCGGACGAGGTCTTCACGTTTCTCAACACCCAGGCCGGGTATAATCCCTGATCACGAGCAACCTTCATGAGCATTCCTTCCCATCCGCTCCTGCCCGGGGACCACGCCGGAACAATGTCCCTTGCGGAAAGACCGACCAGCCCGGGGAACGGCCCCGCCAGGCGCACGAACCTGCTGACACCCGAGCTTTGTGTCATGCAGTTCTCCTTCGCCGCCGGCCAGGAACTTGCCACCCATTCCAGTCGCAGGCGTGCGTGGGTGCAGATTCTCGAGGGTGATTGCGACTTTTTTTTCGACGGACGCTGGCAGCGCCTGCATGCCGGATCCTGCGTGCACCTGCCGCCTTCTCATCCCCATGCGGCCAAGGCATCGGCTGGGCCGTTTGCCATGTTGATCGTCCTGGGCAGCGATCCTGGGGATCCCGCAAAGTCGCCCGCCGTCCAAGCCGCGCCAATCGAAGTCGACGCGCGCGGTCTCGAGCCCCCCGAACCGCTGGTGCGGATCCTCGCCGCCTTGGAAAGTCTCCCTGCCGGCCAGCAACTTCACGCTCGAACCGATCGGGAACCATGTCATCTTTTTGGTGAAGCGCGTCGACGCGGATTCCGTCATGATTGTAGCGCCCAATCCGATGGCAGCTGGCTGACCAAGCTCGAGCGGACCTGAGGCCGCTCCTGTCATTGGCAACCGTCGATCGTTATCGTTCATGCCCGCGTCTTTGTCCGCAGTCGATTCCCCTCCGCCCGCGCCGCCTCCTTCACCAAGCTGGTTGGCCGAACAGGGGCGGTTGCCCCTGGCGTTCATGGGACTGGCGCTCGGCTGGCTGGCGGCAGGTGTGCTTCTCCTTCTCTTCAACCCCGACCTGCCCACCCTGCCTCATGCCCACCCCCATGTGGTTGCGTTCACCCACGCCTGGCTTCTGGGTTTTTTTCTGACGGTTGCCTGCGGCGCAGTCTACCAGATCGCACCGGTCGCTTTGGGTGTCGCGCTTGCGAAGGAACGCCTTGCCTGGTGGCACTTCGGCGTGCACGCCGTCGGCGTCACGGGCATGGTGCTGAGTTTCTGGTACTGGAACATGGCCCAGGTCGGCCATTTCGGCATGCTCGTCGCCATCGGCGTCGGCTTCTACCTGCGCGTGCTCTGGGTGACCGTCCGCCGGGCGGGGCGCCCCGGCCTGATCGCCAATTCACTGCTTGTTTCCTCGGTCTGGCTCGCGTTGACCGTACTCCTTGGCCTCACGTTTGCGGCCAACCGTTTCTGGTATTTCATCCCCATCGATCCCCTGCCCCTGCTCCGCTTGCATGCTCATGCCGGACTCGCCGGCTTCTTTGTGACGCTCCTGCAGGGAGTGAGTTTCCAACTCGTGCCCATGTTCACGCTTGGGGAGGTCCGCGACTGGCGGCTCGCAACGCGGGGATTCTGGGTTTCCCAAGTGTCACTGCCCGCCCTGCTCCTTTCCCTGCTGGTGAGCTCCGCCTGGGCATCGACCCTCGTCGGCTCAATCTATCTTTCGGGCCTGCTGTGCTCGGCCATCGCGCTTCGCCAGGTTCTGGCGACCCGGAAAAAGCGTTCGTTCGGCCCGAGTGTCGGCGCCTTCCTCTGGGGAGGAGCCATCCTGCTCGTTGCGGGTGGTTCGGGTTTGCCCCTGGTTTGGCCGGGGTCGAGGCTTGGCTCTGAAAGTGGTGGTTACAGTGCGATGGTCTATGCTGTTCTCATCATTCTCGGAGGGATGCTTCCCTGCTTCACGGGCATGATGGGAAAGATCGTGCCGTTCCTCACCTGGATGCGCGCCTATGGACCCCGTGTCGGACGCGGGCCGATTCCCGCCGCGAGCACGCTGGGCAGGACCTGGGTGGAACGCACGGCTTTTGTCCTGCAAGTTCTCGCCGTTGCACCCCTCGTCATCGGTGCCTGGCAGCTCAGTTCCGCTTGGGTCCTCGCCGGAGCCTGTTCCTTGGCGCTGGGCGCAGGTTTCTTCCTTGCCAACCAGATTCGGATCATGCGCCACCTGTGGCTCGCGCCCGCCAATGCACCGGCACGCCCGCCTGCGTCGTCGCAGGCGTCTGCCTCCCATGACTACCCCTCCTATTGATGAACCGGCGGTCCTCGCGGCGCTGCGAACCCTGCAGGATCCGGAGTTCGGCATCGACCTGGTCGAACTCGGCCTGATCTATGAGGTGAAATGTTCCCACGGGCACGTGCACGTCATCATGACATTGACCACCGAGGCATGTCCGGCGGGCAGTTGGATCTACGAAGGGGTCAAGTCACTCCTCGGCGGACTTCCGGGGGTGACCGATGTGCAGGTCGACCTGGTCTTCGAGCCGCGATGGAGTCCCGCGCTTCTCGGACCGGACGGGCGGCGGCAACTCGGCCTGCCACCCGACTGAACGTCGACGGCACAGGCTGTTCAAAAACGCGTCTCGAGCACGCGCGGCGCGAGACGCCCCGACTGCATCAAAGTGCCCTGACTCGTCCGGCTCTCCGCGATTTCCTCGAGCACCGGCTTCATGACGGCCGAAAACTTGCCGGGCACCCTCTCGGCCGTGTTCAACGTGAACAGACGCATCTCGAGCAAGGGATCGCGCAAGGCTGCCGCCAAAACCTCCCAAGCCGCCGGGTCCGGCCGTTCCCGCAGAATGGCCTCGGCGGCGGTGATGCGGACGACGGACTCGCTGTCGTTCAACAGGCGCTTCCCGACCGGCAAGCCCTCCTTCGCACTCATCGAAAGAACGGCCGCCCAATAGCGCAGCAGGGCATTGGAGGAATTCGCCGCCGCACTGGTCGTCATGCCCGACGGCACAGCCACCTGTGCCCCGTCCAGCAGGTCCAGGATCTGCCCCAAGGGATAGCGGCGATCGTCCCTCGCCACATACACGGGTGACTTTTCCGCCGCCCATCGGACCATGAGCGGTTCCGGCATGAACCCCGTATCGCGCACCGCCAGCTGGTGCCCCCGGAGCGCCGACCTCATGCGGCGGACTTCCGCCGCGAAGGCGGGATCGTCCGCAAGATTGCGCATGTTGTACGGATCGGACCGTACATCATACAGCTCTTCCGGCGCCTTGGGCTCGAAGAAACGCCGCTGTAGCGGGCTCAGCTTTCCTTCACGAAACAGCCGGTCCCATTCCTGCATGGCCCGTGCCCTCCAAAGATAGCTCACATGCTGTCCCAGCGGCTCTTCGGGATGGTAGTTGCGGATGTACCGGTAGTGGCCGTCGGTCACCGCACGCGAGAGATCATAACGCTCATCCTGCCGGTCACGGAACATGAAGGTAAGCTCCGGTGCGGGTGTCCTTGCGGGCCCCGCCAGGGCCCGACCGGCAAACTGCGCAGGCAGATCAATGCCCGCGATGCTCAGGACCGTCGGTGCAAGATCGATCAGATTGACCAACTCGCCGATGTGTGTCCCCGGTGCCGCCGGCGCCAGATGTTGAAACTTCCTTGGAAAGTGCAGTATCAGCGGCACGTGCGTGCCAATTTCATAGAGAAAGCGTTTGCTGCGTGGAGTCGCCCCTCCGTGATCCGCGTAGTAGAATACGATGGTATCTTCCTCGAGGCCATCCGCCTTGAGCGCCGCCAGCACCTTGCCGATTTCCGCATCCGCCCGGGACACGATGTCATAATTCCTGGCAAGATCCTCCCGAACCGTGGGAGTGTCCGGCAGGTAGGGCGGAATCTCGACCCTGGCCGGATCCGTCTTCAAGGACACATGGCTGTGAAGGCCGCTTTCATGCGATTGCATGAAATTGAAGACGGAGAAGAAGGGCTGGCCTGATGCGCGATGCCTCCAATGCGCCTGGCCATTGTTCTCGTCCCATGCCGCGTCCCAGGCCGTGCGGGTGTTGTAGTCAGTCTTGTCGTTGTTCGTGGTGAAGTAGCCCGCCTTGCGCAGAAACTCCGGGAAAAACTTCACGTCGTCCGGCAGCGGCCGGTCACTGCGCATGTGCTGCGTTCCCAGGCCCGAGGCATACCGGCCCGTGATGATGCTCGACCGGGAGGGAGCGCACACCGGCGAGGCGGCATAAGCGCGATCATAGACGATGCCCTGCTCCGCCAGCTGATCAATGTGTGGCGTACGGGCCAGCGGATCGCCGTAGGCTCCCACGAGGCGCGGGGCATTGTCTTCGCTCACCACCCAGAGGATGTTCGGTCGCCCGGACGACGACGCCCCGGCCGGCAGCCACCCCATCGCCATACCCAGCAGAACTAGGAAGAGAATCTTCATGGTCTGTGGAAATCAAGATTCGCCCGCCCCGGCAAACAATCGCTTTTCGGCGGCGGAGCCCGCATCCGCGCTCCCCTTACTCCGCCACTTGCAATGGTTTTCCCTCACTCTCCCCGAGTGGATGTAACCTATTCGGTTACATCCGCCAAGGGCATTTCCATAACGTATTTAGCAAAGGAATACCGACCCAGTCCCCGCATCGGGAATACGCCGTCCGCCGATTGTGCATCGCCCCGCCTCTTCCTTGCGGTTTCGCCCGACTTTTGGCTTCTGTCCTGCCGGAAATCCAGCAAGCTTCCGGCTCCACGCCCCGCCGATGACAACCCTTTTCCGATCGTTCACCAGACCCTGCCTGACTGCCTGCCTCCTTTTCTGCGCCCATGCGACGATGTCCGCGGCGGTCGGCGTGGGGGTGGGCACCAAGCCACCGCCTGACGCCGAGATCCTGTTTGACGGCACGCGCACCCTGCTCGACTCAAAATGGGTCTATTGGGAGGGCCCGCGCTTCGGCGCCAAACGGGGGCCAATCCAGTGGCCGCTGGTGCCGGATCCGGCCGGGCCGGGCCTGCTGCTCTCGACTGATGATCCGGCTGTGCCCAAGACGGGAGGCAGGTACGGCGTGGCCGACATCGTGACGAAAAAGGCATACCATGACTTCCGGCTGCATGTCGAATTCCTCGTGATGGCCGAAGGCGGCAACAGCGGCGTGTATTTACAGAACCGCTACGAGATCCAGATCCAGGATGGCGATGCCACGAAACACGGCATGGGCTCGGTCATCAATGAAACGGACTCGCCTTATTTTGTCTACAAGGGTCTGAAGCAGTGGAACGCCTACGACATCCAGTTTCGCGCCGCCCGCTTCAAGGACGGGAAGCTGGCCGAGAAGGCACGCGTGACCGTGTTCTTCAACGGCATCAAGGTGCATAACAACGTGGAGATCCAGCAGGTCTGGGGCGGCGCGCCGTCCGGCATTGACGGCGGAAATGACAAGGGTCGCGGCATCACGGATGTGCCGGGCGGCCTCAAGCTTCAATCCGAGGGACACGACGTCCGCTACCGCAACATCTGGATACGGGAGATGTCGTTCGCCCGACCCGGCACCAACTTCAACCGCGAGGATTGAGGCGCCTCCCGTCTTCAGCCCTTGACCGCCCCCGCCACCACGCCCTTGACGATCTGCCGCTGGAGGAGGAGGTAGACAATCAGGATCGGCAGCGTCACCAGCACGATTCCTGCGAACAGGGATCCGTAGCTTCCCCTGTATTGCGCCGTGATGGAGAGATTCGCGAGCCCCATGGGCAGGGTCCGCGCCGCGCCGTCGATGTCACCACCGGTCAGCATGAAGGCGAAGAAATATTCCTTCCACACTCCGATGAACTGGAAGATCGCAACGGTCAACAGTCCGGGACGTGCCAGCGGCAACAGGACTTTCCAGAAAGCCGCCATCTCGCCGCAGCCATCGATGAGCGCCGCCTCATAGAGGGTGCGCGGCAGCGATCGGAAGAAACCGGCGAGGATGAAGATGGCGAAGGGAAGGCCGTTCGCGACATAGACGACGATCAGGCCGAGGCGGGAATTCAGCAGCCCCACGGCTCGCAGTTCAAAAAACAATGGGACCACGGCCAGCTGTGCCGGAATCATCAGGCCCGCCAGAAACAGCCAGAAGATGCCGCGCCCGGCGGGATGATAAAACCGGGCCAGCGCATAGGCCGCCATCGCTCCGAGCAACACAATGCCGGCCACCGACACCGTCGTCACCAGCAGGCTGTTGAACAAATACCCGCCGAACTGCGCCTCGCGCCACGCCTTCGCATAGTTCTCCGTGCGCAGGTCGTCAAGCGGCGGCAGGGCAAAGGCATCCCGATAGATCGCGGCATCGTCCTTGAATGACGAATACACGACCCAAAGCATCGGATACATCACCCAGAGGGCGTATCCGACCAACAGTGCAACGACCAGACGCTGCGAGAGGATCGCGATGGGACGGTGACTCATCGCTTACTCCCCGCCGGTTGCAAACGGGTCGTCAGGCTCCATGGGTTTCCCTGGCCCTTTCGATCCTGCGGTCAGGTACCAGCCAGATGAGCGCCACAACCACATAGAGCATGAGCGCAACCTGATGCCAGCGTACGGTGGCGGCGATTCCGCAGGCGTATAACAACGGAGAAATCCGGCCCTTCCAGTCACCGCCGATCATGGCCTTCAGTTTCGAACCGCTTCCCTGAACCGCAATGATCGCCCGCTGAAGATTCCAGTAGGCAATCGCGGCCGCCAGAAGCACCCCTCCGTACACCGCCACCGGTACGCGCGCGAAATGATTCTCACCCATCCAACCCGTGACAAACGGGAAGAGGGAAAGCCAGAAAAGCAGGTGCAGATTGGCCCAGAGGATACCGCCGGTGACACGGTCGGAGGCATGCAGCATGTGGTGGTGATTGTTCCAATAGATGCCCACATAGACGAAACTCAGCACATAGCTGAGAAAGACGGGTGCCAGCGGAAGCAGCGCTTTCAGGTCTTCCCCATGCGGCACCTTCAACTCCAGCACCATGATCGTGATGATGATCGCGAACACCCCGTCGCTGAATGCCTCCACCCGGTTCTTTTGCATGCCGCCATTTCCAAGGTTATAAAAGCCGTCAACGCAACAAAACCGCTCCAGCCTCCCGCACAATAGTCCGATCCGTTGCAGAGTCGGGGTTCGCATGACAACGATCGATGCTTTGGGTACAAACCACGGGGCGTTGATTGCGCACGCATTGACCGAGGCGGCTCCGGCCAATGGCATGCAGTTGCAACGGCCTTTGGCGAACGTCCGGCATGGGAATTCAGCGTGGTCATTACCCCATTCTTTCTGCTTGCGGTTGAGAAACACGCCCTCGTACTACCTTCCCCTCAAACGGTTTCGATGGGTCGGGAGACATCGGATCTTTCTCACCGGTGGTGTTGAAAGATTCGTGCCGCCGTCCTTCGATTCTGTAATTGAAAGTTCTTCAGAGCGTCAGATGGAATGCCCAGGTGGTGGAATTGGTAGACACGCAGGTCTCAGAAGCCTGTGCCTACAAGCATGGGGGTTCGAGTCCCCCCTTGGGCACCATCTCACGACAAACCCGGCCGAGGGAGGGATTCGACAACGCACTGCACCCGCCACGGCATTCCCGATCGGCATCCGCGTGAATGGGAACCCCGTCCCGCGCGGGCGCCGCCACCTGCCGACGGTGGCATCTTGACTTCCTGGTCCAAACTCCGCCCCCTCAAATCCTCCCGCATATCCCGATCGCCAACCCGTATTTCCCCCGCATGAAAAAAGAAGCCATTCTCTCCAAGATCCGCACGGAAAGGGTCGTCGCCCTTATTCGTGCCGAATCTCCCGACGGCCTGCTCGATTGCGCCAAGGCACTGGCGGATGGGGGGCTGACCAGCATTGAACTCACGATGACGACACCGGGGGCGGTGCGCATGCTGGAAAAGGCCAGCAATGAATTGCCCGATTTTCTTTTCGGTCTCGGTACCGTCCTCGATGCGGAAACCGCCCGGGCCGGCATCCTGGCCGGCGCCAAGTTCATCGTCACCCCGGCATTGCGGCCTGACGTGATCACGCTTTGCCGTCGCTACAGCGTGCCGATTTTCTGCGGGGCGTTCACCCCGACCGAAATCGTCAATGCGTGGGAAGCCGGCGCCGACGCGGCCAAGGTATTCCCGGCGGAGTTCTTCGGGCCCGCCTACATCAAGTCGGTCAAGGCTCCCCTGCCCCACATCGAACTGGTTCCCACCGGCGGCGTGAACGCAGAAAATGTGGGTGATTTCCTCAAGGCCGGCGCGTTCGCCACCGCCGCGGGCAGTTCGCTGGTGGAAGGCAAGGCCCTGAAGGAGAAAAACTGGGCGGCCATCACGGCCAAGGCCAAGGCGTTTGTGGCTGCCGTCGCCGCGAGCAGATAGGCGGCTGGGGTGATTCGCCCCAGGTGCCGGCACGATTCAGGTCTTGGCTGCGGCCCGGCGCAACCGGTCGTTGAGCGACCCGGCCTGCGGTGACGGCGGCGCCTCCTCAACCACGAGGCGTGCATAGGCCTTGCCGTCGAGCTTGCGCAGGGTCTTGAACAGGGCTCGCGCCACCGTGGCAGGTTTCCCATCGGTGCTGAACCAATATGCCTGATCGGGTGATATCGCTTTCGGCAGCGTGGCGGGCTTCGAAAAAAACACCCAGGCCGTCCGGCCAGCCGCGGATGCGTATTCATGGAGCCCGGACCCCTTGATTTTTGTCACAAGGAACATGGGCGTGCGCGGACTGTAGTGCTTCGTCAACATCCCCGGTGCGAGCATGCCTCGAGCCGCACGGGATGCCGGCCGGAGTGAACGTGGTGCGTTCCCTGATGTCGACGGCGGATGTTTTGTCACCAGGATCCGGATACCCGTTGCCTTCAAGATGTCGCGGGCCGTGATCCAGCCCGGGCGGAGCAGGCGCGGCTTTTCTGGATCACGCAGATCGACGATCGTGGACTCCACTCCCACCCGGCAGGAACCGCCGTCCAGGATGTCGCTGATCTTGTGCCCCAGGTTGTCAAACACATGGGCAGCCGTGGTCGGGCTGATGTAGCCGAAGGGGTTGGCACTGGGCGCCGCCAGCGGTCTCTTCGCCTCGGCGAGCAAGGCAAGAAACGCCGGGTGACGTGGCACCCGGACGGCCACGGAATCGAGGCCGGAGGTCACCATCGTCGGCACAATGGCGCGTTTGGGCAGCACCAGGGTCAGCGGTCCGGGCCAGAACGCCTTCGCCAGCTTGCGGGCCTGCGGGGAAAAGATCGCCACCTCTTCGGCAGCCTCGAGCGAGGGAACATGCACGATGAGCGGATCGGTGGAGGGGCGTCCCTTGATCTCAAATATGCGTCGGCACGCCTTGGCATCGAGCGCGTTTGCGGCCAGCCCATAGACGGTTTCGGTCGGGACCGCAACCACGCCGCCGCGTCGCAGGAGTCCGGCGAGCCGCTTGATGCTGGCGGGAGTGGGGCGGACAATGCGGGCTTTCACGCGTGGTCCAGAAACTTCCTTATGTCCGGCAGTTCAATTGTTCGCGAGCCGTTCTGCCGGCGCTCGAGATAGGGGTCCACCTCGGGTGCTCCCTCGTCGCCGGATTCGCCCTCGGGCGACTCTGCGCCGTCGTCCTCGTCCCTATCAAAATCGATCTCCGCCTCCGGCGCGAGACGGCGCGCGATCGACCAGTCGCCATCCTCCTTGTCGAAGACATGGGAAACCCGTCGCGCCTGCGGCTCCAGCACCAGCGCGGGATTCCTGACCTTCCCCTCCTTGACAAACTCGAACAGCGCCGGGATGAACCTGTCGCGATACCGTCCCTGAAAATCGCTCATCCATTTGTTGGGCACGCCCTGCCGGTGGGACAGCAGGACCACGTCGCTGAAATGCACGCATGCATCCCACCAGACGGTCAGCTCGCGGTGCCTGCTCGCCAGCGCGCAGTCGATGACCGTGATCACGCGTGCAAACTCGATGTCAAACGGCGCAATCCACGATTTGATCGCCTCGATCTGGTCCACCGGGTTCCGCGCACCGTCGGCCATGAAAAACACATGGCTGTATCGTTTTCCTGAAACGGCCTCATCGGAGGCGTCGCGGATGCTTTCCGGAATTTCCGCGACGACGGACCCATCCTGCAGGGCCCACGTCCGCACGTCGCCCAACTGTCGGTCAAAATCGCTGGGCGGCTCGTTCCCGCTCAGAAAAGTCAGTGCCTGGCCGTTGGCATCGAGTCCATCCGCAATCAGGTCAGCGAGCACGGAGCGCCGTTCCGACCGCGGTGGGCCCAGGATGACATAGAAGAGGGGAAGGCCGTTGGATTTCATGACGGAAAGTGCGAAGAGCGCAGCGGCGGACTCGTCCGCCCCGCGCCAACCGGCGGCACGGGATGGCATCAGCTCACCTCGGGCGGAAACTCGAACGAACGCGTCTGCGCAAAATGGCGCATCCAATGATCGACCAACACCAGGGCGGTCATCGCCTCGACGATGGGAACCGCCCGCGGAAGCACACAGGGATCGTGCCGCCCCTTGCCCATCAACTCCACCGTCCGGCCGGTGATGTCGACCGTGGTCTGGGGGCGAAGGATCGTGGCGGTCGGCTTGAAGGCGACGCGGAAAACGAGTTCCTCGCCATTGCTGATTCCGCCCTGGACCCCGCCGCTGCGATTGGTCGCCGTGCGGATGCGGCCGTCACGCATTTCAAACCGGTCGTTGTGCTGCGATCCGCGCAGCCGGGTACCCGCAAAGCCGCTGCCCATCTCGAAGCCCTTGGTGGCGGGCAATGAGAGCATGGCCTTGCCCAGATCCGCCTCGAGTCGGTCGAACACCGGTTCACCCAATCCCACCGGCAATCCACGCACGCGGCATTCGATCACCCCGCCCACCGAATCCCCGTCACTGCGCACCTCCTTGATCCTCTCGATCATGGCCGCCGCCGTGGCGGCATGGGGACACCGCACCGGACTGGCATCGACTTCGGCACGGCTGGGAAATCCGCTCAGCTCCGCCGTCGGCACACTGATGTCGCTGACCTGCGTGACAAAGGCACTGATCTCCACGCCGGAAGTCAGCGACGAATGGATCGATGTCAGCAATTTTCTGGCAATAGCTCCGGCGGCTACCCGGGCGATGGTTTCCCGCGCGGAGCTTCGTCCGCCGCCATTGGGATCCCGAATGCCGAATTTCGCGTGGTAGGTGAAATCCGCATGCGACGGCCGAAACTTGTCGGTCATTTCCGCATAGGCACTGGAGCGCTGGTCGGTATTGCGGACCCAGAGAGCCAGCGGCGTCCCGGTCGTCTTTCCGGCAAATACACCCGAGAGGATCTCGACAGAGTCCGCCTCCTTTCTCGGCGTCACGATTTCGCTCTGCCCCGGACGGCGTCGGTCGAGCTCCGTCTGAATCTCCTCCGCCGTGATGGGCAGACGTGGGGGACAGCCGTCGATCACCACTCCGATTCCCAACCCATGGCTCTCGCCCCAGGTCGATATCGTAAAAAGCTTTCCAAAACTGTTGGCCATCGCAGGTGAAAACCGTGCATTTCAAGGTTCTCGCGGGCAAGGGCGAACTCGATGCAACCTTTCTCCGCCACGGCCATCCCAAGCAGAAATGACAACGCGGTTTACAATTTCCCGAGTTTCCTTCAACTCCTTTACCTTTACTTTCCCGCCGCACGTCCGATGGCTGTCTAATTCCTGTTAGCATGATCAAGCTACGCACGCCGCTAATCGCGATTCTCGCCCTGGCCACGTCTGGATTTGCCCAGGAAAATCCTCCGTCACCGCGCGCGTCCCACGCGAGTCTGGCTTCCCTCGTCATCAACGACGAGATGTTCGAATCGATGAAGGTGCCCGATCTCACCATCGAATCGGCATTGCAACTCATTGAACAGTGGACGGGCCGAACCGTCATCCGGCCCTCTGCCCTGCCGGCCACCCAGATGTCGTTCTCTTTCTCGAAGCCGATGATGAAATCGGAGGCTTTCGTGGCGCTTGAGTCGATACTCAGCATGAACCAGATCGGTCTGGCTCCGATGGGTGATCGTTTCATCAAGGTGGTCCCCCTGCCCAACGTGCGCACCGAGGCTCCGCGCATGATCGAAGGCCGCGCCATGGATCTTCCTCCGAGCGGAGTGATCATGACGAAACTCTTCCATCTGGAGTTTCTGCGTGCCTCCGAGTTCGGTCCGCAACTGACCCAGTTCCTCAATCCCCAGCTCGGCGGCCCGAACATTTTTGACAAGGCCAATGCCATCATGATCACCGATTCGGTGGCGACGTTGCAACGCATCGAGACGTTGCTCGAGAAGCTCGACAAACCGATCACCAACAACCTCACCCCGAAATTCTATCCGCTGCAATACGCCAAGGCCTCGGTGCTGGTGAATCAGCTGCGAACCATCCTGCAGGGTGTCGTGCAGAACCAATTGGGCACGGCGACCACCTATTCCGCCGACGACCGCACCAATCAGGTCGTGGTCATCACCGATCCGCGCCAGCATCCGTTTTTCGACGACCTGATCCGGAAACTCGACGTCAAAGCCGATCCGACAACACGCAACGAGGTGATCCATCTGAAGCACGCCAATGCCAAGGAGGTCGCGTCGCTGCTGAGCCAGTTGGTCAGTGGACAGAATCAAGCCACTTCACGCGCGGGTCAGCAGTCCGCGCGGCCCAATCAAATGAGCCAGGCCGTCGGCCCGCCGGCACCTGGCAATGCACCGGCACCCGCCGCGGGCATCGTGGCCAACCTCGGCCTGCCCGCCAACCTCCTGGACGGCACCAATGAGTTCAGCAGCCTCGTCACCATCCTGCCCGACGAACGTTCGAATGCGGTCATCATTTCCGGCACGCTCGGCGACATCCAACTGATCTCGGATCTCGTGGAAAAAATCGACATCCTCCTGGCCCAGGTGCGCATCGAGGTGGTCATCGCCGAGGTCTCCAGCGAGAACTCCGACGCCACGGGCATCAGTGCCCTCGGCCTCAAGTTTGAGGGCAACAAGCTCACCGGCTTCGTCACCAGCGGCCCGGGCATCGCCATCGGGGGGCAGTCCAGCGACAGCGGTGCCCCCTCGGGCTTTGCCACGGTCACGCGGGGCGACGGTGGATACAGCCTTGCCGGCATCCTCGCGCTCACCGCCCACAGCGTGAAATCAAAGGTGACCATCCTGGCCAACACCACGCTCGCCACGACGCACAACAAGAAGGCGGAGATATTCGTGGGCGAATCCCGCCCGGTTTTCGGCCAGATCCAGGCACTCGACACGATTGGCACCGGAACCTCCCTCAATTCGTCCGCGCTGCGTTCGAGCATCACCCAGCAAGAGGCGGGAATCAAGATGACCATCACGCCGCTCATCGGAGCCGACGGCACCGTCCAGCTTGAGATCGAACAGACCTTCAACGCCTTCGGCCTCGACGTGCCGCTTGGCGATGGTCTGCAGCAACCCTCGATCAACAAGCGCGAGGCAAAGTCGTTCCTCAATGTGGGCGACAAGGAAATCGTCGCGCTGGGCGGATACCAGAACAGCACGATCAGCAAATCGCGCAGCCGCCTCGGTCCGATTCCGCTCATCGGCGACCTGCTGGGGCCACGCTCGGGCTCGGTCAAACACACCGAACTGATGGTCTTCATCCGGCCACACGTCATTCGCACGATTGCGGAAACCACCGATGACGCCATGGCCAAGATGCGCACATCCAGCGATCCGCTCGCGGTGCAACGCTCCCTCGATTTGCCGGTGCCCGCAACCGGTCCCGGCGCGGGCACCGATGCCAATGCTCCCGCCGGGGATCCCGGCCTGCGCCCGCACCGATAGCCTTCCGTTCGGCAGGACCGACCCGCACCCACGCATTCCCTTCTGCCGGCAGCGTTCGACATGCCCACGCTTTTATCCCCATCCGAGACGATTCCTTCCAGCCTGGCGGAGAAGCTCACCCCCGAACAGCATCAGGGCATCAGCGAGGCCCCGCGCGGCCAGCGGCTTGCCCTGATGGCGACGTCGCTCGGCGTGGGCGAGGCGGAAGCGCTCTCCGCCATGTCGCTCGCGTGCGGACTCACGGTCGCGGCCAATCTCGAAACAGACCCCGGCGCCCGCGACATCCTGCCGTCGAGACTCGTGCACGATTACCAGGTCATCCCGATTCTGTTCGCCGACACCACGCCGACAACAGATGATGCCGCCACTGCGCCCCTGCATCTCGCCTCCCCGTGGCCGCCCGACGGCACAATGATCGACTGGCTCAAGACGTTCACTCCGCGGCCGCTCGCCTGGCACCTGGCTGTTCCTGAACGGGTCCAACAGCTCATCATCGAAAATTTCGGGGTCGGTTCGGGATCGCTTGACGACGGGGACGAAGGTTATCTCGCACCCGAAACCCTGACCCAGGCGCAGGCCGAGGAGGCCGTCGACGAGGATGCGGCGGTCGTGCGCTTTGTCACCGACGTGATCAGCCAGGCCGTCGCCGATAGTGCCACTGACATCCACTTTGAACCGCAGGAGGGCCAGCTGTGCATTCGCTATCGCGTGGATGGGCTGTTGGTGCCCGTGCCGGTGCCTGAGAATCTCCTCCGCTTCCAGGACGCGATCATCTCGCGCCTCAAGATCATGGCGCGCCTGAACATCTCCGAGAAGCGGCTGCCCCAGGATGGACGGATCAACTTCAAGGCCGCCGGTTCCACGCTCGACATCCGTGTGTCGACCATTCCGACGATCTACGCCGAGTCGATTTCGCTGCGCCTTCTGAACCAGAAGAAGGAAGCCTACACGATGGAGCGGCTGGGCATGAGCGCGGACGAACAGCGTCAGATTTCGAACGTGCTGGAATACCCGCACGGCATCGTCCTCGTCACCGGCCCCACCGGCTCGGGCAAGTCGACTTCGCTCAACGCGTTCCTGCGCAAGATCAATTCGACCGACCTGCGCATCGTCACCATCGAGGACCCGATCGAATACGAGGTCCCCGGCGTCAACCAGATGCAGGTGCGACCGGAAATTGGCCTGACCTTTGCCGGCGCCCTGCGACATGTGTTGCGCCAGGACCCGGATGTCATCATGGTGGGGGAAATTCGCGACCGTGAGACCGCCGACATCGCCATCCGCGCGTCGCTGACGGGCCATCTGGTATTTTCCACGCTTCACACCAACGACGCACCGGGTGCCATCACCCGCCTAGTGGACATGGGCATTGAGCCCTTTCTGGTCGCATCGGCGATCGAACTGGTGATAGCCCAGCGGCTGGTCCGTCGCCTCTGCGGCGATTGCGCCAGGCCGGTCGCCGTGGCGAAGCCGAAACTGCGCGACACCCTCTCGATTCTCGGGCTCGATCCCGCGGAGGCGGAGCTCATTGAATCACTCAAGGCGCCGGTGGGCTGTGATCGCTGCCGCAATACCGGTTACCGGGGGCGCATCGGCATATTCGAAATCCTGAAGCCCAGCGACGAACTGCACGACCTGGTCCTGAAGCGCGAAAGCACCCGCGCCCTGGCCCAATGCGCCCGGCGCCATGGCATGCGCACCCTCGAACAGAGCGGATGGGAAAAGGTCCGCGACGGCTACACCACCCTGGACGAGGTGTTGCGTGTGGTCACCGTCACCGAGAAGTAACCGGCACCCACATGCCCCGCTTCTCCTACACTGCCCGCGATCGCACCGGTGCCTCGACCTCCGCTTCGATCGAGGCTGACTCCCGAAAGGAAGCCCTTCGGCTGCTCGCGGCGCGAGGTCTCACGCCGGTGCGCGTGAGTGAGGAGACCACGACGCCCCCGACGCCCACTTTCAAGGGTAAACGAGGCCAGCGGTCAGTCCCAGCTGAAAGACCGGATCCCGGTTCCGTCCAGCGGCGCGCCTCCCGCAGCATGCCCACCCGCCGTGAACGCCTGCCCTTCCTCATCGCGCTGGAGGATCTGACGTCGTCGGGGCTCTCCGCCGGTGAAGCCATTCGCCTCCTTTCCGTCCGAGTCAAGGAGCCCCAACTTCGCGCCCTGAGCGGCGGCCTTTGGGAGAGGATCGGCGAAGGCGCGTCGCTGTCCGCGGCAATGGTATCGTTCCCCGCCGTTTTCGACTCCTCGACCGTCAACCTGATCCAGGCGGGCGAAGCCACCGGTTCGCTCAACGAGGTCCTGAAGCGTCTCATCACCCACCTGACCGAGCAGCGCGAACTGCGCCGCCAGTTGATATCCGCCCTTGCCTATCCGGTGTTCATGATGGTGGTGGCGGTGGGCGTCATCCTGTTCTTTCTGTTTTACCTGCTCCCGAAGCTGCAGACTCTGCTGGCCGCGCTCGGCGGGGAACTGCCGGTCTCCACCCGGATTCTCGTGGGGACCTCGGATTTTCTGATCCACTACGGCCTGTTCGTGCTGATCGGCACGGCGTTCGGAGCAATTGCTCTTTGGCGCTGGTACGGAACCAGCGCAGGTCGCGGCGCGATCGATGCCACCGCACTCAAGGTCCCCCTCATGGGTCCGTTCGCGGTGTCACGGACCGTGCTGGCGATCTCACAAACCCTGAGCGTGCTGCTGGAAAACGGCATCACCACGGCG
>CAZOXB010000042.1:17308-19828 GCA_964583635.1 uncultured Opitutaceae bacterium | reverse complement strand
TGACGTGAACGCGACAATCTTCACTCCAAAGCGTTTCAATTGCGGCACCAGCCGGATGATCTCCTCCGACTGGCCGCTGTTGCTCAATAGGATCGCGAGGTCCCCATCGTCCACCAATCCGAGATCGCCGTGCAGGGCCTGGATGGAATCCAGGAAACACGAGGATACACCGGTGCTGTTGAAAGTACCGCAGAGTTTTTGCGCCACGTGGGCCGACTTGCCGATACCCGAAAAAACCAGTTTGCGGCCGGAGGAAACGGTGGACTCGACGGCATCGACGACGTCAAGGAAGGCCTTGTCGAGCGACTTGGCCGTTGCTTCAAGCGCATCCATCTCGATCCGGAGACAGGCGCGGGCGCGCATGAGGGCGGTTTTGCGGGAGAGGGCCATTTCTCGTTTGAGTCGCGGAATGAAAAGGTGAACGTAACGCGCTGGGCTTTTCCCTCAATCTCTTTCCCGTTCGATGACGTGCCGCCTTCTCCTCATTTGCCTGACCGCGCTGGGCGCGACCCTCTTCATTGCGGGTTGTGACCCTGGCGAGCGGGTGTCTGCTACGGCGGAAATGGATGACCCGGGATTCCGTCGCGGCAAGGACCTGCTGCGGCAGGGGCGCAATCAGGAGGCGTTGGCCGCCTTTCTCAAGGTCATCGACAAACGTGGGGATGACGGCCCCGAGTCGCATCTCGAAGCCGGACTGCTTTATCAGTTTCACATGAAGGATCCGATCGCGGCGATTTACCACTACCGCAAATACTGTGATCTCAAACCCAATTCCCCGCAGACCAATCTGGTTCGGCAGCGCATCGAGGGCGCGACACGCGAGTTCGCCAGCACCTTGCCGGGCGATCCTTTGAACAACGCGGTGATTCCGCGATACGACGGTTTCGAACAGGTCGAACGGTACCAGCGGGAGAACGAGTCCCTGAAAGCCGAGATCGCGACGCTGCGCGGCCAACTCGCCAACCGACCTTCAGGGGGAGCCGTCTTCCGCAATCCGCCGGCCGATGCCTCGTCGTCCCCGTTTGTCTCGGCGGAGCCGGCAGTTGGTTCGACGCTGACCCCGCCGAACACCACGGCGGCTCTTCCGATCACGACGGCGGGATCGGGCGCCCCGCGACTGCGGCAGGATCCGCGCACCGCACCCGCGGCACAGGTGACTCCGCCGCCCTCCCTCCCGACCCGCCCGACGGAGTCCTCCGCACAAACGCGCGGCCGGCGGCATGGGGTGGTCAAGGGTGACACCCTGTTCAGCCTTGCGCAGAAATATTACGGCGATCGCTCCAGGTGGCGTGACATCTACGCCGCCAACCGGCAGATCATGCGAAGCGAAAACGACCTTCGCATTGGCATGGAAGTGGTGATTCCGTAAACCGTCAGGGCCGTCCGAATCGAGCGAGGTCCTGGGGAGTATCGATGTCGTCGGCGAGTTCAGGCAGGTCAACGGTTGTCACCATTCCGGCCTGGCTTGCTGCGGAGATGACATGGCGGGCTCCCTCATCGCCACTCAGGTTTGCGAGCGCAGGAAAATAGGTGCGGCTGAAAAGTGCCGGGGCACCCAGTCGGTCCGCGTAGCGTGATGCCACGATGTGGCCGTCCAGGTGGGGCGGCGCCTTCTGTAGCAGGCATTCGATCGTATGCCGCGAAAAGGCCGACTGGTCGCACAGTGCCACCAGCGCGCCGTCGAGGGTGCGCGAGAACGACGCCAGCGTGGCGATTCCCGTCCGCAGGGACGACGCCATGCCTTCCATCCAGACCGGATTTTCGGCGATCAGCACCGGGTGTCGGGCCAGTTCCTTCCGGATCGCAACGGCGGCGGATCCGACCACCACCACGACCGGCCAGAGGGGCGAGTCCAGCGCGGCCGCAACCACCCGGACAATCAGCGGCACGCCCTCAATCCGCAGCAGTTGTTTGGGTTGCCCGAGCCGTGTCGATCCACCCGCGGCGAGGACGATCACACCGATTCGCAGTGCGGTTCGTGGTGCAGTGCCTGCCTTGTCGTCCGCGCTCATGGATGTATGGGCAGGGTCCGGGTCCGCAGCGGACGCGCATCGCGGTCGTGCCGGACCGATTGGATTTCCGCCACGATGGCGAGGGCGACACTCTCCGGCGCATCGCCACCCAGGTCCAGGCCCACCGGTCCGTGCAGGCGCGAGCGTTGTTCCGGTGTGAAATGCTGTCCCTTGGCTCCGAGATCATGCAGGAGACGCTCCGCCCGTTTGCGGGGACCGAGCAGGCCGACATAAAAATAGGGCAGGGGAAGGGCGGCGCCCAGGAGCGGCAGATCGTGGATGTAGTGATGGGTCATGATCACCGCCGCCGAGTCGCTGTCGGGCGCAAGAATGTCGCGCGCGCCCGCCGCCGGCATGACCACCACCCGATGCGCGAGCGGGAAGCGGGCCGCGGTGGCGAAGGCCGGGCGCGGGTCCGCCACGGTGACCTGCCAGCCGAGCTGACCGGCAACCTGCACCAGCGGCATGGCATCGTCGCCCGCGCCGAACACATGCAGTGCAAGCGGAG
>CAZOXB010000042.1:0-17208 GCA_964583635.1 uncultured Opitutaceae bacterium | reverse complement strand
CTGATCGACCCCGTGCGCACGCCCTGCGCCGTCAAGAGCAGGCGGGCGCCGGGCCGCCGGTAGGATGAACCCCGGACTGTAACCAAGGTCGCCAGCGCCGCGGGGTAGACGTTCGGCTGACTGAGGCAATGGACGATTGCAGAGATCTCCCTCACGCCCGGATGATTCTCGAGATGGCGCCCCGCGTCGAGCGCGGGTTCATGCCCCAGGCTCGTCGATCGGGCTGTAGCCGTATCCAAACTGAATCTATCAAGAGTCAAATTCCACCGTCTTCGGCTTTCGCTCGGGCCGGTTGCCGACCCTTGAAATAAGCCTCCAACGCCGTGATCAAAGGTCCGATCTCCTCCTGCGTCACCACCCACACGATTTTGAAATCCACCGCGCCATAGTCATGGGCGATGCGGTTGCGCATCCCGCGGATGCTCTTGAACGGAACCGTCGGCAGGATCGCTTAAGTGGACTTGTCGATCCTGCTGGCGGATTCGCCGAGCACCGAGATGCGCAGCGCCACAGCGTCGCGCTTCTCGCTGTTGTGCCAGAATTCCTCGAACGTGACACCGGCCATGTAGCCGTGAATGAGACGCGCCGCCTCCAGCATGTCGTGCAGGTAGGCGTCACCCGTCTTGGAAACGGCTTTAGCCACGATAAATCTCCCTGGCGTCCGCCAGAATGGAGCTTCGTCGGTAGGGATTGGACATCTGTTCGACCGACTCACGGGTCAGCAAATGCACCGGCACGCCGAGAATCGCCGCCATTTCTGCCTCCATCGTGAAGAACCGCAGGCCGGGATTGGTCCGAAAAGTCGCCATCAGGTCCACGTCACTGCCTCGCTTGGCGTCCCCTCGCGCGGTAGAACCGAAAGCCTCCAGCCGGGTGATGCCCGCCTGCCGGCAATAGTCAGCCAAAAGCTGGGCGACGGTCTCGGGTGCAGGCGGCATACGCGGGCGGCGCGGCTGCGGCTTCTTTCCGCTTCGCACGGCCTCCCAATAGGCAACTGCCTTGGCACGGTTGGCGAGGGTCTTGGCCGGGGAGCGGGCTTGCCCTCCTTTCCGGCTGAAGGCTGCATGATTCATGCTTGGAAGCTAAGCGGTTAGCAGTGTGCTGTCGAATCAATTAAGGAACTGTCGCCCAATCAAACGATTGAAAATCATGAATCCCAGGCGCTAACCCAGCATTCTGCTTCTACGGGCTTCGCGATCTCGGTGTCGAAGGGGCCGACTACGCGTTTAGTAACGCAGCAGCTTGAGGGGCAGCCCGGCCCGCACAACCCGGGCAAAATCGTTGTCGTTCGTGACGATGGGTTCGCCGTAGTACAGGGCAGTCGCGGCGATCCAGTTGTCGATTTCTCCGAGGCGCTGGCCCGTCGCGGCGAGCGCGCGCTCCAACCGGCCCGCCAGGTAGCCGATCTCCGGCTTGAGCGTGGTCAAGCGGTAGCGCGCCAGGAAGCGGCGGGTGCCCGCTTCGTCGACCGCTCCGACCGCGAGTTCGCCCAGGGAGATAATGCTGATGCGCGGGGCGGAACGGCGGTGAGCGTGGGCGAAAGCAATTGCCGGGCCGAACTTCCGTTCGGCGATCTCCTCCTCCAGATCGATCAAGTAGCTCGAATCAAGAAGCATGGTCGGGCCGCTTTACGCGCGGGCGCGAGCGAGGCGGCTGCCGTTTATTTCGCCGGAGTTCGGCCCGCTCGGCCGCGGTGAAGACGCCCTTGCCGGCGAATTCCTGCAACTGTTCCAAAAGCGCGGTAAAGTTCGCCGCTGGCGGCGGCTCGACCACACGCTTGATGACCGCGGAAAAGGATTCCCGTTTGGACAACTTGGCGGATTTCAATGCGCGATAGGCGTCCAAGTCGACACGGATGGTCTTGAAGGGCATACACAGAACTTAAAGAGACGGTTCTCTGCGTCGAGGCACGCGTTCTGCCTTTCCTGCAACCCCGGATCGGCCCAAAGGGGATCGTCACCCCCTTTCATCCGGACTGAGGAGTTTAGGCTTCATGGGTTGGCCGACGCTTTCCAAGAAACCGTTTTAGCGAACTCTTCAGACTAATTGATCCAATCCGGACCCAGCATTGGGGAAATCGACATTTGCGTCATCATGCTCCGTATTCCCGGCACCTCTTGCCGCTACCTGACCCGAATCCCCGGTATTCGTTCAAGCCGCGTGATCATCGAAGGCACCCGCATTGGTGTGCATGATATCATAAGCCTCGTCATCAACGACGCGGGTGGCAATGAGGTCTGCCGCAGCTTTCCGGGGGTGACCCGCGCGCAGGTTTGCGAATGCCTATCCTACTATGAGGACCACCGCGTCGAAATCGACGCGCTGGTCGCGGAGCAAATGTGCGAAGACTCCGCGTGACGTTTTTCCTGGATCGAGGACACTCCGGAAGAGATTGCGCTGCTCCTGCGCCATTGGGGCCACACTGTCACGGTCTTGCGCGAGGTGTTCCTGATCACGGCGTCCGACGCCGAGATATTCGCGTACGCTCACGAGCACGGGATGATTACCATCACCAGAAATCGCGACGACTTTCTCGCACTGGCGCCCAAACTTCCGGAGCATCCGGGTTTGATCTTTTTCGTCCGCTGTACCCGACAGGCTGAATGTGGAATGATGTTGGGTTTGATGCAACGCGCCGGAGACGCCGATTTGCGCGGAAACATCAATTTCGCGTGAGACGCTTTCGTCGGCCAGCCGGCGAATGGTGAAAAGTGAAGAGGCTCGGCGAGCCTGGAGGGACCTGTCACGAAACAGGGTGATGGCACAACAAGTGTTCATGCCTGATTCTGGAGAATCGCTCCAGCCATGAATATGGGCCCGCTGGAAGGCCGGGCGCTGGGGAAATGGAGCTCAAGTGAGGGTCATTTTGATCCGTAACAGGCTGGAGAAGACTCCTCATTCAACTCCCATGCTCCTCTTGCGTCCGCCATTTTGCCATCGCCGGCACGGGAGCACACTCCGTGTCCTTGCCGCCTTCGCGATCGGTTGCGTGGCCTCCGCGCGGGCCGACCCGTTGCAGGAGTTGATCGAACAGAACAAGCTCATGCGCGCCCAGTTGGAAGCCCAACAGCGGCAACTCGACGAACTGCGCGTCCAGATGAGCGTCATGCGGGAGTCCGTATCGGCACCCCCGGCGGAAAGCGCCCCACGCGAGGAAACTGCGGGGCCCCGAGTCTCCATCTCCGGTGAGGTGGGATTCTCCTTTTTTTCGTCCGGAAAGGACGGACGGTATCCCAACGAGGAGTTCCGGGTCGACGACGCCAACCTCCATCTCGAGGCCCGAATCGCCCGACGCAGCTACTTTTTCGGAGAGCTGCAACTTTCAAAGAATGAGACCTCGGATGAAAACTTCCACCTCGGTGAATTCTATGTGGAATTTGAGGATGTGTCAGGCGCCTTGGGCGGCCCCGAACGGCTGGTCAATCTGCGGATTGGCCGGGTCGATGTTCCGTTCGGAGAAGAATACCTGAATCGCGATCCACTCACGAACCCGCTTATTTCTCATTCCGTGAGCGACGTCTGGGGCACGGATGAGGGCATTGAACTTTACGGCGAACTCGGACGCGCCGACTTTGCCTTCGCGATTCTGAACGGTAGCAGCCGGAGAGCGCGGGATTTCAATGCCGACAAGTCAGTCGCCATGCGCGTTGGATTCGACGTCCTGCCGCGCCTGCATGTCAGCGCCAGCGCCATGCGCACCGGAGAATTGAATTCTGCCGCGGAGCCGCTTTCTGAGATATGGATCGGCAACAACGTCTTCCGGAACATCGGTTCAGCGAATTCCACCACGCATGAGGCGGAACTGGCGGAAATCGACGCGCGGTACACATGGAAAGCCGGCCATTTCTGGATCGCGGGTGGTCGGGCCCGCTACCGGGACAATGACCCCTCGTCAGACAATACCCGCCGCTTCAGCTATTTTCAGATCGAAGGCGTCCAATCCCTGGCAGGCAACCTCTACGGCGCGTTTCGCTACAGTTCCCTGCGAACCGACCGCGGTTACCCTCTCGCCGGCATCGGCAATTTCGGAAAGTACTTCCTCGGTAGCCTGAAAACAAGGGAGCTTCAACGCCTGAGCATGGGTGGCGGCTACCGGTTCAGCACGTCGCTTCTGTTCAAACTGGATTATACGCTGGAACAGGGGGAACTCACCACGGGTGTCGATCGCGACAACCGCATGTTCGCCGCTCAGGCTGCCATTGGGTTCTGACTTCGACGCCGATGACTGCTTTCTCCAATTTCCGAGCGCTTTCGGTCTTTGCATCGCTCGCATGGACGTTGATTCCCGCCGCGTCCGCAAACGCAGGCACCATCACCGGACATGTCGAGGCGCGGGGCGTGGCCGATGGAGCCGCAGGCGATGCGGGCGGCAGCTATGGCAGCCGTCGCTACAAATTTCTTGAAAAGATCGACTATACCGCGCTTCGGGATTTTGTGGTGAGCATCGAAGGGGTCGATGCCCCGCCGCCCGCCGGTCGGCCGCCGCCCCGCGGCACGGTGACCCAGCGCGATGGCACCTTTATCCCCCACGTCCTGCCGATCGTCGTGGGCACCGTTGTCGACTGGCCCAATGCCGACGATGTGTTTCACAATGTGTTCTGCATGGCGGAAAGCACACCCTTTGATCTCGGACTCTACAAACGGGGCGACGAGGCGAAGAGCGTGGTGTTTCCCAAGACCGGTCGGCTGGAAGTCTTTTGTTCCATCCATACCAAGATGAGCTGCATCGTGCTCGTGCTGCCCAACCCCTGGTTCTCCCGTGCCAACGACAAGGGCCACTTCGTCATTCCCAACGTGCCGGCCGGCACCTACAAACTCCGCGCGTGGCATGAGCGTCTGCCGAGCAAGACCAAGGAAGTGATCGTGCCGGCCGATGGAATCGTTGTGGTGAACTTTGTCCTCGGATTGGGCTCAGGGAACGACTAGCCCCCGATCGGCCTCGCCATGAAGCACGGATCTTCCCTTCGCTTCAGTTTTCAGGCCAAGGTACTCGTGCCAGTGCTGGCGTTCCTCGTGCTGCTGCCGATGGTGACAATCTGGATCATCAACCGGCACGTCAGCGCCGAGGCGCTCGTGGAGGGCCGGCGGACCCTCACCGCGGCCGATGCCGTCTTCCGGCACTCCCTCGACATCATGGAGCGGAACCTGGCCAGCCGCTTTCGCGGGTTTGTCAACGAACCGCGTTTCAAGGCGATCGCCCAACTGGGCGACGCCAAGACGATGACCGAGTTCCTGCGGGATTCGATGGAGGAGCTGGGAGGCGAGGTCGAATTCCTGACCTATTCCGTCCACGCCGGCGCAATACTGGCCGGCGCCCGCCTGGAAACCCGCTTCGATTTCGACGCGCTCCAGGCGCCGACAACCGACATGGTGAAGACGGCGTTCGAGGGCGAGGTTATCGCCGGCACCGCCTTTCTGGGACGGCGGCACTATAACGTCATCTGCGTACCTGCACTCTCAACAGACCGGCTGGCCGTCGTCGGCGTGCTCATGGTCGGCCTGGGTTTTGGCGACCGGACCCTGCAGGAGTTGAAGTCCCTGACGCGTGCGGATATCGCCGTATTGCACGAAGGTCGGCTCACGGCCACAACCCTGCTGCACGAACTTCCGCCCCAGGCTGAAGCCGGGACAGGACCGGAGGGAACCCACAACTCACCGCTGATTTTTCCGATCGTCGTCGACGGCGAACACTTCTTTGCGCTTTCGGGCGACTACGCGTCGGCGGCGGGACAACCGGGCTTTCACTACCTGCTCCTTTCCTCGTACGAGGCGAGAATGCAGGCGCTGCGCGACATCAGATTCCTACTGATGAGCGTGAGCCTGATCGGAATTGCGATCAGCTCCGCCAGCGTTTGGTTGCTGATCCGGCGTATCACGCAGCCGTTGCGCCAGCTGCGCGACAGCGCCGAGGCGGTGGGCCGGGGCGATTTCAGCCGAAACGTCGCAACATATTCCAATGACGAGTGTGGAGAATTGGCCGACACCTTCAATCGCATGACCGCCGGCCTCCTGGCATCCCGCACGGAATTGGAACGAACGGTGGAAGTCCTCCGTTCCACCGACGCCCGCCTGCGCGAGAGCGAGGAGCAGCTTCGCCTGACGATTGAAAGCGCGCGTGATCACATGATCTGCACAATCGATGCCGGTGGAATCGTCGTCCGTTGGAATGCCGCCGCGGAGCGGCTGCTTGGATATTCCGCGAGCGAGGCGCAGGGGCTCGCTTATGCAAGCTTCTTCGCCTCCGAGGATTGTTCGAACGGCGTTCCCTCACGTCTCCTTGCGGTTGCGGGTTCCGCAGGAACGGAAGCTTTCGAAGGGTGGCGCATGCGACGCGATGGAAGTCGGTTCTGGGCCGATGTCACCTTGTCCCGCCTGCCGGATGGCGCCGGGTTCGTGGAGATCTCCCGGGACAACACGCTGCGCAAGGAAGCGGAGGAAACCCTGCGCGCCGCGCGTGACGCCGCGGAAAATGCGAACCGGGCCAAGACCGAGTTCATCGCCAACATGAGTCACGAACTGCGCACCCCGATGAATGCCATCATCGGGATGTCCAGCCTGCTGATGAACGGGAAACTGCCTGAGGAAACCGACGAATGTGTCAGGACAATCCGATCCAGTGCCGACGCCCTGCTGGAAATCATCGATGACATCCTGGATATTTCAAAAATCGAGGCCGGACGACTCGAGCTGAACGAGCAGCCCTTCGATCTCATCGGCTGCGTGGAGGCTACCGTTGATCTTTTCTCCGTGCGATGCCGCGAACGCGACATCGGCCTTTCCGTGATCCTTGCGCGCGACTTGCCGTCGGTCGTCATCGGCGACGCTGGCCGTCTCCGCCAGGTGCTCGGCAACATAGTCAGCAACGCCATCAAGTTCACAGAGCGCGGCGGAGTAACGGTCCACGTTTCAGCGGACCGATCCGCCGTTGAAGGGGAACGGTTGCTGTTTTCCGTGAGGGATACCGGGATCGGCATTCCGACGAATCGAATGGACCGTCTTTTCAAGATGTTTTCCCAGGTGGACGCATCAACCACACGGCGTTTCGGCGGAACCGGACTTGGACTCGCGATCGCCCGTCGCCTGGTCGAACTCATGGGTGGAACCATCGGCGTCGAAAGCGAGGTTGGGCATGGATCGCGATTCTTTTTCTCCGTCCGCGCGTCCGCTGCACCGAAGCGGGCACTGCCGGAGTTTGCCGGGTTGGAGCAATGCCGGGTCATGCTCGTCGGACCTGAAACCATCGGGACCCAAGGGGCCAAACTTCAACTGGAGGAATGGGGAGCGCAGGTCCGATGGGTTGCCTCGCCGACGGAAATTGACACCGCGTTCGATGTCCTGCTGCTCGCTGACTGCGTGATGGTCGAGCCGGCGGGAAGCCGTGCCGGCGGTACGGGCATCATGGTCCGCCTGGTGCAACGGGGCCATGAACGCACCGACGACACGACGGGTGAATTTCTTGATGTGCTGATGCCGCTGAGGCCGCGGGCGCTCTTCGCCGCGGTTCGCAGGGCGGCGGGCCTCGCGCGGAAACCGCCCGCCGCCGCAACCAAGGAACCGGTGCTTGGCGCGGAGTTCGCCAGGAAGCACCCATTGCGACTGTTGTTGGTCGAGGACAATCCGGTGAACGCCCGCGTTGCCCAGTTCCTGCTCAAGCGGCTCGGTTACACCGCCGACTGGGTGGACAATGGACGAAAGGCCGTCGATCGCGTTGCGCATCAGTCCTATGACGCGGTACTGATGGATTTGCAGATGCCGGAAATGGACGGCCTCGAAGCCACGCGCCGGCTTCACGATATCATCCCCGAGAGCGGCCTCCCCTACGTGATCGCTCTGACCGCCAATGCGCGCAAGGACGACCGGGATGCCTGCACCGCGGCGGGCATGCATGATTTCATGGGCAAGCCCGTGCAGTTGGAAAAACTCGCCGACGGGCTGGCGCGCGCCCACGCGTGGATTGCCGCACGAAACAAGATCTCCGACTCGATCCCGGCGACCGCCGTTTGAACGGATTCGAAAACAGCCGCAAACCCAATCAGCTCTTGCCTTCCGCGTAGGCCTCCATCCCGGCGCAGGAGCACACGAGATTGCGATCGCCGTAGACGTTGTCGACACGGCCGACGGCGGGCCAGAACTTGGCGGCCCGGACGTACGGCGTCGGGAAGGCGGCGAGCTCGCGCGAGTAGGGGCGATCCCACTTGTCCGCGACAACCACGGACGCAGTGTGCGGGGCGTTCTTGAGGACATTGTTGGTCTTGTGGAACTCGCCGCCGGCCACCCGGCCCATCTCGCCGTGGATCGCGATCAGGGTGTCGCAGAAACGGTCAAGCTCGACCTTCGCCTCGCTCTCCGTCGGTTCGATCATCAGCGTGCCGGCCACCGGCCAGCTCATGGTGGGGGAGTGATACCCGTAGTCCATCAGGCGCTTGGCCACGTCCTCCACCTCGATGCCTTCCTTCTTCCAGGCACGCAGGTCGATGATGCACTCGTGCGCGACCAGTCCGTCGCCGCCCTTGTAGAGGACCGGGAAATGCGGCTCCAACCGGCGGGCGATGTAGTTCGCATGGAGGATGGCCCGCCTGGTCGCCTCCGTGAGGCCGGCGGCGCCCATCATGCGGATGTACATCCACGAAATGACCAGGATCGAGGCGGATCCGTAATTCGCGGCCGATACCGCGCCCGCCGGTGCCGCGTCCGCCTGGGCGGGGTTGCCGGGCAGGAAGGGGACGAGATGCGCGGCCACCCCGATGGGTCCCACGCCCGGACCGCCGCCGCCGTGGGGGATGCAGAAGGTCTTGTGCAGGTTGAGGTGACAGACGTCCGCGCCGATGAATCCCGGCGAGGTCAGGCCGACCTGCGCATTCATGTTCGCACCGTCCATGTACACCTGCCCGCCGCGCTCGTGGATGAGCGTGCAGATGTCGCGTATGGTTGATTCAAATACACCGTGGGTGGACGGGTATGTCACCATCAGCGCGGCCAGGTTTCCGGCGTGCTGATCGGCCTTGGCCCTGAGGTCAGCCATGTCGATGTTGCCGTTGGCATCGCAGGCCACGGGGACCACGCTCATGCCGCACATGACGGCGCTGGCGGGATTCGTGCCGTGGGCGCTGGTGGGGATGAGGCAGACCGAGCGGTTCGACTGGTTGCGCGAATGATGGAAGCGGCGGATCGCCAGAAGCCCGGCGAATTCGCCCTGTGAGCCGGCGTTCGGCTGGAGCGAGATTTCAGCAAAACCGGTGATCTCCGCCAGCCAGCTCTTCAGATCGCGGAACAGCTGGGCATAGCCGCGCCACTGTTCCTGCGGAGCGCAGGGGTGGAGCCTGGTGAATTCGGGCCAGGTCACGGGAAGCATTTCGCTGGTGGCGTTCAGTTTCATCGTGCAGGAACCGAGCGAGATCATGGAGTGGCAGAGCGACAGATCCTTCGCCTCCAGCCGCTTGATGTAGCGCAGCATCTCGTGCTCCGTGTGGTGGCGGTTGAAGATCGGGTGGTTGAGGAAGCCGCTGCTGCGGCGATGCGGCAGCGGAAATTCCACGCCGGCTCCGTCGCCGTCCTGAACGGTTGCGGATTCGCGGAAGAGTCCGGCCAGCACGACGACATCCTCCCGTGTCGTCGCCTCGTCGAGCGAGATGGCCACCGTGGTCTCGTCGATGTGGCGGAGATTGATCCTGCGGGCATGGGCGGCCGCATGTACCCGGGCGGCTGATACGTGCGTCACCACGAGGGTGTCGAACACGGTGCCCTCGCGCACCTGTGCCCCGGTGGCGCGCAGGGCCTGGGCGAGCAGGTCCGTCAGTTGTTTCACCCGGCGGGCAATCCGGCGGAGTCCCTCCGGCCCGTGGTAAACGGCATACATCGATGCCATGACCGCCAGCAGGACCTGGGCGGTGCAGATGTTGGAGGTGGCCTTGTCCCGCCGGATGTGCTGCTCGCGCGTGCCCAGAGCCATGCGCAGCGCCGGGTTGCCCTGGGCATCCCTGGAAACGCCGATCAGGCGGCCCGGCATCTGGCGCTTGTAGAGATCCTTCGTCGCAAGAAAACCGGCGTGGGGGCCTCCAAAACCCATGGGCACGCCGAAGCGCTGCGCGGAACCGACGGCAACGTCCGCTCCAAATTCACCGGGCGAGCGCAGCAACGTCAGCGCCAGCAGGTCGGTTGCGACGATCACGACGGCGCCGGCGGCATGCACCTGGCCCACGAATTCGTCATAGGGATGAATCAGGCCGAACGTGTCGGGGTACTGCACCAGCGCCCCGAAGTAGGTCGCGTCGATGGGCAGCGTGCGATGGTCGCCAATCACCACCTCGATGTCGAGCGGCTGGGCACGGGTGATGACGATATTGCGGGTCTGCGGATGGCAGTTTTCGGAAACGAAGAACCGGTTTCGCCCGGGGCTGCCGACGGACCGCATCGCCAGGGTCATCGCCTCGGCGGCGGCGGTCGCCTCGTCCAGCATGGAGGCGTTGGCGATGTCCATGCCGGTGAGCTCGATCACCAGCGTCTGGAAATTCAGCAGGGCCTCCATTCGCCCCTGGGAGATTTCAGCCTGGTAGGGTGTGTAGGCGGTGTACCAGCTGGGATTCTCGAGGATGTTGCGCTGGATGACCCCCGGGGTGTGGGTGTTGTAGTAACCTTGCCCGATGTAGCTCTTGAAGACCTGGTTCAATCCCGCGATCGTGCGCAACTCGGCGAGGGCGGCGCTTTCACCGATCGGTGCCGGCAGCGACAGGGGAGCCGGCAGACGAATCGGCGCCGGCACGGCGGCGTCCACCAAGGCGTCCAGAGACGGGTAGTCCAGCAGGCCGAGCATTCCGGCCAGGTCGGCAGCGTTGTCACCGTGGTGGCGGCGGGCGAAGGTGTCGAGAGGCGCCAGGGAATCGCGTTGCATGGAAGGAGCAGTGGTGGCGGAAGACATGAAAAGAGGTGGCCCGCCGAAGCTAGGAGGGCGGTCGGTCGGAGCAACAGGGTTCTGGCGGCGGGTTTGAATTTATAGCGGTTGAAATTCCGGAGGAAGGACCCCTTGTTTGGCGGCGTGAAAGGCTCCCGCATCACGCAGCCCTTCGTGCCTTTTTCCACACGCCACGAGCGCGCTGCCTATGTCGGGCCGAAACTGGCCGAACTCTATCCGGATCCGGCGATTCCGCTGGAGCACACGGATGCCTACACGCTCCTGATTGCGGTCCTGCTGTCAGCGCAGTGCACGGACAAACGGGTCAACCTGACGACCCCCGCGCTCTTTGCGAGGGCACGCACGCCTGGAGACATGGTGAAGCTGAGCGTGAAGGAGATCGACGCCATCGTGCGCCCCTGCGGACTTTCCCCGCGCAAGGCCCAGGCGATCCGCGGTCTGTCCGCGATGTTGCTGGAGCTGCATGACGGACAGGTACCGTCGACCTTTGCCGCGCTGGAGGCATTGCCGGGGGTGGGACACAAGACCGCCTCGGTTGTCATGTCGCAGGCCTTTGGCTTTCCTGCGTTTCCGGTGGATACGCACATCCATCGGCTGGCCCAACGCTGGAAACTGACAAGTGGGCGCAGCGTGGAGCAGACAGAAGCCGATCTGAAGCACCTCTTTCCCGAGGAGCAGTGGAATGGGCTGCATTTGCGCATCATTTACTATGGTCGCGAACACTGCACGGCGCGGGGCTGCGACGGCACCGTGTGTGAAATTTGCCGCACGCTCTTTCCGGATCGAAAACGTCCGGTGGTGACCAGAAAATAGCCGATGCCCAAACCTTTCGAATACGACAGGCGCGTCCCGCTGGTTCGGCGGCTCGAGCCACCCTTCCGACCTGGGAGATTGAACGCAAGCAAGGGATGCCTTGACTCCGGTGAAGGCCTATAGGAATCTATAGGCGTGCCGACCCTTTCCTTCCATGCTCCCGCCGCCGCGTCCCGCCGGATACGCGCGGCGGCGCGAAAGCGCGGTCTGCCGGTTTCACGTTTTCTACGTGACGCCGCGGAATCGGCTGCGGGCGTGTCGCCCGGCGGACTGGGACACGAATTGGAACGCATGGCCATTGACGCTTTGGGGCAGATTTCCCTGGAACGCATCCGCCAGCGAGCCAAGGACAGCGGCGCGGACAAGATGACGGGCGCCCAGGTCACGGCGGTGGTCAAGGCCGCGCGTCGCGCCCGTCATGCCTGAGGTGGTCGTTCTCGACACGAGCGTATTTGTCGCTGGTCTCCTTTCTCCTCGGAAGTCCGCTGGCGCCCTGGTCTCGGCATTCTTTTCCGACCGGCTGCATCTGGGCTACACCGGTCTGATGCTGGCCGAATATGCCGAGGTTCTGGAGCGTCCGGAGTTCGGTCACGTCATCACTCCGGCGGATAGGATCGGCTTGATCCTCAAACTTCGCAGCTCGGGGATCTTGGTGCAGCCGGCGGAGGTTCCGGACGCGGTCTGGCCGGATGCGTATGATCTGCCGTTTGTCGCCGCCGCGCTCGCGACGGAGAGTAAACTCTTGGTGACGCTCAATCCCCGTGACTTCCGGACTGCCCTGGCCTTCGGGGTGCTGGTCCTTAGCCCAGCCCAGGCCAAGCTGAAATTGCTGTAGGCTTTTCGTCGGTGATTTCCGCTACATTGCGGGGCCCGGCTGAACCGGCGTCGCAATCAGCCCGGCTTCGGCCAACCGTTTCAAGACGAGGCACTCCGGAATCACCCGACGCCATCCCTCAGGATTGTCCCGGAAGACCTTATAGCTGTCGCGAATGCGGCCATTTGCAACCTGAGTGTGGGTGAGAACCGAATTGTACCGCGGATCGGCGGCAAGCACGGGATGCATTCCCTGGACTCCAGGCTTTTTTCCGGAAAGGAGCACGTACGGTGTCGAAGGCCTCACCGTCGTGGCGCACAAGAGCTCGGCCATCATCGCCTCCGGCGAACCGTGACGCGCCCGCTGCTTGGGGAGCAGTTGATAATGAGCGTCGTCCGGCACGAAAGCCTACCAAAGTCGATCCTCTTGACCGTTTGGCGGTCTGGTCGCGGAATTTGCTTCCCCTGCCTAATTTGACGATTATCACTCAACCTTCCTTTGATTTTGGACGCTTAGCTCAGTTGGTTAGAGCACGTGCTTCACACGCACGGGGTCACTGGTTCGAGTCCAGTAGCGTCCACCATTCCACCCCCGCGTCCCCAGTAAGACGTCCATTTTGAGAGGTGATTTGGCTGTGGCGTACAACCGGGTTCAACGCGGTCAAACCCCCGATTGTGAACCGGGTGTCACCTAGGTTTAACCGGGTTGGGCTCAATGCCAGTTTTCGAGCAACAGGCCGCGTACTCGTGAAAACTCGCGCATATTGCGCGTGACCAAGGTCGCCCCCAGACGCAAGGCCTGCGCGGCAAGCAAGGTATCAAAGGGCCCAATGCCCACTCCTCTCATTTCAAGGTCGTGTCGAATCGCGGCGTAGTGCGTGGCATCATCCCGGCTAAACGGCTCGATGGGCAATGTTCTTGCGAGGGCTGAAAGCTGCAACCGGGCCTGGGCGCTGCACCCTTTGGTAACACCGAATTCCCGTTCGGCGAGCACGATGACGGAGAGTCGCAAATCTGCGAACATCGACTGCATCTTGCCTACCAGTCCCGACGGATCGCTGCGCATGTAGGCGGAGATCGTGTTGGTATCCGGAAGATAGATCATTCGTCGCGCGGAAGGTCAGGGGTCGCGTGCGATGGAACATCGGGCAGGTTCGGACACGAGCCGGCGAGAGCCAGGAATTTCTGGCGGCGCTCCTCAAAGTCGGAGTCCAGTGATTGAAGAAGAATACCGCGAGGCGTTCGTAGAATTCGGACTTCCTTGCCCGTGAATCTGAATTCACGCGGGAGCCGCACGGCTTGTGAACCACCATGTTGAAACAATTTGGCCTTCGTAATAGCTGCCATAGCTACATGTAGATATGGCATGCGGCGTTTGTCCATTCTTGATGTCATTCCGGAGGCCTCACTTCTCCGAGACGTATGCCGCCAATGGAAATCGCTTTCACGGGGGGGTACCCGCCACAAAACGTCGAGTTCCTACTCGCCGCTCACACTATGCCGGCAATCGGGTCACCATCGACTCTGGAGTGTCCGATGGATGGCCCATACCGTGCGGAGCGGGAGGAAAAGGCCGCGGTCTCAAGCTTCCAAATGCTTGCCGTATTTGGAAACGGACATGGGTCCGCAACAGACACTCTTCCTCCTGCCGCACAGCACCGATCATTCACTCCGTTCGGAGTGATTGTCGGACCGTTCATCCCAATGAGAGCATCGCCCGTGCGCCGGCGACATCGATGAGCAGGGCTTTCAGCAGGCCTCCGCGGAGGGCGCCGGCGAGGGCTGCGGCCCGTTCGGGGCCCGCGGCGACGCCGATGACCTGGGGTACGCGCCGAAGATCGCGGAGTTCGATACTGATCGCGCGATCGCGCCAGGGCGAGTGGCATTCCCTCCCCTTTTCATTGTAGAACCGGCCGCAGATTTCCCCCACCGCCCCTGCAGCCTTGAGTTGCGCGAGGGCTGACGGCGAGATGACTCCCTTTTCAATATAGGTGGAATGCTCGAGCGGTCCAACCCCGACGAGGGCGGCATCCGCCCGGCGAACGCGCCGCCAGACGGATTGGATCTGGTCGGAGGCAAGAAAAGCGTCGCGGGTCTTCCGGTCGGATACAAACGCGGGCGTGTTCAGCCGGAGGAACTCTCCGCCCCAGAGACCGACGATGAAGCGGCCCAGCTCAATGGCGTCATCCGCGGAGATGTTGGCTTCGATGCTGCCCATCGCCTGGACCAGCGTGAGGCGTTTGATGTCACCCCGCCGGAAACGCCGGACCACGCTGGCGACGCTGCGCCCGCCACCCAGCGCGACGATGCCGCCGGGTGGGAGCAGGGAGGCGACGAAGGGCGCGCCGAAATGGCCGACCATCTGGCGGACGATCCGCTTGTCCGCCGTCAGGGGCGTTTCTATCACGGCCGCGTTCTTCAGGCCGAAAGCCGCGCAAAGCTGGCGTTCAAGATTTTCATTCCGCGCCGCATATTGATCGACGGAAATCCGCACGATGCCGCGGTCCCGGGCGACGGCCAGCAGACGCGAAATCTTGGTTTGCGAAACCTGCACGAAGTCGGCCACCTCCGCCTGCCCGAGGTTGTCGACGTAGTAGAGCGTCGCCGCCATGCGCAGGATCTCGTCGGGGTAGGTGACTTGCTTGGGCATTGAATGACGGGCTGGGGGAGGCAACCCGGACCTGTTTCCCCGCCAATCTCATATGGGCCACCAACCCACGCCAACAAAATATTTATCCGCATAGAAATTCGCATCGACGCGCCTATTTCTTCCGTTCAGCAGTCTTTCCGTTTTCCCTACCATGAAATACCCTACTCGTTCGGCAGCCCTGCTCGCGGCTGTTTTGCTGCATGCGTTCGCCTCCCCGGCCCTGAATGCCCAGTCATCGCGTCCGGCCCCTGATGCGGAGCCGGTGACGATGGAGGCGATGACGGTGACGGGATCGAACATCCGGCGGATTGACGCGGAAACGGCACTGCCGGTCACGGTCCTGGAGAAGACCGACATCGATGCCCGCGGTGCCTCCACCATGGCCGATCTGTTTGAGACGATCAACATGGCGGAGATCTCCGCCATCACGGAGATGAACAACGGGCCGCAGCTTGCCCGCGGCGATGTGGCCTCGGTCGACCTTCGTGGCATCGGCTCGGGCAGCACGCTGACGCTGCTCAACGGCAGGCGCATGGCCCCGCATCCCATTTCGATGGCGGAGAACGGGGTTCCCTCGCTGGCGGTGAACATCAACACCATCCCGCGGGCTCTCGTGGACCGCGTGGAGATCCTCCGCGACGGCGCCTCCGCGATCTATGGTGCCGATGCGGCGGCCGGCGTGATCAACAACATCGTATCCCGGACCTACGTTGGACGCGGAATCACGTTCAAGGGATCCATGACCCAGCATGGCGGCGCCAATGAGGCGGGCGCGACGCTCTACGAAGGATTCAAGAAGGGCAATGCCCACATCTCCGTCTCGTTCGACTATTTCCATCGCGATGCGCTGGCCGAGCATGACCGCTCTTGGTCCAAGAGCTCCGACATGCGCCAGACCCGCGACCTTCCGGCACCGTGGAACGGCCTGCCCCTGACGGATCCCGCGACGGGGGCGGCGATTGCCCGGGACAACGATTTTCGCAACTCCAATTCGGTCAACCAATGGGGACAGTGGCAGCGCGGATTCATTCAGCCGGACTACCTCACCTTCATCGGATCCCGGCCGACGGGCAATGCCGGCATCGTCGCGAGCGGCACGGTTCCGGCCGGTGTCGCGACGATGGCCACGAACGGCATGTTCTACCTGATCCCCACCGCCACCGGGGTGAACTTCAAGGCGACGGCCCCGTCGGCCAACATCGACAGCCCCGAGGTGGCGACTTTCTCCAACTGGAACCGTTGGAAGATCCTGGTTCCGGCCACCGACCGCATCCAGTTCTCCACGTTCATCGACAAGCCGCTCAACGAGAACATCACCCTCTTTGGCGACCTGCTTTTCTACCGCGCGTACAGTCGGAACGGACGCGAGCCGACAAACTTCAAGAACACCGACGATTGGGGCATCTACATGCCGGCGGCGAACCCCTACAACCCGTTCGGAGTGCGTTTCTACCATCCGACCGGGGCGCCCAATGCGGATGGCACGCCCCGACTCGTGGGCACACCGGCCGATGTCTCCTTGTGGACCGGAATTTCCCCCGGCCAGAACTCCGAAACACCGAGCGGCTTCAAGCCCCGCGTGACCGAGGTGTGGAGTTACGCCTGGCGTGCGCTCAGCGGTCTGCGCGGCAAGCTTGGCGACAACTGGGAATGGGAATCCGCCCTGATGGCTTCGGGAGCGCAAACCCATGAGTACGAGCATTTCCAAGTGCGTGAGTCCCGCCTGCGCGAGGCGTTGAATCGCACCGATGCCACCGCCTTCAATCCCTTTCCGGTCACATTCCGGATCGTCAACAACCAGATCACGGTGGACAAGCTGTACGAGAATCCGGTGGGGGTCCTCGATCCGCTCTTTGATGATGAGGACCGGATGGGGCAGACCAGCCTCTTTGTCTGGGATGCAAGGGTGAGCGGGCGGATCGGCCGGTTCTTCACCGGTGGCCCGATCGGCATCGCCAGCGGTGTCGAGGCCCGGTACGTGACCTATTCCGACAAGCGTGCTGTCTATTCCGGCCTCAATCCG